>NZ_JBEPCY010000025.1:0-115073 GCF_040299965.1 Streptomyces sp. NPDC000594 | reverse complement strand
TCCCGCCCCCCGGTCTCCCGGGATTCGGACCTTTCGGATCCAGCGGCCAGTTGGACCGGCCTTTTGCCTTTCGGCTGCTCCGACTTTATCAGAAGTTCTGAGTCGGAATTTCCCGCCCGTTCGGTTCTTTGGTTCCGATGCTGGAAAGCTTCGGGTTCCCCGTGGGCGGAGCCGTAAACCTACTGGGCCGGGCGCCCCGATGCAAATCGAGGCGCCCGGCTCCAGGAAGGGCCACGTCAGACGGGTCGTGAGGTCAGACCTCGACCACAACCGGAAGGATCATCGGGCGTCGCCGATAGGTGTCGGAGACCCACTTGCCCACCGTGCGGCGGACCAGCTGCTGGAGCTGGTGGGGCTCGCCGACCCCGTCGGCGGCGGACTTGGCGAGGACCTCCTCAAGACGGGGGATGACCCCGACGAAGTCCGCGTCGTCGATACCCGAGCCCCGTGCCTGGACATGGGGGCCGGCGGTGATCTTGCCGGTCGAGGAGTCGACCACGATGAAGATCGAGATGATGCCCTCGTCGCCGAGGATGCGCCGGTCCTTCAGGGAGGCGTCGGTGACGTCGCCGACCGAGAGGCCGTCCACATACACATAGCCGGCCTGCACCTTGCCGGTGATCCTGGCCTTGCCGTCCACCAGGTCGACCACGACACCGTCCTCGGCGATGACGATGTGGTCCTTGGGGACCCCGGTCAGCGCGCCCAGCTCGGCGTTGGCCCGCAGGTGGCGCCATTCGCCGTGGACCGGCATCAGGTTCTTCGGGCGGCAGATGTTGTAGAAGTACAGCAGCTCGCCCGCCGAGGCATGGCCCGAGACATGCACCTTGGCATTGCCCTTGTGCACGACATTCGCACCCCAGCGGGTGAGGCCGTTGATGACGCGGTAGACCGCGTTCTCGTTCCCCGGGATGAGGGACGAGGCCAGGATGACGGTGTCGCCCTGGACGATCCGGATCTGGTGGTCGCGGTTGGCCATCCGGGAGAGCGCGGCCATCGGCTCGCCCTGGGACCCCGTGCAGACCAGGACGACCTTCTCGTCCGGCAGATCGTCGAGGGTCTTGACGTCCACGACCAGCCCGGCGGGGACGCGGAGGTAGCCCAGGTCCCGGGCGATGCCCATATTGCGGACCATGGAGCGGCCGACGAAGGCCACCCGGCGCCCGTACTCATGGGCGGCGTCCAGGATCTGCTGGATGCGGTGGACATGGCTGGCGAAGCTCGCCACGATGATCCGCTTCTGGGCGCCGGCGAAGACCTGCCGCAGGACATTGGAGATGTCGCGCTCGGGCGGGACGAACCCCGGTACCTCGGCATTGGTCGAGTCGGAGAGCAGCAGATCGATGCCCTCCTCGCTGAGCCGTGCGAAGGCGTGCAGATCGGTCAGCCGGCCGTCGAGCGGCAGCTGGTCCATCTTGAAGTCGCCGGTGTGCACGACCATGCCCGCGGGGGTGCGGATGGCGACGGCCAGGGCGTCCGGGATGGAGTGGTTGACCGCGATGAACTCGCAGTCGAAGGGGCCGATCCGCTCCCGGTTGCCCTCGGCGACTTCCAGGGTGTACGGGCGGATGCGGTGCTCCTGGAGCTTCGCCTCGATCAGGGCGAGGGTCAGCTTGGAGCCGATCAGCGGGATGTCCGACTTGAGCCGGAGCAGATAGGGGACACCGCCGATGTGGTCCTCGTGGCCATGGGTGAGGACGATGCCCTCGATGTCGTCCAGCCGGTCCCGGAGGATGGTGAAGTCCGGCAGGATCAGATCGATGCCGGGCTGCTCCTCCTCCGGGAAGAGGACGCCGCAGTCGACGATGAGCAGGCGGCCTCCGTACTCGAAGACCGTCATATTGCGGCCGATCTCTCCGAGACCGCCGAGGGGTGTGACGCGCAGGCCGCCCTTGGCGAGCTTCGGAGGGGCGCCGAGTTCAGGATGCGGATGGCTCAAAAGACTCTCCTCACGACGTACGCCACGTGCCGCGGGGGCACGTGGCGTACGTGACATTCGTGCACTTGCTGGTGTGGTCCCTGTCCGGCCGTCCTCCGGTGGACAGGGTCAGGTATTCAGTTGGTGGGGATGTTCAGTTGGTCGGGATATTCAGTTGTGAAGTCTCGGTCAGAGCTGGATGCCGCCGGCCGCCAGATCGATCTTGAGCTGCTCGGTCTCCGCCGGGGACAGCTCGATCAGCGGCAGCCGCAGCGGGCCCGCCGGGAGCCCCTGGAGGGCGAGGGCGGCCTTGGTGGTCATGACGCCCTGGGTGCGGAACATGCCGGTGAAGACGGGGAGGAGCCGCTGATGGATCTCGGCCGCCTTCTCCATGTCGCCGTTGAGGTGGGCGTCGAGCAGGGCCCGCAGCTCGGGGGCGGCGACATGGCCGACGACGGAGACAAAGCCGACGGCGCCGATGGAGAGCAGCGGGAGGTTGAGCATGTCGTCGCCGGAGTACCAGGCGAGGCCGGTGCGGGCGATGGCCCAGCCGGCCCGGCCGAGGTCGCCCTTGGCGTCCTTGTTGGCGACGATACGGGGGTGCTCGGCGAGCCGGACAAGGGTCTCGGTGTCGATCGGGACGCCGCTGCGGCCGGGGATGTCGTAGAGCATCACCGGGAGGCCGGTGGCATCGGCGACGGCCGTGAAGTGGCGGCGCAGGCCCTCCTGGGGGGGCTTGTTGTAGTACGGGGTCACCACGAGCAGGCCGTGCGCTCCGGCGCTTTCGGCCGCGCGGGCGAGTTCCAGGGTGTGGCGGGTGTCGTTGGTGCCGACACCGGCGACGATGTGGGCCCGGTCTCCGACCGCCTCCAGCACGGCTCGGACGAGCCGGTCCTTCTCCGCGTCGCTGGTGGTCGGGGACTCGCCGGTGGTGCCGTTGACGATCAGGCCGTCATTGCCCGCGTCCACAAGGTGGGTGGCGAGGCGCTGGGCGCCGTCGAGGTCGAGTGCGCCGTCCGCCGTGAAGGGCGTGACCATCGCGGTGAGGACCCGTCCGAAAGGGGTCTGCGGGGTGGAGATCGGAGCCATGGGTTACACGCTACTCGTTGCTCAGCACGCTGTGTCCCCTCCCGGACGTGACGTACGTCGTGGGATGAGCGGATGCGGAGCCCGGCGCTGTCTGCTCGGGGGTTCAAACAGCGCCGGGTCCGTTTGATCAGCCTAGATGAACATCGTGAAATACCGCAATGCGGACACTTCCGGTGTTATTGGGTGATCTCGGGACCGCCACTTGGGTGGTCGGCGGCCGGTGGGGATCCGGCCGGTGCCCGGGGGGGATCAGGGGGCGACCCGGCCGTTCGCGTTGAAGGCGCTGTGGGTGAGCGGCATGAGCCCGGCCCACTCCCGCTCCATCAGCTCGCCGACCATCTCGATCTCGCGCTGCGGGAAGGAGGGCACCTTGGCCAGCTCGTGCTGGGTGCGCAGCCCCAGGAAGTGCATCAGCGAGCGGGCGTTGCAGGTCGCGTACATGGAGGAGAAGAGGCCGACGGGCAGCACCGCGCGGGCCACCTCCCGGGCGATCCCGGCGCCCAGCATCTCCTGGTAGATCTCGTACGAGCGGCGATAGGAGTCGATCATCGCATCGGAGACGACCTTGTGCTGCTCCGGGCTGCCGTCGACGAAGACGTACTTGCCGGGGCGGCCCTCCTGGACCAGCTTGCGGTCCTGGCCGGGGACGTAGAAGACCGGCTGGAGCTCCCGGTAGCGGCCCGACTCCTCGTTGTAGGACCAGCCGACGCGGTGCCGCATGAACTCCCGGAAGACAAAGATCGGGGCGCTGATGAAGAAGGTCATCGAGTTGTGCTCGAAGGGGCTGCCGTGGCGGTCCCGCATCAGGAAGTTGATCAGGCCCTTGGAGCGCTCCGGGTCCTTGGTCAGCTCCTCCAGGGACTGCTCACCGGCGGTGGAGACCCGGGCGGCCCAGAGCACATCGCTGTCGGAGGCGGAGTGCTTCACCAGCTCGACGGTGACATCGCTGCGGAAACTGGGTGTCACGGCCTCGGCGGGGGTGTCGGTCACCGGGTGGGTCCTTCCATGGCTGCTGGCGGGGCGGTCCGGCGGACCACTCTAGTCCACCCCTTCTGTCCGTTCCCCGCGCTCCCGCCTCAGTCGTTTCATGGGTTTGGCGCCGTATACCCTTCTTGTCGGATATCCCGTGTATTCCCCTGCCCCCTCCTCGGGGGAGATCGGCCGGATCGCGGGGAAGATCGGCCCGATACCGGCGGAGAGTGCACCGAAACGGCGTTCCCCGCGTCTGTACGGGTAGCAGCGCCACCGATACCGATGGCGCCACCCGGACGCGGCGGAGGCCGCCTCCCGGGACCGAGCACCCTGACGCGCAGAGGAGAGTGCCCCCATGTTCCGCCGGCGAGAAGCCGTCCCCTTCGCCTTCGTCGCACGGGCGGAGGCCGACCGCTTTGAGAGCAATGTCGCCCCTCCGCCACGGCAGCGTCCTTCGTTCTCCCAGCTCACGGGCCGTACGCTGATCGGGCTCACGGTCGTGGCCGGACTCGTCGGCTCGCTGCTCCTCGGGGTGCCCGCCCTGGAGTCCGGAAACACGCCGGAGAAGGCCCAGCAGTCCGAGGCGACCGAGCGCCACTGAACTCGTACGGCCCCCTGGGGTGGTCGGCCGGGAACCACCTCGGTAGCCTCACCCGTCACAGCAACCGATCGAGTGTGCTGGTGAGTGAGGATCAAGTCGTGCCCCTGCCCTTTTTGACGGCCGACCGTACGTTTGACGCCACCGCGGATGATGCGGCCCTTCCCTATGACGATCACGATCAGTGGCGTCGCCCCTATCGGCCGGGCCCCTGGCGGGTGGGGGCCGCGGCGATCCTGCTGCTGCTCGCCGCGTTCGTCCTGCTCGCCGCGATGGTCATCGTCTTCGCCGGGGCGTTCTCCGGGGCGATGGCCTGCCTGGCCGTGGCGGGCGCCGCGATCGGCGGCGCCCTGCGGCTGCTGCGGATGGGAGTCTGGGTGAGCCGCCACGGGCTGCGCCGGGTCGGCTTTCTGACCACCTCGACCGTGCCCTGGGGGCAGGTCGCCTCGGTACGGACGGTGCAGCAGCCGGTGCGCTGGCTGGGGCTGCCCCGCACGGTGCAGGGCCAGGCGCTGCTCCTGGTGCGCCGGGGGCGGAACGAGCCGCTGCCGCTGCTGACCGACCACAACGCGGACTTCCTGGGCCGGCTGGAGGGCTTCGACCGGGCCACGGACATGGTGGAGGCCTGGACCTCGGAGTACGGCTCCGCCTGACGGCGCGACCCGCACCGGCACCCGCCCCCGTACACGTACACGTACACGTACACGTACACGTACACGTACAGGAAAACGGCCCGGATCGCTCAGGGTGAGCGGTCCGGGCCGTTCTCTGTGCGCGTCCGTCTCAGCGGGCGCTCTCGCGGAGTCTGATCGCGCGCTGCATCGCGTGCCGGGCGCGCGGGGTGTCCCGGGCGTCGTGGTAGGCGACCGCCAGCCGGAACCAGCAGCGCCAGTCGTCCGGGGAGTCCTCGGCCTCGGCCCGGCGGCGGGCGAAGACCTCGTCGGCGGCGTCCCGGTCGATCCGGCCGCTGGGGGTGCGGGCGAGATCGTCCACCGGAAGTCCGCCCTCCGCCTCCAGCTCCGCCGCGAGCCGGTTGGCCCGGGTGACGAACTGGGTGTTCTTCCAGAGGAACCAGATACCGATCACCGGCAGGATCAGGACCGCGATCCCGAAGGTGACGGTGAGCAGGGTGCCCTGCTGGAGGAGCATCACTCCGCGGCTGCCGACCAGGACGAAGTAGACGACGAGGACGGCGGCCGTGATCAGATAGGTGATTTTCGCGCGCATGCGATCAGCCCAGGTCGAGGAAGTGTTCCAGCCCGAAGGTGAGGCCGGGGGTGTCCACCACGCGGCGGACGCCGAGCAGCACACCGGGCATGAAGCTGCTGTGGTGCAGCGAGTCGTGCCGGATGGTGAGGGTCTCGCCCTCGCCGCCGAGGAGCACCTCCTGGTGGGCGAGGAGCCCGCGCAGCCGGACGGAGTGCACCGGCACCCCGTCGACATCGGCGCCGCGGGCGCCGTCCAGGGCGGTGACCGTGGCATCGGGCTGGGCGCCGAGCCCGGCCTCGGCACGGGCGGCGGCGATCAGCTGTGCGGTACGGGTGGCGGTGCCGCTCGGGGCGTCGGCCTTGTTCGGGTGGTGCAACTCCACCACCTCGGCGGACTCGAACCAGCGGGCCGCCTGGCGGGCGAAGACCATGGTCAGCACGGCGCCGATGGAGAAGTTCGGGGCGATGAGCACGCCCGTCCCCGGGGAGGCGTCGAGAGCGGACCGCAGTCGCGCGAGCCGGTCGTCGGTCCAGCCGGTGGTGCCGACGACGGCGTGGATGCCGTTGCGTACGCAGAAGTCCACGTTGGCCATCACCGAGTCGGGGTGGGTCAGCTCGACGACGACCTGGGCCCCGGCCTCGGTGAGGGACTCCAGCCGGTCGCCGCGCCCGAGGGCGGCGACCAGCTCCAGGTCCCCGGCGGCCGTCACGGCCCGTACCGCCTCGGAGCCGATCCGGCCCTGGGCGCCGATGACCGCCACGCGCAACTTGCTCATCAGTTCTTCCTTCGGGGTGGGAACTCTCGGGGGGATCGGCCGGCCGCCTCGGGGAGCGGGGTCAGGAGACCGTCTCGTGGAGCCGGTCGGCCTGGCGGTCCTTGAGCGGGCCGATCACCGCGAGCGAGGGGCGGCGGCCGAGGATCTCGCCCGCGACCTCCCGTACCTCGTCGGGGGTGACGGCCGCTATCCGGGCGAGCATGTCGTCCACGGACATCTGCGTGCCCCAGCACAGCTCGCTCTTGCCGATACGGTTCATCAGCGCGCCGGTGTCCTCCAGGCCGAGCACCGTCGAGCCGGAGAGCTGGCCGATCGCGCGGCCGATCTCGTCGTCGTCGAGCCCTTCGGAGGCGACCCGGTCCAGTTCGTCCCGGCAGATCTTGAGGACGTCGTGGACCTGGTTGGGGCGGCAGCCCGCGTAGACGCCGAAGAGGCCGCAGTCGGCGAAGCCGGAGGTGTACGAGTAGACGCTGTAGGCGAGGCCGCGCTTCTCCCGTACCTCCTGGAACAGCCGGGACGACATGCCGCCGCCGAGGGCGGTGTTCAGCACGCCCAGCGCCCAGCGGCGTTCGTCGGTACGGGCGAGACCGGGCATCCCGAGGACCACATGGGCCTGCTCGGTCTTCCGGTTGACCAGCTCGACCCGGCCCGCGGTGCGCACGGTGCGCAGGCCGTCCCGGGGCGCCAGCGGGGTGGCGTCGGTACGGGTGAGGGCGTCCGCGCGTTCGAAGGCGCGGCGGACCTGGCGGACGACGGTCGCATGGTCCACATTGCCCGCCGCGGCCACGACCAGATGGGTCGGGTCGTAGTGCTTGCGGTAGAAGCGGCGGATGCGGTCGGCGGTGAGGGCGTTGACGGTGTCGACGGTGCCGAGGACCGGGCGGCCCAGCGGGGTGTCGCCGAACATCGTCTGCGCGAAGAGGTCGTGCACACAGTCGCCGGGGTCGTCCTCGGTCATGGCGATCTCTTCGAGGATCACCCCGCGCTCGGCGTCCACGTCCTCCTGGCGGATCAGTGAACCGGTGAGCATGTCGCAGACCACGTCGATGGCGAGCGGCAGATCGGTGTCGAGCACCCGGGCGTAGTAGCAGGTGTACTCCTTCGCCGTGAAGGCGTTCATCTCGCCGCCGACCGCGTCGATCGCGGAGGAGATGTCGAGGGCGGAGCGGCGCTCGGTGCCCTTGAAGAGGAGGTGCTCCAGGTAGTGGGTGGCTCCGTTGAGGGACGGGGTCTCGTCCCGGGAGCCCACATGGGCCCAGATGCCGAAGGTGGCGGAGCGTACGGACGGCAGGGTCTCGGTGACCACGCGCAGCCCACCGGGGAGGGTGGTGCGGCGGACGGTGCCGATGCCGTCGTCGCCCTTCAGAAGTGTTTGGGTACGGGCGACGGCCCGCGCCTGGGAAGAGGCGCGGGCCGTCGCACGGGAACTACGCGACGTCACTTGTCGGTGTCGTCCTTCTTGTCGGCATCGGCGTCCTCGCCCTCGATCACGGGGATCAGGGAGAGCTTGCCGCGGGAGTCGATCTCGGCGATCTCGACCTGGACCTTGGAGCCCACACCGAGCACGTCCTCGACGTTCTCCACGCGCTTGCCGCCGGCGAGCTTGCGGATCTGCGAGATGTGCAGCAGGCCGTCCTTGCCGGGGAGCAGGGAGACGAAGGCACCGAAGGTGGTGGTCTTGACGACCGTACCCAGGTACCGCTCGCCGACCTCGGGCATGGTCGGGTTGGCGATGCTGTTGATCGTGGCGCGGGCGGCCTCGGCGGCCGGGCCGTCGGCGGCACCGATGTAGATGGTGCCGTCGTCCTCGATCGTGATCTCGGCGCCGGTGTCCTCCTGGATCTGGTTGATCATCTTGCCCTTGGGGCCGATGACCTCACCGATCTTGTCCACGGGGATCTTGACGGTGATGATCCGCGGGGCGTTGGGGGACATCTCGTCCGGGGTGTCGATCGCTTCCATCATCACGTCGAGGATGTGGAGGCGGGCGTCACGGGCCTGCTTCAGCGCGGCGGCCAGGACGGAGGCGGGGATGCCGTCCAGCTTGGTGTCGAGCTGGAGGGCGGTCACGAACTCCTTGGTGCCGGCGACCTTGAAGTCCATGTCACCGAAGGCGTCCTCCGCACCGAGGATGTCGGTGAGGGCGACGTAGTGCGTCTGGCCGTCGATCTCCTGGGAGATCAGACCCATGGCGATACCGGCGACGGGGGCCTTCAGCGGCACACCGGCGTTCAGCAGCGACATGGTGGAGGCGCAGACCGCGCCCATGGAGGTGGAGCCGTTGGAGCCGAGCGCCTCGGAGACCTGGCGGATGGCGTACGGGAACTCCTCGCGCGTCGGCAGCACCGGCACGATGGCGCGCTCGGCGAGAGCGCCATGGCCGATCTCACGGCGCTTGGGCGAGCCCACGCGGCCGGTCTCACCGACGGAGTACGGCGGGAAGTTGTAGTTGTGCATGTAGCGCTTGCGGGTCACCGGGGAGAGGGTGTCCAGCTGCTGCTCCATGCGGAGCATGTTGAGGGTGGTGACGCCCAGGATCTGGGTCTCGCCACGCTCGAACAGGGCGGAGCCGTGGACCCGCGGCAGGGCCTCGACCTCGGCGGCCAGCGTACGGATGTCCGTGACGCCGCGGCCGTCGATGCGGACCTTGTCCTTGATGACGCGCTCGCGCACCAGGGCCTTGGTCAGGCTGCGGTAGGCGGCGGAGATCTCCTTCTCGCGGCCCTCGAAGGCCGGGAGGAGCTTCTCGGCGGCCAGCTCCTTGACGCGGTCCAGCTCGCGCTCGCGGTCCTGCTTGCCCGCGATGGTGAGGGCCTGGGCCAGCTCGTCGCGGACGGCGGCGGAGAGCGCCTCGAAGACGTCGTCCTGGTGGTCCAGGAAGACCGGGAACTCGCCGACCGGCTTGGCGGCCTTGGCGGCGAGGTCGGCCTGGGCCTTGCAGAGCACCTTGATGAAGGGCTTCGCGGCGTCCAGACCGGCGGCGACGATCTCCTCGGTCGGCGCCTCGGCACCGTCCTTGACCAGCTGGATGGTCTTGTCGGTGGCCTCGGCCTCGACCATCATGATCGCGACGTCGCCGTCGTCCAGGACACGGCCGGCGACGACCATGTCGAAGACGGCGTCCTCCAGCTCGCTGTGGGTCGGGAAGGCGACCCACTGGCCCTTGATCAGCGCGACGCGGACGCCGCCGATCGGGCCGGAGAAGGGCAGGCCGGCCAGCTGCGTCGAGGCCGAGGCGGCGTTGATCGCCACGACGTCGTACAGGTGGTCGGGGTTGAGCGCCATGATCGTGGCGACGACCTGGATCTCGTTGCGCAGGCCCTTCTTGAAGGAGGGGCGCAGCGGGCGGTCGATCAGGCGGCAGGTGAGGATGGCGTCCTCGGAGGGACGGCCCTCACGCCGGAAGAAGGAGCCGGGGATCTTCCCGGCGGCGTACATCCGCTCCTCGACGTCGACCGTGAGGGGGAAGAAGTCCAGCTGGTCCTTGGGCTTCTTCGAGGCGGTGGTCGCCGACAGCACCATGGTGTCGTCGTCCAGGTAGGCCACGGCGGAGCCGGCGGCCTGCTTGGCGAGGCGGCCCGTCTCGAAGCGGATGGTGCGGGTGCCGAAGGAGCCGTTGTCGATGACGGCCTCGGCGTAGTGGGTCTCGTTCTCCACCAGTGTTTTCTCCGTTACGTTGCGTCTTTGTGTCCCCGGCGCCCGTGTGGCGGGGGGACCTGCGGAGAAGCTCTCGTGCGGGGCCGGTCTTCGATCGAAGCACCCGGGGACGGCTGGTCTCCGGGGGCCACTACCGAGGACCGGCGGGCGAGTCTGCTTCCCAGGTCTAGGGGTGTGACGGTATTGCGTTGTGCGACCAGACTAAATGGCGTCCGGTGGCTCGCGCACGTACAGCGGGTCAGGCATGTACGGCGTGTACAGCCTGTACGGGGTGGTGCCGCGGGTGCGGTGCCGTCCGTACGGGCCGGTCCGCTGCGGCGCCGGCGGGGTGGCCGGTGCGGCAACAGCAAAAGGGAGCGGTCCCCGCTGGGTGGGAACCGCTCCCTTCACGGCGTCTTACTTGGCGCCGCCGGCCGCACCGCGGCGGATGCCGAGGCGGTCGACCAGCGTACGGAAGCGCTGGATGTCCTTCTTGGCCAGGTACTGGAGAAGGCGGCGGCGCTGGCCCACGAGGATCAGCAGACCACGACGGGAGTGGTGGTCGTGCTTGTGGGTCTTGAGGTGCTCGGTGAGGTCCGAGATGCGGCGGGAGAGCATCGCGACCTGGACCTCGGGGGAGCCGGTGTCGCCCTCCTTGGTGCCGAAGTCGGCCATGATCTGCTTCTTCGTGGCGGCGTCGAGAGACACTGGTACTCCTCTTGGGTGTTCGAAGCGCCTGCGAGTGCCCCTGGTCTCGATCTCAGGTGGCTTCCATGACTCGGAGGCGGAGGTCCGATGGGCGCGGCTCCCAGGGAGTCCGGGAGAGCGTACACAAACGGCCGTCACACAGCGTACCAGCCCCGGCCGGCTCCCCGGGTCCGGGGTCCGCTGTCCGGAGGCTGATGTCCGGGGTCCGAGGTCCGGTCGGGGGTTCCGGGCCAGGTCGGGGTTCCGCGTCAGGTCGGGGGTCCCGGGTCAGGAGGTCGTCGCGCGGATGGCGTGGTAGACGTCGAAGACGGCCAGGCTCAGCGGGATCAGGGTGAGCAGGACACAGGTCTCGGCGATCTCCAGGAAGCGGCCCCAGAAGGGGGTGACCCCGGCGCGCGGGACGATCAGCCCGATGGCGGTGACCAGCGCGGCGACGCCCGCGACGGCGGCGGCGAGCCAGATGGTGCGCAGGTCGAGCGCGCCGCTGTCGCCCCGGAGGGCGTCGCGCAGGAGCGCGGCGGGCGGGTTGAGGCTGAGTCCGAGGCCGAGCAGGACCAGGGAGGCGAGGCCCGCCGCGAGCGCGCAGCCGACCTGTGCGGTGTAGCGGAAGAGGTGGGCCCGCATCAGCAGGGCGATCCCGGTGGCGAGGGCGAGGAGCTGGGCCCAGGGGTTGTCGGAGAAGCCGAGGACGGCGACGGCGCCGACGGCGACCAGGGCGCAGCCGCCGACGAGGCCGACGAGGAGTTCATGGCCGCGGCGGGCCTGGGCGGCGATGCGGGTGGAGTCGACGGGGCCCGGCTCGGTGTCGCTGTCGTGGCCGCTGCCGATGGCGGTACGGGGCGGGTCGAAGCCGATGGGGAGCCGGGCGAAGCGGGTGGCGAGGCCGGGGAGGAAGGCGAGGGTGCCCACGGCGAGCGGGGCGCAGATCGCGGCGGTCTCGATGGGCTCCAGCCGGAAGGAGAGGGCGGCGAAGGTGGCCAGGGCGCCGAGGGCGGAGGCGAGGACGAAGGCGACGAAGGGGCCGTCGCCGCCGGGGGAGACGATGGTGAGGACGACGGCGACGACGAGGACGGCGGCGCAGGCGAGCAGGAAGTGCAGCCGTCCGATGCCCTGTCCGTCGGCGGGGGGCAGCAGTCCGGAGCCGGCGACGGCCGCGTTGGCCATGGCGCCGAGGCCGAGGGCGACGGCGGCGGCGCGGTCGTCGTAGACCCTGGCCCGGACGCAGGCGAGGGCGAGCAGCAGGACGGCGGCGACGGCGGCGAGGATGCCCTGGAGGCCGTTCATGTCGTGGCCGGGCTCGGAGGACCAGAGGACGAAGGCGAGCAGCAGCAGGAGGACGGAGCCGGCGAGGAGTCCGGCGCCGCGCATCAGGGCGTCGCTCCAGAGGCTGCGGTCGCGGACGACGGCGGTGGCGACGGCGTCGGTGACATCGTCGAAGACGGCGGGCGGCAGGGATTCGGCGAAGGGGCGCAGGGAGAGGAGTTCGCCGTCGAGGATCCGCTGGGTGCCGAGGGAGCGGGCGCTGTCGAGGACGGTGCCGTCGCGGCGGACCAGGTGGTAGCCGACGGGTGCGCCGGGGGTGGGGCTCTGGCCGGAGAGCCGCAGGATCTCCGGGTAGAGGTCGGCGACGGGGATGTCCTCGGGCAGGGCGACGTCGACCCGTCCGTCGGGGGCGACGACGGTGACCCGGCAGAAGCCGGTCGCGCTGGGCGACGGGGTGGTCTGGCCGGGGTGGCCGCTGCCGCCGGCCGTTGCCCGCGCTGTCGCTGAGGCCGTCATGCTCACCTGCTGCATCCCCTCGTGATTCGGTGGGCGTGGCCGTTCCGGTGGGCGCGGCCGGGGGCCGTGCGGGTGGTGACCGGACGGTCCGTCACGCCGGTGTGCCCGGTCATGGCCGGGGCCCTGGCGGGTCCGTGGTCCTGGCGGGTCCATGGTCCTTGGCGGGTCCGTGGTCCCGGCCCGGGGGCCGGGCGGTGCGGGGCGGGCCGCTGTGCCCTCGTACCCCCTCCGCGGACTCCGCGTCACCCTACCGCCCGTGTCCGCCGGGTGCCGCAAGTAGGATCCGTCCCCGCGGACGGATCCGTCGCCACGGGGGCGCCGATAGGAACATTTCCGTCCGGCAAGGGAATTGGTGAGCTGGTGAGTCAGATCGTCGTCAAGCGCCCGCCCCGGGCGCTGCCTGCCGAGGTGCCCAGCGAGCAGATGCGGCTGCAACCCCCTCCCGAGCTGCCGCGCGGGCAGCAGGAGGGCGCGCTGATGCAGTTGCTGCCCATGCTGGGCATGGGTGGTTCGGTGGTCTTCTTCTTCATCACGCCGAACCCGGTGATGCGGATCATGGGCATGGTCATGATCGCGTCGACGGTGGCGATGGCCATCGCGATGCTGGTCCGCTACCGCAGAGGCACCCAGGGCGAACTGGCCGATCTGCGCCGGGACTATCTCAAGTATCTGACCCAGACCCGTAAGGGCGTGCTGCGCACCGCCCGGCTCCAGCGGGACTCGGCGTACTATCTGCACCCCTCGCCGGAGCAGCTGTGGGCGCTGGTCGCCGAGGGCAGCCGGCTGTGGGAACGGCGGATCGGGGACGCGGACTTCGCGCAGGTACGGATCGGTCTGGGCAGTCAGCGGCTGGCGACCGAGCTGGTGGCGCCGGAGACCGCGCCGGTGGACGAGCTGGAGCCGTTGACGGCGGGGGCGATGCGGCAGTTCCTCGCCGCCCACGGCACGGTCGAGGGGCTGCCGCTCGCGGTGTCGCTGCGGGCTTTCTACCACGTGACGGTGGGCGGTGAGGCGGGGGCGGTACGGGCCACGGCCCGGACGGTGGTGGGTTCGCTCGCCGCGCTCCACTCCCCCGAGGATGTGGTGATCGCCGTGGCGGTGGCGCCGGAGACGGCGGAGCACTGGGAGTGGGCCAAGTGGCTGCCGCACGCGCAGGCGTCGGGGCCGGGGGACGGTGCGGGCAGCCGTCGGCTGATCACCACCGACGCGCGGGAGCTGGACGAGCTGCTGACGGAGCTGCTGGAGGGCCGTCCCCGGTTCCAGGGCGGCGGGCAGCCGCTGTTGGACCGGCCGCATGTGGTGGTGGTCCTGGACGGCCGTTCGGTCCCCGGGGATTCGGTGCTGGCGGCGGCCGAGGGGATCCAGGGGGTGACCGTCGTGGAGGTGCTGTCCTCCGGGGCGGGCGGGCCGCTCGGGGATCTCTCGGTCACCGTCACCCCGGACGGCCTGCGGCTGGAGTCGGGGCACGGGCTGGTCTACGACGGGGTGCCGGACCGGCTGAGCCCGGCCGCCGCGGAGGCGCTGGCCCGGCAGCTGGCCCCGATGCGGGTGGGTACGGGCGGCGACGACGATCAGCCGCTGCTGGCCAATCTGGACTTCACGGACCTGCTCGGCCTGGGCGATCCCGCCTCGATCGATGTGGCGCGGACCTGGCGTCCCCGGTCCCTGTCGGAGCGGCTGCGGGTGCCCATCGGGGTCGGTGTGGACGGCGCCCCGGTGATGCTGGACCTGAAGGAGGCGGCGCAGGAGGGCATGGGTCCGCACGGTCTCTGTGTCGGCGCGACGGGTTCCGGCAAGTCGGAGCTGCTGCGGACGCTGGTCCTGGGCCTGGCGGTCACCCACTCCTCCCAGACGCTGAATTTTGTCCTCGCGGACTTCAAGGGCGGCGCGACCTTCGCGGGGATGTCGCAGATGCCGCATGTGGCGGCGGTCATCACCAACCTCGCGGACGATCTGACGCTGGTGGACCGCATGGGCGACTCCATCCGCGGTGAGCTGAACCGCCGCCAGGAGATGCTGCGCGACGCGGGCAACTACGCCAATATTCATGACTACGAGAAGGCCCGGGCGGCGGGCGCGGCGCTCCAGCCGATCCCCTCACTGGTGCTGGTCATCGACGAGTTCAGTGAGTTGCTGACGGCGAAGCCGGACTTCATCGAGATGTTCGTCCAGATCGGGCGGATCGGCCGGTCGCTCGGGGTCCATCTGCTGCTGGCCTCGCAGCGGCTGGAGGAGGGGCGGCTGCGCGGTCTGGAGACCTATCTGTCGTACCGGGTGGGGCTGCGGACCTTCTCGGCGGCGGAGTCCCGGGCCGCGCTGGGTGTCCCGGACGCCTACTCGCTGCCGAATGTGCCGGGTTCGGGGTATCTGAAGTTCGGCACGGACGAGATGGTGCGTTTCAAGGCCGCCTATGTCTCCGGCACCTATCGGGCCGAGGGCCACCGGCCGGTGTCGGGCGGGCCGCTCCCGGTGGACCGCCGGCCGGTGCCGTTCACGGCGGCGCCGGTACCGGTGCGCTATGTCCGGCCGGCGGGCGGCCCGGCCGTCCCGGACGCGCGGACCCCGGAGGACGACGCGCTCGCCGACTCCGTCCTCGATGTGGTCGTACGGCGGCTGGAGGGGCGCGGCGCGGAGGCCCACCAGGTGTGGCTGCCGCCGCTGGACAACCCGCCCGCGCTGGACGAGCTGCTGCCGGGGCTGACCCCGGTGGAGGGCCGGGGCCTGACCCGGCCCGGGTTCGAGGGGGCGGGCCGGCTGGTCGTCCCGCTGGGCGTCGTGGACAAGCCCTTCGAGCAGCGCCGCGACACCCTCTACCGGGACTTCTCCGGGGCGGCGGGCCATATGCAGATCGTGGGCGGCCCCCAGTCGGGCAAGTCGACCCTGCTGCGCACCCTGGTCGCGGGCTTCGCGCTCACCCACACCCCGCAGGAGGTGCAGTTCTTCGCCCTGGACTTCGGCGGCGGCGGACTGTCGGCCATAGCGGGGCTGCCGCATGTCGGCGGGGTGGCCTCCCGGCTCGACCCGGAGCGGGTCCGGCGTACGGTCGCGGAGGTGTACGGGGTCCTCTCCCGGCGGGAGGAGTACTTCCGCACCTCCGGCGTCGACTCCATCGCCACCTATCGCCGGATGCGGGCGAGTGGCGCGATATCGGCGCTGGAGCAGCCGTTCGGTGATGTGTTCCTGCTGATCGACGGGTGGGGGAACTTCCGTACCGACTACGAGGGCCTGGAGCCCGCGGTCCTGGACATCGCGGCCCGGGGTCTCGGCTACGGCATCCATCTGGTGCTGACGGCCTCCCGGTCGATGGAGGTCCGGGCCAATCTCAAGGACCATCTGATGAACCGTCTTGAGCTGCGGCTCGGTGACACGATGGACTCGGAGCTGGACCGCAAGGCGGCGGTCAATGTGCCGCAGAACGTCCCCGGGCGCGGGCTGACCCCGGAGAAGCTGCACTTCATGGCGGCGGTGCCGAGGATCGACGGCATCAGCTCCAGCAGCGAGCTGCTGGAGGCGACCTCGGCGATGAACGACGAGGTCACCCGTCACTGGCGGGGGCCCGCCGCCCCGCAGGTCCGGCTGCTGCCGCGCGAGCTGCCCGCCGCGGACCTCCCCGCCGGGCTCGCCGCGCCGGAGCGGGGGGTCGCCTTCGCCATCGACGAGAACAATCTGGAGCCGGTCTTCGTCAACTTCGACCGGGATCCGTTCCTGCTGGTCTTCGGTGACAGCGAGTCGGGCAAGTCGAATCTGCTGCGGCTCCTGATCAAGCAGCTGAGCGAGCGGTACGACGGCGACTCCTGCAAGTTCTTCGTCATCGACAACCGGCGGGCGCTGCTGGATGTCACCCCGGCGTCGCACCTGGCCGAATATGTGCCCATGTCCAATGCCATGGAGCACCATGTGGACGCGCTCACGGATCTGATGCAGCGGCGTACCCCGTCGGCGGATGTCACGGCGCAGCAGCTGCGGGACCGCAGCTGGTGGCGCGGGCCCTCGGTGTTCGTGGTGGTGGACGACTACGACCTGGTGTCGACGTCGAGCGGCAATCCGCTGTCGCGGCTGACGGAGCTGCTGCCGTTCTCCCGCGATGTGGGGGTGCGGTTCATCATCGCGCGCAGCTCGGCGGGGGCGAGCAGGGCGTCGTACGAGGGTTTCCTCCAGCGGATGATGGAGCTGGGCGCGCAGGGGGTGCTGCTCTCCGGCGACCCGCAGGAGGGCGATGTCCTGGGCGGGGTACGGATGCGGCCGATGCCGCCGGGGCGGGGCGTCTTCGTCTCCCGGCAGCGCGGGAACCCGCTGGTGCAGACGGGGCTGCTGCCCGAAGTGTACTGAGCGCCGGCCGCCTCGGGGCGCAGGACACAGGGCGAGGGCCCGCCGTACTCGTACGGCGGGCCCTCGCCCTGTGTGCGCTGTGCCGGGCCGGGGCGGCGGACGGTCGCTCCGCCGGGCCGTGCCCGGGTGGGCATCTCCCGCGCATGCCCACCCCTGTGCCGGTCCGGCGGGCCCGTTGGATCCGCCGGTGCTCCTAGAAGAAGCCGGCCGCCCTGCGGTCACCGGCCTGGTAGGCGGGGGCCGCCTCGCGCACGGCCCGGGCGATGCCCTTGAGGGACTCGTGGATCATGCGCGTCTCCTTGTCCCACTGCTTGTGGTAGGTGTCCGCGGCGGTGGCCGCCTCACCCTCGAACCCGTCCGAGATGCTGCGCAGCTTGGTCTGGATCGCGTCCAGTGACTCGGAGAGCTTCTGTGCCTGCTTCTCGATCGTGCCCGCCGCCTGGTCCAGCGAGGCGTATGTGACGACGAGCTGTCCCGCGCTGTCCGACATGAGTCCTCCGACTGCTGTGGTGCTGAGTGGTGTGGTGGTACGTGGTGTGTCCGGTGCGTGGTGCACCCGGTGCACCTGGTGTGCTCTGTGCCTGGTGTGCTCGTGCCTGGTGCGGTGGCGCGTCGGCGAACGGCCCGGCGAGGGCCGGTGGACGCGCCGCCGGGCTCAGTAGCTGCTCAGGTTGGAGGTGGCCCGCTGGGTGGCCCCGGCGTCGCCGGAGTACCCCGGGGTGACATCGACGCCCTGGAGCGCGGCGCGCACCTCGTCGTCGGTGTTGCCCGCGGTCACCCGGGTGACCTGGACGGCCTCCTGGAAGTGGAGCAGCATCTTCGCGACGCGCACCATGCCCTGGTTGATCTCGGCCTGCTTGACGTCGAAGGCGCCGTGGCCGATGCCCTTCCAGTTGCCCTCCAGGCTGTCGATGACGCCCTGGAGCTGCTGGAGCTGGCCCTTCACGCTCTCGAAGTTCTCGGTGATCTCCCGCTGGAATTGGTCGAGGTACTCGTCTGTGACCTTCTGCACGGCCATGCCGGTCGTTCCTTCCCTGTGGCCCCGTTCGAGGGGGCGATGGTGACTGTGGTGGCTGTGGTGCGGTGGTGTGCGGCTCGGTGGTGGCGTCAGGCGGAGCGGCGGCGTACGAGGAAGAAGGCGACGGCCCCGACGATGGCGACGGCGGCGACACCGCCGATGACGAGGCCGGTGTTCCCGCCGTCGTCCTCGGCCTTGCCGGCGGCCTCGGTCGCCCCGGGCTTCTCTCCGGATCCGCCGGTGGAGGACTTGTCCTCGCCCTTGTCCTCGCCCTTGTCCTCGCCCTTGTCCTCGCCCTGCTTCGGCTCCGGGGACGCGCCGGAGTCACCGCCGGATTCGCCGCCGGGAGCGGCGGAGGCGGCGGAACCGTCGGTGCGCTTGTTGGTCAGCGGGCTGATGTCCGGGTCGCCGGGCTTCCCGATCCCCCGGTTGAGGTGCGCCCCGGGCCGGACGACGCCATAGCCGGAGTAGCGGCTCATGCCCTTGGCCTTGCCGTCCTTGCCCTTGGCTGCGCTCTCGAACATGACCCTCAGGACCTGGTTCGCGGTCCAGTCAGGGTTCGCGGACCAGATCAGCGCGGCGGTGGCGGAGGCGACGGCGGAAGCACTGCTCGTTCCGTCCCGGTCGCAGTAGCGGGTGAACGTGGTGTCGCACCAGCCGGGGATGTCACTACCGGGAGCGGTGAGATCGACGACGTTCCCGTGCTGGGAGTAGTCATCGACCTTTCCCTCAGGGGAGGATCCCGAGACTCCGACCACTTCTGGATACATTGCCGGGTAGCCGGGCTTGTTGTCCTTGTCGCCCGTGTTGCCGACTGCGGCGAAAAGTAGCTTGCCCTTGCTCATCGCGTACTTGACCGCCCTGTCCTCCTTGGCCTCTGGGAATTCGCTGCCGTAAGACAAGTTGATGATCTGTGCGTCGCTGTCGGCGGCAGCCCGGATCGCGTCGGCACTGTCCCAGACGTTGGTCTTGTGGCGCTCCTGGAACTCGTCTAGAGCGATCCGGTAGGGAATGATCTTGGACTCAGGTGCAAGTCCCTGAAGGCCGCCGCCCTTGCCGGTGCCCGCGATCAACTCCGCCATGCTGGTCCCATGGCCCCTGTAGTCATCGGTCTCGTCTCCAGGCGCACCCGAGGTATCGAGGCCCTTGAGGACCTGCCCTTTCAGGGAAGGAGTCGACGGATTGACACCGGTATCGATGACCGCGACCGTGATGCCCTTCCCGGTGGCCTTCTCCCAGATCCTGTCCACCTTCATGGCGTCCAGATACCACTGCTTGGCCCGTACGTCCTCGGCCGCGACGGCCATCGGCGCGGTACCGACGACACCCACGGCCCAGGCACCGGCCGCAGCGACCGCGCAGACCAGCCCACGCCTGACGGCGTACTTTCCCGACGACATCCTGGCTTCCGAACCTTCCGCTGTCCCTAATCGATCACCGGTGGGACGACCCGTCGCCGAACCACCCATGTCTCTTCGTCTTCCGTCAGATAGTCCGGCCGTGTGGATCCGTTCTGCTCCTGCTCCTCGGGACGGGCCTGCTGCCGACGGCCACCGGCCAGCCCGGCGCCGCCCGTCGTGAACCCGCCCGCGCCGGAGCCCCGGCCAGCCGCTCCACCGGTCGGGGTTCCGACGATGCCATGGCTCCCGGGCGTACCCCGGAAGGCTCCCGGCGCACCGCTCGCTCCCCTTCCGGCCGTGGCTCCGGACTCGGCGCCGACGACCCCCCGGGCGAAGCGGGAGGCCGCCGAGCCACCCGCCGCACGCTGTGGCGTACCGCCGACGATGCCTCCGGCACCACCGGCCGCCCTGCCCGCCGCAGGCCCCTGGGACATCGGGCCCATGGGCCCCGTACCACCCGGGCGCCCGGCGGCGGGAGAGCCGCCGCCCGGGCCCATGGGGCCCATGGGACCGGTGGCTCCGGCACGACCCGCCTGACCCGCGCCCATGCCTCCGGCGGAGGGTGCTCCCCCGCCCATGACACCCGGCCGGGCGGCCGAGTCGACGGGACGGACCGTCGGGGCACCACCACTGACCGGACCGGGCCGGCCCACGGTCGGAGCGGTGGGCGTACTACCGCCGCCGGCCTTCGGTGCGAGGGGCGGAGTCCTGGTGGGGACGGTCTTCGCGGGCGTCGCCTTGTTCTGGCCGAGCCCGGGTCCCGGGGCCATGGGGGGAACCGGACTGATGGCGGGTCCGCCAGGGCCGGAGCCCGGCGGAGCCGACGGAGTGACGGGTGCGGTGGGCGGAGCCGGTGGTGCCGTGACGCTGTCGATCTGCATCGAGGTGTCGGGAGCCGACGGAAGGACAGGGGCCATCGGAGCCGTCGTCCCCAGATCAACAGAGCTCACCGGCCTTGTCGGCGCGGGTGCCCCCATGACATCGCCGGTCGGGTCGGGCCCGGAAGTCGGCTGCTGGGGAAGACCGCTCGACCGACTGGCCGGAGAGGCATCACCACCTGTCGGGTCCCACTTTCCCCCTTTGGGCCGAGGAACCTCCGCACCCAGCCTCGACGGAAGCTTCGGCGCCTCCCGCCCCGCCAGCGACTGCTCCGACACCGCGTAGAACGACGCCAGCCGGTTCATCTGGTTGATGGCCTCCTGGCGGTTCTTCTCCGCCTTCACCGCCGCCACATAATCCGGATTGTCCTGCTTACGCTCGTCCGGCGGGAACTCCTCCGCCTTGCGCGGATCGGCGCGGCCGTCGCGCGGGGGCTTGGAGTTGCGGACGGAGGTCAGGCCCTCACTGGCGACCTTCATCTGGCTGCCGACGGCATTGGCGTAGGTGGCCAGGTCGGAGGTGTACCGCACGAGTTCCTGGCCGTAGCGCTGGAACTCGGAGGCGCCGACACCCTTCCACTCGGTGCGGTCGACCTGCTTACGCAGCTCCTCCGCCGCGTTGTTGAGCGCCGTGGTCGCCCGCTCCAGGGCGTTGCCCGCGTTCTCCAGGTCGGCCGGGTTGGAGCTCTCCAGGAGGTCCAACATGTCGTTGAGCCGGGCGCTCTCGAAGTCCGTACGGCCGAAGAGGCCACCGGGGCCACGGGTGTTGAAGCCCATGCGGTCGAGGACCGAGGTGACCTTCTCGGCGACATTGACGGCGGTCTGCCGGTTCTCGATGTCGGTGGTGTCCGCCGCTTGCTGCTGCTGAGGCGTCAGGCTCTTGTTCTTCTCGTCGCTCATAAGGGTTACCCCAGATCCGTCGGAACGTAGGACTCGTCCGTGGCCTTGGGCTGCTGGACCGCCGTCTTGTCGTGTTCCCGTTGCAGTTCGGCCTGGATGGAGTGGAAGCGCTGACGCATCTCCTCCTCCACATTGTCGTAGCCGACATCAGCCGCGTGGACGCCGATGGTCAGGGCCTCGATCTGGCGGCCGAGGGACTGCGACAGCTCGATCAGGGTCGTGTGCACCCGCTCGTACTGGCTGAAGAATCCGTCCGCCTCGGCGAAGGGCAGGTTGGCGCCGCTGAAAGAGCCGCGTGGCACCCGGTGTTCGGCGACTTTGGAACTGCCGCCCTCTCCGCTCTCGAATTCCGACAGGAGCTTGGTGACCTGCTGATGAAAAGTCTTCAGAGCGCCGATACCGCGCTGAAGGTCACCGCCGGCCCCTCCGACCGCACCGCTCTCCGCATCGAGCACGATGCCCGTTCCTCCCCGTTTGTTACTGCCGTTCCTACTGTTCCCGCTGTTACCGCTGATCCTGGTGTTACCGCTGATCTGCGCCCAGTTCAGGGGAATCAGCCCGCGAATCATCGGGTAAGCACACTCTATCGACTGCCTATGACAGCCCCAAGCAGGTTGCCGGAGCGGGCGCTCAGCGGTGCCCCCATCCGGCCGCCGGGGGTCATCCCCCGGTGATACGGGCGCGTCTGCGGCGGGCGTCGCGCACGGCGACGGCGCCGCCGCCGATGGCCGCGACCAGGACCGCGCCGCCGACGACGACATAGGTGGCGAGGCGGGCGTCGCGTTCGTCGGCGGACTCGCCGAGGTGTACCTCGGCCGGGGTGGGCGCCTTGGCCCGGGTCAGCCCCTCGCGGGCGACGGGCCGTTCGAGGGGCCGGTCGTCCTCGGTGAGGGCGCGGACCGGGTCCACCACACCCCAGCCGACCAGCCGGTCGTACCCCGGCGTCGAGCGCTCGGCCGTCTGCTGGATCTGGGCCACGATCTGGCGCGCGGTCCACTTGGGGTGCTTGGCCTTGATGAGCGCGGCCACGGCGGCAACATAGGGGGCGGAGAAGCTGGTGCCGTTGTCGGCGCAGTGCCCGCCGCCGGGCACGGTGGTGACGATGTCGACCCCGGGCGCGGCGACCCCGACGAAGTCCCCGGACTGGGAGAACGCGGCGCGCTCGTTGTCGCGGTCGGATGAGGCCACCGCCAGCACCCCCGGGTAGGAGGCGGGGTAGGTCTTCTTGACGTTGCCGCCGAGGCCGTCGTTCCCGGCGGAGGCGACCACCACGACCCCGGCGGCGAGGGCCCGCTTCACGGCGTCGCCCAGCAGCTGGGTGGGTTCCTCCGCGTTGGCGGTGTCCTGGGAGATGTTGATGACTCCGGCGCCCTGTTCCACGGCGTGGTCGATGGCCTCGGCGAGGGTGACCGCGGTGCCGTTGCCCTCGGCGTCGTTCTGCTGGATGGGGATGATGGTGGCGCCGGGGGCGAGGCCGGTGAAGCCGGTGCCCGGCCGGGGGCGGGCGGCGATGATGCCGGCGACCTTGGTGCCGTGGCCCACGGTGTCGGTGGTGCCGTCCTCCTTGCCGCGCTCGGTCGTGCGGCCGTTCTCGTCCTTGATGTCCCGGGGCATCAGATTGATGCCCCGGGAGGTGTCCACGGCGCCTTTGAGCTGGGGGTGGCGGACATCGACCCCGGTGTCCACGACGGCGACGCGGACCCCTTTCCCGGTGGACTGCTTCCACACCTCGTCCAGCAGGACCCGCTGGAGCGCCCAGGGTTTGCCCGGGTAGGTCTCACCGGGGTAGCTGCACTGGACGGGGGAGTCGGCGGCGGCCTGCGGCAGGGGCAGGCCGAGGCCGGTGAGCGAGGTGGCGGCGGAGACCGCGGTGAGGGCGGTCAGGAGGGCCACTCGTCGGGTCCGTGCGTCGGCCGACGCACTTCCCACAGGAACGGTACGAGGGGTCATGGCCGCGCTCACGACCCCTGCGGCTGGCTCGCGGACCCGGTGGAGAGCCGGGGCCCGGTCGGCAGGAAGGTCGACCACGCGGCGGGCACCGGGTGGGGGTCGACGCCCTTGTACCCGAGGCGGTTCTGCGCGATCTGGACCTCCTGGAGGTCCGCCCGGCGCTCCTCGGCGCTGCCGGACGAGCCGATGCCGGAGGGGTCCGCCCCGCTGTCGCTGTTGGACTGCATGGCGTACCGCAGTCCGGTGTCGGTGACGAGGAAGAGGAATCCGGTGTCGGTCCTGGTCCCCTTGAACTGCCGGTAGAGCTGTCCGGATCCGGGGGTCACATAGGCGCTGGAGGACCCGGCGGGCAACTGCTCCGGGAAGTCGGTCCCCGCCCAGGTGCTCAGGGTGGTCCGGCCGCCGTCCCGGTCGACGTCACGGAGCACATTGCAGATGGCGTTCCGGGGGCTCCCGCCGCCGGTGGAGTTGACGGCCTCGGGGAGCCGCTGGGGCCACCGCTTGTCCTGGTGGAAGGGCTTGCCCGGGGTGAAGGCGCCGCCGCTGATGCGCTGGGCCCGGCCACCCTGGTCGAGGGTGACCAGGGCCTCGCTGTTGAGCAGGAGGTGGGCGGTGAAGTCGGAGACGGGGGCGACCCGGCCGGGGAGGACCACGTACCGGCGCTGGCTGGAGCCCGCGCTGGCCTCCAGGACCATGCCGACCTTGTTGAACTCGGCGGGGAGGTCGGCGGCGGGGATGCCCGCGTCGCTGCCGGGGATCCCGTCGATCCCCGGGAAGTCGACCCGTTCACCCGGGTGGAGGGTGGCCAGCCAGGACTGGGAGACCCGCTGGGGCGCCCGGTTGTCGCCGATGACCACCCGGCGCAGCACTTCGCTGTCGGCGATGGGGTAGGCGGTGCCGGTGGCGTCGACGATGTGGCGGGTCCGGTCGGGGCCCTCGACATAGAGGAGTTCGCCGCCCCGGAGGCGGTTGGAGCCGTCGGTCTTCCCCTTCTCGCGGTCGGCGAAGAGGAAGGAGGCCTTCTGGATGGTGCGGCCGCCGTCGCCGGGGCTTTCGCACACCGCCCAGCGCTTGGTGGCGCCCGCTTCCTCCGCGGAGGGCAGCCGGTCGGGGGCATAGGGAATACCGAGGGTGGCGCCCCGGGGAATGTCCCCCTTGTCGAGAACGGATTCGGCCACCTTGATGATCTTTCCCTTGTCCGGGTCGAGGAGCAATTTCGCCGAGGACATGTTCAGAACGGGGTGGAGTCTTTTCTCGCCGTCGGTCTCCAATACCACATAACGGGTGGTGGACTTGCTGGCGATGATGACATTCTCGGCGGGCTTGTCCCAGCCCTTGGGGGCGACCGGCCGGAACATTCCCCAGGCGGCGAATCCGGCGAGAATGACGACGCCGACAATGGCACCGGGGACGACCGCGCGAAGGGGACGCGGGGCGCCCTCTTCCGACCCTGTCGTACTCGGCTGGAGGAACTGCGCGATCAGCCTTCGTTTCGCGAAGGTGTAGGCGTTGAGTTCGTCCCGGCGTGATGCCATCTGTCTGTTGTCCCTCTCCCCGCTGGGCGGTCAGCCCTCGTACCGCGGGCCCCTACTATGCCTGCTGGGATCGGGGGGTCATCGCTCAGGTAGGGTGATCGCCCGGTCAACGCCCATATGAATTTGGTGATTACGGACAGAGGGGGCAACGCGGGGATGGGTACGGCGACGCGTGCGCGCGATGGGCGGACTTCCGAGCGGCGCCGTGGAGCCCCCCGCGGGCGCGCCGGGAGAGGGGCGGTGCCGTCGGGGCCGCCCGCCTCGACCACGCTGCGGCCGTTGGCCCGCACCCGGCGGATCGGCCCGCTCCAGCTGCGTCAGCTGGCACTGGTGGAGATCGCGCTGGCCCTGGTGGTGATCGGGGCGGCGCTCGGGGAGCTGTGGCTGGTGCCCGCGGCGGCGGTCGGCGCGCTCCTGGTGCTGCTGGCCTTTGTCCGCCGGCGCGGTCAGGCCGTGCAGGACTGGGTGTCGACGGCGCTGGCGCTGCGGTCGCGCGGCCGGGCCACCGACGCGGCGCCCGCCGGATGCGATCCCACCCTGGCGCCGGTCGCGGAGGGTGTCCCGGGCTTCGGCCCGTATCCCTATGTGGACCGCCGCCGCCGTACGGTCGGCATGGTCGGTGACGGAACGTTTCTGACGGCGGTGGTACGGGTCGAGGCGAGCGGCGACGGGCTGCGTCCCGCGTTCGGCGCGCGGGCCTTCCCGCTGGCGGTGCTGGGCGACGCGCTCACCGTGGACGACATCGTGGTGGAGTCGGTGCAGCTGGTGCAGCAGGTGCGCCCGGCGCCCGCGCCCCATCTGCCGCAGCAGGCCCCGGCCCGGCTCTCGTACGCGCCGCTCCAGGAGCGGACGGGCGCCCCCGCCCTCCGGCTGACCTGGGTGGCGGTGAAGCTGGACGCCGAGCTGTGCCGGGACGCGGTCCAGGCGCGCGGCGGCGGTCTGGAGGGGGCGCAGCGGGCGCTGGTGCGGGTGGCGGACCATGTGGCGAGCCGGGTCACCGGCGCCGGGTTCCAGGCCGTGGTCCTGGACCAGGAAGAGCTGAACACCGCGCTGGCGACGGCGGTCTGCGCCCATCCGGGGCTCACCGCGCGCGCGGGGCGGCCGGACGCGACGCCCCAGCGGCGGACGGCGGAGACCTCGCGGGTGTGGCGCTGTGACGACCGCTGGCACACGACGTACGCGGTGGCGCGCTGGCCCGAGCTGGGCCGGGGGTCGGCGCCGCTGCCGAAGGTGGTGTCGCTGCTGATGTCGGTTCCGGCGTACGCGACGACGTTCAGTCTGACGCTGCGGCGGGGCACCCACCGGGGGGACACGGCGGTCTCGGGGCATGTACGGGTGACGGGCCGTTCGGACACGGAGCTGGTGGGGGTGCGGCGGGTGCTGGAGGCGGCGTCACGGACGGCCGGGGTGGGGCTGGTGCGCCTGGACCGTGAGCAGCTGCCGGGTGCGCTGGCGACGCTGCCCCTGGGGGGTACGCGATGAGGCGCGCGGTACGGGCGGCGCGCGGGCTGCTGGGTCCGCGGCATCCGGGCCATGTCGTGCCCACCGCCGAGCTGGGCGCGCTGTCGCTGCCGGTGGGGGACGACGGTGTGGTGATCGGCGACGATGCCGAGGGGCGTTCGCTGACGCTGGGTCTGCACCGGGCGACGCGGTACGACGTGGTGCTGATCGGCGGTCTGTGGACGGCGCAGGTGCTGGCGCTGCGGGCGGCGGGCACCGGGGCCAGGGTGGCGGTGGAGACGGGCCGGGTCGAGGCGTGGACGACGCTGGCGCAGTCGGCGGGCGCGGGCCTGGAGTGTGTGACGCTGCACCAGGTGGGGCGGGTGCCGCCGATGGGGGCGATCGTCTCGGATCCGGTGGTGGTGGTGCGGGACTGCGGGATGCGTCCGCCGCGCGGCCGGGTGGTGTCCTCGCCGTGGCAGTCGGTGGTGACCCTGCTGCCCTATCTGAGCCCGGTGGCGCCGCGGCTGCTGCGGGACGCCACGCTGGTGGGGGTGCAGCAGGTGTCGCCGCAGGAGGCGGAGCAGATCGGCAGGATCCTGGGGCTGTCGCGGGACGAGGTGGCGACGCTGCCGACGCTGACGGACGGCGTCACCCTCTGGTGTTCGGGGCGGGAGCGGCACTGGGTGCGGACCGCGCCCACCGATCCCGAGGTGGGGCTGCTGGGGTCGCCGCGCCGGATGGACTGACCGCCGCCCGGCGGCCGTTCCGCTGTTTTCGTATGTTTGTCCACCGGTCCGTTCGTACGGTTGATTTTCCCTCGGGTGGCCGGGTGCGGTCGGCATAGGATGCGCCGTGATGCGGCCCGACGCCGGGCCCGGGTGCCCGATGGGCGCGGGGCGGGGCGGCGGGGCCGGCCGTCTCGACCGGAAAGGGAACAGGACGATGGGCAGCGCGCAGGAGAGGGACGAGCTGTACTCCCTCGACATCTCGGACGTGGAATGGCTCAGTGCGCCGGGTACGGAGGAGCACGAGGAACGGGTCGAGATCGCCCATCTGCCGGGCGGCGGGGTCGCGATGCGGTCGTCGCTCGACCCGGAGACCGTGCTGCGGTACACGGAGGCGGAGTGGCGGGCCTTTGTGCTCGGGGCGCGGGACGGCGAGTTCGATCTGACCTGAGCGGCCTCCGGCGCGGGTGAGCGGGGGCCGGGGCGCGGCTGACACGCCGTCCGGCCCCCGCGACGGGGGTACGGGAGGACGGCACCCCGGTGGTCGGCCTGCCGGGTGGGGTGTGTCGGCGACTAGGGTCTGTCTGACGGATCAGGCTGGATCAGGGAGCGGGGTCTGGTGCCGTGCATCGCAAGGCGGAGGATTGAGTCCATGCGGAGCATCGGCGATTGACGAGAACGCAGCGAGGTGCGGTGCCAGGGCACGTGAGCCCGGCAAGTTCCGTCAGACAGGCTCTAGGCTGGTGCGAGCAGCGGCACGAGAACCGCGGGAAGGCACCACCGCGCTGACCCGGGTGGCCGGTGGACCGGAGGGACCGCAGGGATGCGGTCGCCCGTTCCGCCGTGGCGCCAGGGTGTTCAACCATTCCAGGAGGCACAGTGAACAGCGATCGGGACGAGTTCCGCGGGGAGTGGGACCTTTCCGCCGACGAGTCCGACGCGGAGCCCGCCGAGCTGACGGGTGAGTTCACCATCGACTACACCCCGCCGGCCTGGTACACGCAGAACGCCTCGGGCGAGACCCCGGCGACCCGGCCGGCCGCGCAGGTACCGCCGGTGCCGCAGCCCGCGCCGCCCCAGGTTCCGGTGGCACCGCCGGTGCCGATGGAGCCGCAGGCCCCGGTGACCCCGGCGCCCGCTCCCCCGCCGACGACCGGTGCACCCGCGCCGAGCGCGCCCGCGGCCGAGCCGCTGGGCGGGGGCGATGGGGAGCCGGGGGCGACGATGCGTTTCTCGCCCAGTGCGCTGAAGCGCGAGTTCGCGGCGCTGGACGCGGCGAAGAAGGCGATGGAGGCCAAGGAGGCGGCGAAGACGGCCGAGTCCGGCCCTGCGGAGGCGCCCGCCGCGTCCGACGCCCCCGCCGAGCAGCGGGAGGCCACCCCGGACACCGGCACCGGCACCGACCCGGTGGAGGCCCCGGCGCCCGACGCCGCCGCGCCGCAGCCGCCCGTACCGCAGCAGGCAGTGCCCGCCGTGCCCCAGCAGCCCGGCCCCGACGTACCGGTCCCGGACGCGGCGCCGCACGGCGGGATGCCCTGGGCCCCGCAGCCGGGCCCCGGCGTATCGTCACCGGAAGTGCCGCCGCTGCCGCCCGCCTTCCAGCCCGCCGCTCCCCCGCCGGTCCAGGGGTGGCCCGCGCAACCGCCCGTACAGCCACCCGTACAGCCGACCGCGCAGGAGGGGCCGGGGGCCTTTCCTCCCGTACCGCCGGTGCCGCACCAGGCCGGGCCGCCCCCCGGGCCGTTCGGTCCGCCGCAGCCCGGTCCGCACGCGGGTCCGCACTCCGGCGGGTACGGCTTCCCTCCGCCGCACGGCGACGGCGGTGCGGCCTACCCCCTGCCGCCGCAGCAGCAGGGCGCCCCGCAGCCCCCGCCCGGCTACGGCTATCCGCAGCAGTCGCCGCACGGCGCGGTGCCGCCGCCCCCGTACCAGCAGCAGTACCCCGCCCAGGGGCAGCAGTTCGACCCGCAGACCGGGGCGCAGTGGCCCACGCCCGTCGCCCATGACCCGCGCGAGCGCGCGGTGCCGGGGGCGCCGCTCGGCTACACCGCCGCCGTGGAGCTCTCCTCGGACCGGCTGCTGCGCAACAACCGGCAGAAGCCGCGCTCCAGCCGCAACCCCTCCGGGGCGTCCCGCTTCCGGCTGGGCGGCAAGCGGGAGGAGGCGGAGCGCCAGCGCAAGCTGGAGCTGATCCGTACGCCGGTCCTCTCCTGCTACCGGATCGCCGTGATCAGCCTCAAGGGCGGGGTCGGCAAGACCACCACGACCACCGCACTGGGCTCGACCCTGGCCACCGAGCGGCAGGACAAGATCCTGGCGATCGACGCCAACCCGGACGCGGGCACCCTCGGGCGCCGGGTGCGCCGGGAGACCGGTGCCACCATCCGCGATCTGGTGCAGGCGATCCCGTACCTCAACTCGTACATGGACATCCGGCGGTTCACCTCCCAGGCGCCGTCCGGCCTGGAGATCATCGCCAATGATGTCGACCCGGCGGTCTCCACGACCTTCAACGACGAGGACTACCGGCGGGCGATCGAGATGCTGGGCCGCCAGTACCCGATCATCCTCACCGACTCGGGCACCGGGCTGCTCTACAGCGCGATGCGCGGGGTGCTGGACCTCGCCGATCAGCTGATCATCGTCTCCACCCCCTCGGTGGACGGCGCGAGCAGCGCGTCGACCACGCTGGACTGGCTCTCCGCGCATGGGTACGCGGAGCTGGTGCAGCGGTCGGTCACCGTGGTCTCCGGGGTGCGCGAGACCGGCAAGATGATCAAGATCGAGGACATCGTGGCGCACTTCCAGACCCGTTGCCGCGGGGTGGTGGTGGTGCCGTTCGACGAGCATCTGTCGGCGGGCGCCGAGGTCGATCTGGATCTGATGCGGCCGAAGACCCGGGAGGCGTACTTCAATCTGTCGGCGCTGATCGCGGAGGACTTCATCCGCGCCCAGCAGCAGCAGGGGCTGTGGACGGCCAATGGCAATCCGCCGCCGACGATGGCGCCGCCGATGCCGGGGTATCCGCAGCCGCAGCAGGGGGTTCCGCCGCAGGCCGCCTATCCCCCGGCCCCCGGACCGGGACCGGGACCGGGACCGGCCCAGGGTCAGCCGCCGGGGCCGTACGGGCCGCCGCCCACCGACCGGCCGGGAGTGCCACAGCAAGGGGTGCCGCAGCAGGGGGTACCGCACCAGCCCATGCCGCCGCAGATGCCGCCCGCGCCGCCCCAGACCGGGATGCCCCAGACCGGGGTGCCGTATCCGCCGTCGGCCCCGTACGGCGCTCCGGCGCCCTACCCGGGCCCGGTCCCGCAGCAGCCCGAGCCGGGCGACCCCCGGGCGCAGCAGCAGGTACCGCAGCCGCCACAGGCACCGCAGTCACCGGCCGGCTGGCCCTTCCAGCCGCCGCCCGTGCCACCGGGCCGGCCGCCCGCCCCGGAACAGCGGGAACAACAGGAACAGCGGGATCAGCCGGAGCAGCAGCCCCCCGCCGGTTCCTGACCCTCCCGGTATCACCCGGTATCACCGATGCCGCCCTCACCTCCGGGTGCGGGCGGCATCGGCGGTACGGGCCGTGCACGCCCCCTCCCGCGCTCCGTTGACGGGGCCGGACCGGCCCTGGTACATCTCGCAGTCACCCTTCCGTGAAGGACGACACGAGGTCACCGTCATGGTCATTGAGGTCTCGTCCCGCACCCGCGTCCTGTCGATCCTCCTCTGCGGGGTCGCCCTGCTGACGGCCGTCCCCCAGGCAGCGGCGGGGGCGGACAGATCCGCGGACGGCGGGAAGAGCGGGGACGGCGGGCGCAAGGTCCTGACGATCGCGCTCTCGCAGAGTGTGGACTCGCTCAGCCCCTTTCTCGCCCAGCGGCTGGTCTCCACCTCCGTCCACCGGCTGACCTACGAGAATCTGACCAACTACGACGCCGGGGACGGGCGGACGATCCCCGGGCTCGCCACCGGCTGGAGATCGTCGCCGTCCAAGCTGACCTGGACGTACACCATCCGCGCCAACTCCACCTGGTCGGACGGGAAGCCGGTCACGGCCCATGACGCGGCCTGGACGTTCACCAGGATGATGAAGGACGAGAAGGCGGCCACGGCCAACGGGAACTTCACCGCCAACTTCCGGAAGGTGACCGCCCCCGACGCCCGGACCCTGGTGGTCGAGCTGCGGAAGCCCCAGGCGACGATGGTCGCGCTGGATGTCCCGATCGTGCCGCGCCATGTCTGGGAGAAGGTCGGCGACCTCGGTTCCTTCAACAACGACAAGGAGTTCCCGATCGTCGGGAACGGCCCCTTCGTCATCACCGACTTCAAGGTGGACCAGTACATCCGGCTGAAGGCGAACACCTCCTTCTGGCGGGGGGCGCCCCGCTTCGACGAGCTGCTGCTGAAGTTCTACAAGGACGGTGACGCGGCGGTCGCGGCGCTGCGCAAGGGCGAGGTCTCCTTTGTGCAGGGGCTGGTCCCGGCGCAGGCGGCGGCGTTGCGGAAGGCCGGGAGGATCAAGGTGAACGACGCTCCCGGGCGGCGGTTCCTGGCACTCGCGGTCAACCCGGGGGCGCGCTCCCGGGACGGCCGGGGCTTCGGTACGGGGCATCCGGCGCTGCGGGACCCCGCGGTGCGTTCGGCGCTCTTCCGGGCGGTGGACCGGCGGGAGATCGTGGACACCGTGTACCGGGGTCACGCGGTCGAGGGCGAGGGGTATGTGCCGCCGAGGTTCGGCGCCTACCACTGGCGCCCCGGCGCGGAGCAGAAGCGGGCGTACGACCCCCGGCGGGCCGCCGCGCTGCTGGACGGGGCGGGCTATCGCCGCAGCGGTGGCGGGCCGCGCCTCGGCAAGGACGGGAAGCCGCTCTCCTTCCGGCTGCTGTGCCATGCGACGGATCCGCTGGAGACCCATATCGGGAAGTACCTCGGCAGCGTCTGGGACGATCTGGGGATCGATACCCGGCTGGAGTGTCTGGACAATGTCACCGACCCCTGGCTCAAGGGGGACTACGACCTCGCGTTCGACGGCTGGTCGGTCAACCCGGACCCGGACTATGTCCTCGCCATCCACACCTGTGCCGCGCTGCCCGCCACCCCCCGGGCCACCGGCTCCACGGACAACTTCATCTGCGACCGGGTCTACGACCGGCTCTACGCCCGGCAGATAGCCGAGTACGACCCGGTGAAACGGGCGGATCTGGTGCGCCGGATGCAGTCCCGGCTCTATGACACGGGGCTGATGAACATCCTGCTGTATCCGAACGCGGTGGAGGCGTACCGCACCGACCACATCGCCTCGATGACCACGATGCCGGCCGCGGCGGGGAATCTCTGGGGCCAGGACGGCTACTGGAGCTGGTGGTCGGCGGTGCCCGCCGAGGGGCACGGCGAGGACACGGACGGCGGCTCGGCGACCGGGGTCGTGGTGGGCGTCGGGGCGGCCCTCGCGGTCGCGGTCCTGGTGGGGGTGGCGGTGGTGCTCCGCAGGCGGGCCACGGCCGATGCCCGTGAGTAGCCCCGGCGCGGCACGGCGGGATCACCCCGGAGGCACACGGCGGGATCACCCCGCAGGCCGGCACCCCGCAGGCCGGCACTCCGGAGGCCGGAACTCCGGAGGCGTACGGCGGCGGCGCGGCGGACCGGGCCGGCGCGCGCGGTGACCGCCGGGGGGAGCACGGGATCCCCGGTGGTACGGGGTGGTGTGCCGCGCGCCTATCCCCGGTACGCGGCGGGCAGGCTCGGCGGGGCCGCGGTCTCCCTTCTCGCGGTGCTCGTCACCGGCTTCTTCCTCTTCCGGATCATCCCGGGGGACCCGGTGAAGGTGCTCACCCAGGGCACCCCCACCACGGCGGAGGAGCTGGCCTCGCTGCGCCGCCAGTTCGGCCTGGACCAGCCCCTGTGGCGGCAGTTCACGGAGTACGCGGGGCAGGCGCTCACCGGGGATCTGGGGATGTCGTACCAGTTCCGGGCGCCGGTCGGGGAGCTGATCGCCCAGCGGCTCCCGGCGACGCTGCTGCTGACCGGGGTGGCCGTGGTGCTCTACTCGGCGCTCGGACTCTGGCTGGGCGCGCGGAGCGCCTGGCGGCACGGCGGCCGTGCGGACCGGGTGCACACCGGGATCGCCCTGGTCCTGTGGTCCGTCCCCTCCTTCTGGCTGGGGCTGCTGCTGATCGTGGTCCTCGGGGTGGGGGCCGGGCCCGTCCCGGGACTCTTCCCCACCGGCGGGATGGAGTCCGGCGACACCGCCGGGGCCGCCCGCGTGGTCGATGTGGCCCACCACATGGTGCTGCCGGTGCTGACCCTGGTGGCGGTGGGGTACGCACAGACCCTGCTGGTGATGCGGTCGTCGCTGCTGGACGAGCGGGGCGCCGACTATCTGACCACCGCACGGGCGAAGGGGCTGCGGGACGCCGTGGTACGGCGCCGGCACGCGGTGCCCAACGCGCTGCTGCCCACAGTGACGATGGTCTTCATCAATCTGGGCCATGTGGCCGCCGGGTCCATCCTGGTGGAGACGGTGTTCTCCTGGCCGGGCCTGGGCGGGCTCTTCTACCAGGCCCTGAGGGTGCCCGATCTGCCCCTGGTGCAGGGGCTGTTCATGGTCTTCGCGGGGGCGATGATCCTGATGAACCTCCTGGCCGATCTGGTCTATCCGTTCCTGGACCCCCGGGTGGCCCGATGAGCGGGTCGTCCCTGGTGTGGCGGCGGCGCCGGGCGACGGCGGCGCGGCTGGGGCGGGCCTATCTGGCGCAGCGCGCCGGGCTGTTCGGGCTGGCCGCGCTGGTCCTGACGGGGGTGCTGGCGCTGACGGCGCCGCTGCTGGTCGACCCGGACATCCGGGAGGTGACCGGGGCACCGGGCGAACCGCTCCAGCCGCCGGGCGGGCGCTTCTGGCTGGGCACCGACCAGTTCGGGCGGTCGCTGCTGGAGCTGCTGCTCATCGGGGCGCGGGTCTCCCTGGCGGTGGGGCTGCTGGCGGCGGCGCTCTCGGTGGCGATCGGCACCCTCGTCGGGATCGTCGCGGGGCACTACGGCGGCTGGTGCGCCACCGTGCTGATGCGGGTCACGGACTGGTTCCTGGTGATGCCGACGCTGGTCCTGGCGATCGTGCTCGCCACCGTGCTGGACCGGGGCCTGGGGACGGTGGTCCTGGCGATCGGGGTGACCAGCTGGCCCACGACGGCACGGCTGGTACGGGCGCAGACCATCGCGGTCGAGGCCCGCCCGTACATCGAACGCGCGCGGGCGCTCGGCGGCGGGGACCGGCACATCATGGGCCGCCATGTCCTGCCGCAGGTGATGCCGCTGGTGCTGGCGCAGACCACGCTCGGGATCTCGGCGGCGATCCTCACCGAGGCGACCCTCGCCTTCCTCGGGCTCGGCGACCCGACGGTGATCTCCTGGGGCGGGATGCTCCAGGAGGCGCGGGCCGCCGGGGCGGTCTCCTCCGGCCACTGGTGGTACCTCGCCCCGCCGGGGGTCGCCATCGCGCTGGTGGCGCTGGCCTTCACGCTCTGCGGGCGGGCGATCGAGCGGATCCTCACCCCGGAACCGGGGGCGGGACGGTGACCCTGCTGGAGATCGAGGAGCTGCGGGTGACCTATGGGTCGGGGGCGTCGGCGGTGCCCGCCGTGCGCGGGGTGGATCTGCGGCTGCCCGCCGGGCGGAAGCTGGGGCTCGCCGGGGAGTCGGGGTGCGGCAAGACCACGGTGGCCCTGGCGCTGCTGCGGCTGCTGCCGCCGTCGGCGCGGATCGAGGGCCGGATCCTGCTCGACGGCGAGGATGTGCTCACCCTGGGCTGGGGGCGGCTGCGGGCGGTGCGCTGGGCGGGGGCGTCGATCGTCTTCCAGGGGGCGATGCACGCACTGAACCCGGTACGGAGGGTGGGCGAGCAGATCGCCGAGCCGATGCTGCTGCACCGGCGGGCGGCGACACCCGGGGCCGCCCGGCGGCGGGCCGGTGAGCTGCTGGCCCAGGTCGGTCTCGCCCCGGCGCGGGCGGCGGCCTATCCGCATGAGCTGTCCGGCGGGCAGCGCCAGCGGGTGATGATCGCCATGGCGCTCGCCTGCGACCCCGGGCTGATCGTCGCGGACGAGCCCACGACCGCGCTGGATGTCATGGTCCAGGCGCAGATCCTGGGGCTGATCGGCGGGCTGGTGGAGCGGGAGCGGATCGCGCTGCTGATGATCAGCCACGATCTGGCGGTGCTGGCGGAGGTCTGCGACCGGCTCGCGGTGATGTACGCGGGGCGGGTGGTCGAGGAGGGGCCCGCCCGCGCGGTGCGCTCCGGGGCGCTGCACCCCTATGGGCGGGCCCTCGCCGCCGCCTTTCCCCGGGTCGGGGACCCCGCGTCCCGGCACGCTCCCCGGGGCCTGCCGGGCGACCCGCCCGACCCGTCGGCGCTGCCCTCCGGCTGCGCCTTCCGGCCCCGCTGCACCCTGGCGGTGGACCGCTGCGCCCAGGAGGACCCGCCCCTGGCCCGCCACGGCCCGGCCCCGGTCCCGGGGGCTCAGGAGGCAGGGGCGGAGGAGCGCGTACCGCAGGGCACCGCCCGGGACGACACCCCGGGGGTTCCGGAAGCGGGGCCGTCGGAAGCGGGGCCGGAGCGTCCCGTACCCCCGAAAGGCGAAGCCGAAGCGCGGTGGGTGGCCTGTGTACGGGGTGGGGCCGGGCAGGAGGACGGGGGTACGGCATGAGCATCGCGGGCGACGGGGCGCTGCTGGCGGCCGAGGGGCTGTGTGTCGGCTTCCCCGGGCGGCACGGGGGGCCGGGGGTACGGGCCGTGGACGGGGTGGATCTGGAGATCGGGCGGGGCGAGATCGTGGCCCTGGTCGGGGAGTCCGGCTGCGGGAAGACCACCCTGGCGCGGGCGCTGCTCGGGCTGGTGGCCCCGGAGCGGGGCCGGGTGCTCTTCCGGGGCGAGCCGCTGGACCGGTCCGCGCGCGGGCTCACCGCGTACCGCCGGCGGGTGCAGCTGGTGCTCCAGGACCCGCGCGGGGCGCTCAACCCCCGGCACACCGTCTACGACGCCGTCGCCGAGGGGCTGCGGATCCATCGCGTCGGCGGTGACGAGCAGGCGGCGGTGACCGCCGCCCTGGCCCGGGTCGGGCTGCGGCCCGCCGAGCGTTATCTGCTGCGCTACCCCCGGGAGCTGTCCGGCGGGCAGCTCCAGCGGGTGGTGATCGCGGGCGCCCTGGTGCTGGCGCCCCGGCTGCTGGTCGCGGACGAGCCGGTCGCCTCCCTCGACGCGTCGGTGCGCGGCGAGATCCTGGCGCTGCTGCTGCGGCTACGGGCCGAACTGGGGCTGTCCGCGCTGGTGGTGACGCACGATCTGGGGCTGGCCTGGAACATCGCGGACCGGGTCGCCGTGATGTACCTGGGGCGGATCGTGGAGTGCGGCACGGTGGAGGAGGTCCTGACCGCGCCCCGCCACCCGTACACCCGGGCGCTGCTCTCGGTGCTGCCCGAGGCCGCCGGGGAGCCGGTGGTGCTCACGGGGGAGCCGCCGGACCCGGCCGCGATCCCCCCGGGGTGCCGTTTCCACCCCCGCTGCCCGGTCCTGGCGTCGGGCGGGGCCGGGGGGCGCGGGGTCGCGGAGCGCTGTCGTACGGAGGATCCGGCGGTGCTCACCGGGGCGGGCGCGGCCTGTCACTGGGCCGAGGGCCCCGTACCGCCCCACCCTCCGAGGGGGTCATGACCGCCTCGGTCAGCGGCCCGCCGTCAGCTCGCGGCACTCCTTGACGTCCGCCGCCATCGCGACCAGCAGCGCGTCCACGGACTCGAACTTCCGCTGCCCCCGGACGTACGCGAGGAAGTCGACCGCGACATGGAGCCCGTACAGATCGAGGCCGACCCGGTCGATGGCGTACGCCTCCACCGTCCGCTCGGTCCCGTCGAACTGCGGGTTGGTGCCCACCGAGATCGCCGCGGGCATGCGTTCGCCGTCGGCCGTCAGCCAGCCCGCGTACACCCCGTCCTCCGGGATCGCGGTATGCGGCAGGGTCTCCACATTGGCGGTGGGGTAGCCGAGTTCCCGGCCGCGCTGGGCGCCCCGGACCACGATGCCCTCGACCCGGTGCGGACGGCCCAGGATCTCCGCCGCGCCCGCGACATCGCCCTCGGCGACCAGCCGGCGGGTGAGGGTGGAGGAGAACGGCTGCCCGCCGCCCGCGTCCCCGGAGACAAAGAGGTCGACGACCTCCACCGCGTAGTCGTAGGTGGTGCCCAGCTCGGCCAGGAACCCCACATTGCCCGCCGCGCGGTGGCCGAAGCGGAAGTTGGGGCCCTCCACCACCAGCCGTGCGTGCAACTTGTCGACCAGGACCTTCACGATGAAGTCGGCGGGCGACAGCTTCGAGAACTCGGCCGTGAACGGCAGTACCAGGACCGCGTCCACACCCAGCTCGGCCATCAGCTCGGCCCGCCGGTGGTGCGGGGCGAGCAGCGGCGGATGGCTGCCGGGGCGGACGACCTCGCTGGGGTGCGGGTCGAAGGTGACGACGACCGACGGCACCGAGAGTTCACGGGCGCGCTCCACCGCCCGCCCGATGATCAGCTGGTGTCCGCGGTGCACCCCGTCGTAGGAGCCGATGGTGACGACGCTGCGTCCCCAGTCCTGGGGGATGTCCTCCAAGCCACGCCAGCGCTGCACTGTGACCGCTCCTCGCCCGAACCTGTTACGAATGCCGCTTCCACGACTGCCGACTATGCAGGTCTAAGACTGCCATGCCCGGGTCCGTCGTTCGGCATCGGCACCGGACCGCCGCCCGAGCCGCCCTCGGAACCCCCGTCGGAACCGCCCTCCGAACCGCCCTCGGGACCCCTGTCGGAACCGCCCCCCGGAGCGAGCACCGAGGCGAAGCCGGGGCACTCCTCGGCGAGCCGGTGGACCCGCCGTCGCAGCCGGTCCACGCCCTCGGGGGTACGGGCGAGCGCCTGTGCGGTACGGCGCAGCAGCTCACGGGTCTCGGCGGGCGGGCGGTGCGGATGGCCGAGGGCGAGGGCGCGCAGCACGGCGTCCAGGGCCTGGTGGGCCTCCCGGTGTTCCGGGTGGCCGGGGTCGGCGGCGCGGTCGCCGCAACGGTCGAGGAGCAGGCCGAGGAGTTCGGCGCGCAGCGGGCGCGACGCGGGGCGGCCGGGGGCGGCGAGGACCGGGGCGAGGGCGGCGCGCACCCCGCCGGGTCCTTCCCGCAGCCAGTCGCTGACCAGGGGGAACAGTACGGCTCTGGCGCGGGGGCCCTGGTCGAGGCGGCGGTCGGCGAAGACGGCGGCGTGCGGCGCTCCTTCGGGGTGCCGCGCTAGGTACTCGGCGACGAGGGCGGCGGCGCGGCGGGCCGGTGCGGGGTCGGTGGGCCGGGCCAGGGTCCGGACCACCTCGGCCGCTCCCTCGTCGGCGAGGAGCCGGGCCCGGAAGGCGGCGAGCACCTGTTCGGGGTGGTCGGCCAGGGCGGTGGCGAGCGCGTCGGGCGGCAGTCCGGGGGTGCGGGCGGCGAAGGCGGCGAGGGCGGTGGGGAGGGCGCGGTCGCGGGTGTGCGGGTCGTACAGGAGCAGGGCGAGCGCGCTTCCCCGTACCTCCGGCTCCTGGGGGTCGGGGTGGTGGGGCAGGGCGGGTACGGGCAGCCGCGGCAGTGCCGGTACGGGCTCCAGCAGCGCGTAGGCGGCGTAGCGCAGCAGCCGGCGGTCGGCGTCGGTGGTGACCCGGGGGCGGACGGCCCGCGCGTATCCGGCCGCCGCGGCCCGGCGCCGGGGGTCGGGGCCGTGGGCCCAGCGGTCGACGGCGCGGCAGAGGGCGGAGGGTTCGTTCTCGGCGAACGCCAGCAGCAGTTCGGTGGCGCGGGGGTGGGCGGTGTCGACGAGGGTGTCGGCGAGGTCGTCGAGGGCGAGGGTGCGGCGGGCCCAGAGGACGGCCTGGGCGGCGCTGCCGACCGTGGGCCAGGGGGTGCCGGGGCGGGCGCCGGGGAGGGGGGTGCGGTCGGTGAACCAGCGGCAGAGCAGGGGCTGTACGGCGGCGGGGTCGGCCTCCAGGCAGAGCACGACGGCGTCCAGATAGCGCGGCGCCCGCCCGGCGCTCCCGTCACTCCCGGGTCCGCTGGGATCGCCCGGAGCGCCATGGTCGCCGGGAGCGGTCCGGCGGGCGGGAGCCAGGGGGGTGCCCCGGGGCGGCGGGGCCGGGCGGTCGGGCGCCCGGTCGGCCGGGAGGAGCAGCCGCAGCAGCTCCAGGCGGTCCGCGAGGGGCAGCGGCAGCAGCAGCCAGAACGACGGGTCGAAGGGGGCGAGGGCGGCCCGGCGGGAGGTGTGGGCGATCCGGGTGGCGAGGAGCCGGAGCATCGGCAGATATCCGCCGGGGTCGGGGAGCCCCAGCAGGGTCCCGCTGAGCAGCCGTACCGCCCAGCCATGGGCCTCGGTGCCCGGGTCGAGCCGTTCCGCCGCCTCGATCAGCTCCTTGAGCCGGCGGGTGAGGGCCGCCGGGCCGTGCACCCGGTCGACCCGGAGCAGGGCCTGGACGACCGGCCCGGACCGGTGGCGGGGGACGGGCAGCGCGGGCGGGGGCCGCAGTACGGCGGAGCCGGGGGGCGGCGGCACATATCCCTCGGTGCGGATGTGTCCGGGCCGGGCGGGCAGTCCGGCGGGCGGGGCGCCGCCCGGCCGGTGGACCAGGGAGCGCAGGGCCGCGGCCAGGTCGAGACGGTCCCCCTGGAGCCACTCGGCGACCTCCTCGTGGGCGAAGCGGTACCCCGCGCCCGCCGGGACGATCACCCCCTCGGTGAGGACCGCCGCGGCCCATCCGGCCCGCCAGGGGAACAGCTCCTCGAAGGACTCCCGGTCGAGTTCGCCGTGGCGGGGTCCGAGGCAGCGGCGGGCGGCCTCGTGGATCCGTCCGGCGACGGTGGCGGCGAGTCTGCGCACCCCCGTACCGCGCGGCACGGCACCGGTACCCCGCGGTGCGGGGCGGGCGGAGGCGGCGATCCGTACCGCGATCCGCAGCGCGACCAGGTCCAGATGGGCGGTGAGGATCTCGGCGCGGCCGGGGCATCCCGGGGTGTCGGGCGGCAGCGCCTCCCGTACCTCCGCGAGCAGCCGCAGCGCCAGGGGGTGGCGTTCGGCGTCGGGCGCGACGGAGCCCGGGGGCAGTCCGTAGCGCGCGCGGGCCGTGTCCGCCTCCGCCGGGGTGAGGGCGGCGATCCGGACGGCGGGCCGCTGGAGGGCGCCGGGCGGGTGCAGGGGCGCGGCCCGCTCCCAGTGCTCGGGGCGGCAGCCGACGACCATGCGGACGCCCCGGCTGACGAGCCAGTGGACGGTCGCGGCGGTCCACTCGTCCAGCCGGTGGGCGAGCGGGGCGGGCATCTCCTCGGGACCGTCCAGGACCACCAGCAGGGGACGGCCCGCCTCCCGGGCGAGATGGGCGGCGCGCTCCGGGGTGATCGGTCCGGCGCCGGTGGAGCCCGAGGCGGCGAGGATCCGTCCGGAGCGCTTCAGGGCGCGGGCCACGGCGTCGGCGACGGAGAGATCGGCGGCCCGCAGGTCGGCGCCGCGCAGCCAGACCGTGGGCGCGGGGACGGGGCCGTGGGTGCGGCGGGCGGCGAGGGCCACCAGTTCGGTGGTGCGGCCGGTGCCGGGGGAGCCGACGAGCGCGAGGACGGGCGCCGCGCAGCCGTCGAGGGCGGCGAGGACCCCGTACCGCGCCACCGGCCGGAAGCGGGCGGCCGGGCCGGCCGGGGAGACCAGCGGCCCCAGGGAGGTGGCGGTCAGCTCCAGGACGGCGGCGAGGTTGAGGTCGTCGCCGTAGCCGGGGACGGTGGCCGCGTTCCGCCGCAGCAGGGCGTCGAGCGGCTCCTCGCGCGCGGCGGGGGTGCGCAGCGGGAAGGCGAAGCCGACGGCCTGCCGGGGGGCGTGCAGGGCGGTGCCGAGGACGGCGAGGGCGGCGCCGGTGGTCGCGTCGAGGACGGGTCCCCCGGTGGCGCGGCTGCCGAGCCGCAGCGCCCGTCCGGCGTCGGGGGCGAGGCCCAGCTCGACGGCGTCCTCGATGAGGTGGTAGCGGTCGGTGGCGGTGTAGGTGGCCTGGACCGAGCCGAGGGCGCGGGCCTCGTGCCAGCCGCGCAGGGAGAGCCGTAAGCGGGTGCCGGGGACGATACGGCGGCGGGCGCTGATGGGGACGGGCCGCACCGCGAGCCCCTCGCTGCGGACCAGGGCGAGACCGCTCGCCGGGAGCGGCACGATGGCGTCGGCCTCGGCGAGGCAGATCCGCTCCCCCGGGGCCTGGAGCACCACCCGTACCAGCCCGTCGACGCTCTCATGGCTGGTGACGACCGTGCCGAGCTGATCGGCGACAAACCCGGTGCCCCGGGGCCGCCCCGCGAGATCGCGGAGATGTACGAGGATCGCCGGTTCGCCGCATGCCATGGACCGACGGTAGGGCGCGGCGGATCACCGGGTGAAGACTGCCGGGGGAAAGCGCCCCCGGGGCGCGCCTCGGTTCGCTCCGAGCGCCGCTCGCCCGGGGTGCGGGGCACGGGTTTCCGCGGTACGGGTGTGCGGAGGCACGGAGGTGCCGGGGCACGGGCGTACCGGGCACGGACCCACGCCGGTACGGGGGCACGGGCGTACGGATGTACGGGCATGCCCGGGGTACGGGGGTGCCGCGGTACGGGCATGCCGGGGTACGGGCGTACCGCGCTACGGGGGTGCGAAGGGTGCCGGGGTGGGACGGGGCCGCCCCCGGCACCGTGCGCGGGGCGGGTCAGGCGAAGACGGCGAGGCTCTTGGCCTTGCCGCGCTCCTCCTTGACCAGGGCGAGGAAACGCCCGTCCGGCCCGAAGACGGCGACCGGGTCGCTGTCGTACGCGGGCATGTCCAGCCGTACACCGTTCAGCAGCAGCCGGGCGCGGCGCTCGTCCACGTCCCAGCGGGGGAACGCGGCGGCGGCGGCCTCGGCGATCGGCATCACGGTCAGCTCCTCCTGGAGCTGTTCGAGGGTCCGCGCGCCGTCCAGGCCGTACGGGCCGACCCGGGTACGGCGCAGCGCCGTGAGGTGGCCGCCGACGCCGAGCCCGGCGCCGAGGTCACGGGCGAGGGCGCGGATGTACGTACCGGAGGAGCAGACGACGGAGACCACGACGTCCTTGACGGGGGTGCCGTCGTCGGCCCGCTCGTCGCGGACGTCGTAGACCCGGAAGGAGGAGACGGTGACCGGCCGGGCCGGGATCTCGAACTCCTCGCCGCCGCGGACCCGGGCGTAGGACCGCTTGCCGTCGATCTTGATGGCGCTGACCTTGGACGGGACCTGCATGATCGCGCCGGTGAGGGCCGCGACCCCGGTGTCGACGCCCTCGCGGGTCACCCCGGAGGCGTCGGTGGACGCGGTGATCTCGCCCTCGGCGTCATCAGTGACCGTGGTCTGGCCGAGCCGGATGGTGCCCAGGTACTCCTTCTCCGTGAGGGCGAGGTGCCCCAGGAGCTTGGTGGCGCGCTCCACCCCGAGGACCAGCACACCGGTGGCCATGGGGTCGAGCGTCCCGGCGTGTCCGACGCGGCGGGTCCGGGCGATCCCGCGCATCTTGGCGACGACGTCGTGCGAAGTGAAGCCCGACGGCTTGTCGACGATGACAAGGCCGTCGGGCGTGGTGGGACGCTGTGTCATGCGGAGGCTTCGTCCTCGTCCTCGTCCCCCGGCTTGCGGTACGGGTCCGCTTCACCGGCGTAGGCGGCGCCGGAGGATGCCTCACGGACCTTGGCGTCGGAGGCCCGCGCCTGGTCCAGCAGGTCCTCGATGGTCTTGGCGGTCTCGGGGAGCGCGTCGGCCACAAAGGTCAGGGTGGGGGTGAACTTGGTCCCCGCGGCGGCGCCCACCGCGGAGCGCAGCACTCCCTTGGCGCTCTGGAGTCCGGCGGCGGCACTGGCACGGGCCTCGTCGTCGCCGTAGACCGTGTAGAAGACCGTGGCCTCCCGCAGATCTCCGGTGACCCGGGTGTCCGTGATGGTCACATGGGTGCCGAGCCGCGGGTCCTTGACGCCGCGCTGTAGCTTCTCGGCGACCACTTCCCTGATGAGGTCCGCCAGTTTCTTCGCCCGCGCGTTGTCGGCCACTGGTCCTTCTCCTTCGTTACCGCTGCTTGCTGTGCCATCAGTCTTCGTCGCTGTGGAGCCTGCGTCGAACCGACAGCAGTTCCACCTCCGGCCGGGCGGCGACCAGCCGCTCGCACCGGTCCAGGACATCGGTGAGGTGTCCGGTGTCGCCCGAGACCACCGCGAGGCCGATCTCGGCCCTGCGGTGGAGGTCCTGGTCCCCGGTCTCCGCCACGCTCACCGCGAATCTGCGGTGCAGTTCGGCGACGATCGGGCGGACCACGGAGCGCTTCTCCTTGAGCGACCGTACGTCGCCGAGAAGCAGATCGAAGGAGAGCGTCCCCACATACATGGTGTACCCGGATGTCCCGCCGGTTCGGGTTCATGACGCCTGCCAGCGCTTGGCAGGGACATCTGAACCGTACACGCAGGGCCGGGGCCGATCGACGGAGTTTCTCCCGCCGACCGGCCCCGGGTGCAGTCCTTCGCCGGCCGTCGGGAGCCGCGCCTCTCGGGCGGCTCCCCACGGCCTCGTACGATCCGGCGATCAGCCTCGCGGCTTCTCGCGCATCTCGTACGTCGCGATGACATCGTCGACCTTAATGTCGTTGTAGTTTCCGAGGTTGATACCGCCCTCGAAGCCTTCACGAATCTCGGTGACGTCGTCCTTGAAGCGGCGCAGACCCTCGATGTTGAGGTTCTCGGCGACCACCTTGCCGTCGCGGATGAGACGGGCCTTGGTGTTCCGCTTGACCTCGCCGGAGCGGATGAGCACACCGGCGATGTTGCCCAGCTTGGACGAGCGGAAGACCTCGCGGATCTCCGCCTTGCCCAGCTCGACCTCTTCGTACTCGGGCTTGAGCATGCCCTTGAGCGCGGCCTCGATCTCCTCGATGGCCTGGTAGATCACCGAGTAGTACCGAACCTCGACACCCTCGCGCTCGGCCATCTGCGAGGCACGACCGGCCGCGCGGACATTGAAGCCGATGACGATGGCGTCGGAGCCCATCGCGAGGTTGATGTCGGACTCGGTGACCTCGCCGACGCCGCGGTGCAGGACCCGGATGTCGACCTCTTCGCCCACGTTGAGCTGGAGCAGAGAGGATTCCAGGGCCTCGACGGAGCCGGAGGCGTCACCCTTGATGATGAGGTTGAGCTGCTGGATCTCGCCCGCCTTGAGCACCTTGTCCAGGTCCTCGATGGAGACCCGGCGGGTGCGCTTGGCGAACGCGGCGTTGCGCTCACGGGCGGCGCGCTTCTCGGCGATCTGACGCGCGGTGCGGTCCTCGTCGACGACGAGGAAGTTGTCACCGGCGCCCGGGACATTGGTGAGACCGAGGACCAGGACCGGGGTCGACGGACCCGCCTCGTCCACGTTCTCGCCCTTGTCGTCGAGCATGGCGCGCACCCGGCCGTAGGCGTCGCCCACGACCATCGTGTCGCCGATGCGCAGCGTTCCGCGCTGGACCAGGACGGTCGAGACGGCACCACGACCGCGGTCGAGGTGGGACTCGATGGCGATGCCCTGTGCGTCCTGGTCGGGGTTGGCCCGCAGGTCGAGCGAGGCGTCGGCGGTGAGGACGACGGCCTCCAGCAGCTCCTCGATGTGGAGGCCCTGCTTGGCGGAGATGTCGACGAACATGGTGTCGCCGCCGTACTCCTCGGCCACCAGACCGAACTCGGTGAGCTGACCGCGCACCTTGGTCGGGTCCGCACCCTCGACATCGATCTTGTTGACCGCGACCACGATCGGCACATCGGCCGCCTTGGCGTGGTTCAGCGCCTCGATGGTCTGGGGCATCACACCGTCGTTGGCCGCCACCACGAGGATCGCGATGTCGGTCGACTTGGCACCACGGGCACGCATGGCGGTGAACGCCTCGTGACCGGGGGTGTCGATGAAGGTGATCCTGCGGTCCTCGCCGTTGACCTCGGTCGCGACCTGGTAGGCACCGATGTGCTGGGTGATGCCACCGGCCTCGCCCGCCACGACGTTCGTCTTGCGGATCGCGTCGAGCAGTCGGGTCTTTCCGTGGTCGACGTGACCCATGACGGTGACGACCGGCGGACGGGAGACCAGGGCCTCGTCGCCGCCCTCGTCCTCGCCGAACTCGATGTCGAAGGACTCCAGCAGCTCGCGGTCCTCCTCCTCGGGGCTGACGATCTGAACCGCGTAGTCCATCTCGCCGCCGAGGAGCAGCAGCGTCTCGTCGGAGACCGACTGGGTCGCCGTGACCATCTCGCCGAGGTTCATCATGACCGCGACCAGGGACGCCGGGTTGGCGCCGATCTTCTCCGCGAAGTCGGTGAGGGAGGCACCGCGCGACAGACGAATGGCTTCGCCGTTGCCGCGGGGCAGCATCACGCCGCCGACCGACGGGGCCTGCATGGCCTCGTACTCCTGGCGCCTCTGCCGCTTCGACTTGCGGCCACGACGGGCCGGACCGCCGGGACGGCCGAACGCGCCCTGTGTGCCACCACGGCCACCGGGGCCGCCGGGACGACCACCGAAGCCGGGACGGCCGCCGCCGAAGCCGCCGCCACCGCCGCCGGGGCCACCGCCACCGGGACGACCGGCGAAGCCGCCGCCGCCACCGGGACGACCGCCGCCGCCACCACCGGGACCGCCGGGGCGGCCCGCGAAGCCGGGACGACCGCCGCCGCCCGGACGGGCACCGGGGCCGCCGGGACGACCGCCCGCACCGGGACCGGGACGCGGTCCGGCAGCGGGACGCTGAGGCATCATGCCCGGGTTCGGGCGGTTGCCCGCGGGGCCGCCACCGGGGCGGGGGGCCTGCGGACGCGGCATCGAGCCGGGAGTGGGACGAGCGCCGCCCTGACCGCCCTGCGGGCGGGGAGCGCCACCGGGACCACCCTGCGGACGCGGGGCGCCCTGGGCGGGACCGCCGGGACGCGGAGCGCCCGGACGCGGCGACTGGGGACGCGCCATTCCGGTGGAGCCACCGGAGGTGAAGGGGTTGTTGCCCGGACGGGGACCGGCCGGACGACCGCCCGGACGGGGACCGCCGTCGCGCTGACCGGGACCGCCCGGACGGGCGCCGGGGCGCTGACCGCCGTCACGGCCACCGTCGCGCTGGCCGCCGTCACGCTGACCACCGTCGCGCTGACCACCGGGAGCACCCGGACGGGCCGGACGCGGGCCGGGGGCGGCGGGACGGGGGGCCTGCGGGGCCGCGGGCTGGGCCGGAGCCGGGGCGGAGAACTCCGCCTGGGGCACCGGGGCCGCGGGACGCGCGGGGGCGGGCTTGGGACCCGGGCGGGGGCCCGGGGAGGGCGCGCTCGCCGCGGGAGCCGCGGGAGTGCCGCCGGCCGGAGCGGCCGGGGCTGCCGAGGCGGCCGGCCGGGGGGCCGGTGCACCGGGCTTGGGCGCGCCGGGACGCGGTGCGGCCGGAGAGGGCGCACCGGGGACAGGGCCGCCCGGACGGGGGGCGGCGGGGGTGGGCGCGGCCTTGCGGGGCGCCCCGGGCTTCGCCGAGGGCTTGCCGGCCGAGCCGGACCCCTGCAGCGCGTCAGTCAACTTGCGTACCACCGGTGCCTCGATCGTCGAGGACGCCGAACGGACGAATTCACCGAGTTCCTGGAGCTTGGCCATGACGACCTTGCTCTCTACACCGAACTCCTTGGCGAGTTCGTATACCCGGACCTTAGCCACTTCGCTCCTTTGAGGTCCGGGTTACGCCGGACCGTCGCTACTTCATGGGCGTACTCATCGCGTACTCATCGAGTGCTCATCGCAATCTCGACCTACTTCCAACTCGCGAGGTACCTGACCGCACGGGGGTATCCGTGCCGTACTTCCTGTTTCACCGCGGGATCGGCGGGGTCTGGAGGACCCGGCGTACCGCGGCGGTGTCGAGCGGTCCCGTGACCCTGAGGGCCCGGGGAAACGCCCGGCGTCGAACAGCCTGATCGAGACAGACCACAGCGGGGTGCACGTACGCACCCCGGCCGGGAAGCGTACCGCGATCGTCGGGGACGCAGTCACCCCCGACCGCCACGATCCGCAGCAGATCGGATTTGGCCGCCCGCTCCCGGCACCCCACACAGGTGCGCTCAGGGCGTGCGCAGGCATGCGTCCGGCCAGACACGATTAAGTCTACCTCCCCGCACCGACCTCACCCTCGCGGGGCAAGAATCGAACATTCGTTGTCCGGATATCGGCGTCGATCCCTGTCACCGAGCGCCCACCGCGGGTCCACGGCGAGCACACCGGCGGCGATGACCGGCAGTCACCACCAGAACACCGCACGCTCCGGATTTCTTCCACCCGTTTTCGGCGGTGCCCCGGGGGTGCCGTTCGAACGGCACCCCCGGGCCCGGCGGTCAGTCCCGCCGGAACGACTCGTCGTCGCCCTGCTCGGTGTCGGGGCGGATGTCGATGCGCCAGCCGGTGAGCCGCGCGGCGAGGCGGGCGTTCTGCCCCTCCTTGCCGATGGCCAGCGACAGCTGGTAGTCGGGGACGGTCACCCGGGCGGAGCGCGCCCCGAGATCCACGACCTCGACCTTGCTCACCCGCGCCGGGGAGAGGGCGTTGGCCACCATCTCCGCCGGGTCGTCCGACCAGTCCACGATGTCGATCTTCTCGCCGTGCAGCTCGGCCATCACATTGCGGACCCGGCCGCCCATGGGGCCGATGCAGGCACCCTTGGGGTTCAGCCCGGAACGGGTCGAACGGACCGCGATCTTGGTGCGGTGACCCGCCTCACGGGCGATGGCCGTGATCTCCACACTGCCGTCCGCGATCTCGGGGACCTCCAGCGCGAAGAGCTTCTTCACCAGATTGGGGTGGGTGCGCGAGAGGGTCACGGACGGACCGCGCACTCCCTTGGCGACCCGGACGACATAGGTGCGCAGCCGCAGCCCGTGCGGGTACTCCTCGCCGGGGACCTGCTCCTGCACCGGCAGGATGGCCTCCAGCTTGTCGTCCAGCTTCACCAGGACGTTCTTGGGGTCCTTGCCCTGCTGGACCTGGCCGGAGACCACATCGCCCTCACGGCGGGCGTACTCGCCGAAGGTGACGTCGTTCTCGGCGTCCCGCAGTCGCTGCTGGATGACCTGGCGGGCGGTGGTGGCGGCGATCCGCCCGAAGTCCGACGGGGTGTCGTCGAACTCCTTGGGCTCCTGCCCGTCCTCCAGATCCGCCGGGTCCTCCTTGGCCCACACCGTCACATGGCCGGTCTGGCGGCTCAGCTCGGCGCGCGCGTGACGGCGGCTGCCCTCGGTGCGGTGGTACGCGATGAGGAGGGCCGACTCGATCGCCTCGACCAGCAGGTCGAAGGGGATCTCCTTCTCCTGTGCCAAGCCCTTCAGGAGCTTTACGTCGATATCCATGGCTACGCCTCCTCTTCCTTCTTCGTGTCCTTGCGGTTGAACTCGATCTCCACCCGCGCCCGCGCGATGTCCGCGAAGGCGATACGGCGGGCGGTGGGCCTGCGCCCCTTGACGCCGGGCACCTCCAGGTCGAGCCCCTCCTCGTCCACGGTCAGGATCCGGGCGACCAGCTCCTCGCCCTCATGAAGGTGGAACTTGGCCAGCCGTCCGACGGCGCGGAGGTAGTGGCGGTGCTCGCTCAGGGGGCGGTCCGCGCCGGGGGAGCTGACTTCGAGGACGTACTCGTCCTCGCCCATCGCGTCGGTCTCGTCCAGCCGCTCGGAGACGGCGCGGCTCAGCTCGGCGCAGGCGTCGAGGGTGGCGCCCTCGTCGGAGTCCACGACGACCCTCAGCTGGCGGCGGCGGCCGGCACGGGAGATCTCGATCTCCTCAAGCTCCAGGCCGGCGGCGGTGACGAGCGGTTCCAGCAGCTCGCGCAGCCTCTCGCTCTGGGTGGTGCTCATCCGGGTGACTCCTCGGCCGCGTGTGCTGTTGTGGGTTCGTCGCGTGTCGCCTCAAAGGGTATCCGGTCCCACAGGGTGTTGCCGTCCACCCGGGGCCGTGCCCACCGGTACGCTCGCCTGCGGCGATGATCACCGAGCGGCCGAGGGAGACACGCGTGGGGCACACCGGGACGACACGCAGGGGTGTGCTGGCGGTGACGGGAGCGGTGGCCGCGGGGGTCCTGACCGGGTGTGCGGACGGGCCGGCGGGCGGCGCCGGGCAGAGCCGTGAGCGGGAGCGGGCGGAGCGCAGGCTGCGGGGCGAGACCGCCGCGGCCAGCGCGGCCCTGCGGGAGCGGTACGAGGCGACGATCGCGGTCCATCCGGGGCTCGGCGGACGGCTGGGCGCACTGCGGGACGCGGTGGCGGCCCATGCCACCGTGCTCGCGCCGGTGCGCGCGGGCGCGGACCGGCACTCCCCCTCGGACGCCCCCTCCCAGGCCCCCTCCCCCGGCGGCCCCGGCGCCCCGGCCGGAGCCGCCACCGCACGCGCCGCCGCCCGTGCCGCCGTCCCCACCGACGGGAAGGCGGCCCTGCGGGCGCTCGCCCGGGCGGAGCGCCGTACCGCCGACGCCCGTACCGCCGCACTGCTGACGGCCGAACCCGAGCTGGCCCGGCTGCTGGCCTCGCTGGCCGCCGCCGGGGCCGCCCACGCCTATCTGCTGACCGCGCCGACCCGGGGAGACCGACGATGACCATGCGCCGGAAGGGGAACGGGGTGATCGCCGCCGCCCGTGCCGCGCTCACCGCCGAACACGCGGCGGTGTACGGGTACGGGGTGGTGGGCGCCCGGGTCGGCGGCGACCGCGAGAGCGAGGCCCGTGAGGCGTACGGGGCCCACCGTGCCCGCCGGGACGCGCTGATCCGTACCGTGCGCGAGCTGGGCGGGGAGCCCCCGGCCGCGGCGGCCGGCTATGAGCTGCCCTTCCCGGTGCCGGACGCCGGGGCCGCGGTCCGGCTCGCCGCGTTCCTGGAGGACCGGGTGGCGGGGGTCTACTCCGATCTGGTGCGCGCCGCCGAGGGCCCGCTGCGGGCCGAGGCGGCGGCCGCGCTGCGCGAGGCGGCGGTGCGGTCCGTGCGCTGGCGGGGCAGCGGCGTAGCCTTTCCTGGGCTCGTCGAGCGGACGGGCCGCCGGTGATCCAGTGCAGTGGCCTGGCCGGGCATTTCGGCGGACAGCCGTACATGCCCGGGGAATCACCGATTTCGCGGGATGTAGCGCGGGAAGAACCGCGGAGAGAAGGACTGTTCGCGCATGGGTTTTGAAGCGCCCCGACGTCTGGTGCGGGCGCTCGGCGAGCACGCCGACCAGCCCGGCCGGCCCGACCGGCTCGACTGGCTGAACGCGCTGCCCGCGCTGGCCGAGGAGACGGTGGCCCGGCTCGGCCTCACCATCGAGCGGGTGGTGGCCCCGGGCGGGCGCTCCAGTCTGATCCTGCTGGTCCGGCTCGCCGACGCCACCCCGGCGGCGCTGAAGCTGGTCCCGCCCGGTGCCGGGGCGGAGCGGGAGCGGGCCGCGCTCACCCACTGGGGCGGCCGTTTCGCGGTACAGGTTCTCGACCGTGCCACCGACACCGCCGAGACCGCCGGTGCCGCCGACACCCTGCTGCTTGAGCGGCTGCACCCGGAGGTCTCGCTGCGGTCGCTGCCGGAGGCGAAGGCACTCCTGGAGGCGGCGGCGACGGTACGGCGGCTCTGGGTGGAGCCCCCGGCGGGCCATGACTTCCCGACGGTGGCCGGGCGGACCGCCCGGCAGGCGGAGGTGCTGCGCACGCAGGACGAGCCGCTGGCGCGGGCCGCGCTCGACGTCCGCGAGGAGCTGGTGGCCGACGGGCCCGAGGAGCTGCTGCTGCACGGCTCCTTCCGCCAGGGCAAGGTGCTGGCCGGGGACCGGGCCCCCTGGCTCACGGTCGGGCCGAAGCCGGTCGTCGGTGAGCGCGCCTACGATCTGGCGCGGCTGGTCCGCGACCGGGCGGAGGACCTAGTGGCGGCCTCGTCGGGGGCCTCGGCGGCCCGCCGCCGGGTGAACAAGCTCGCCGCGTCCCTGGAGGTCGACCCGGACCGGCTGCGCGGCTGGGCCCTCTTCCGGGCGGTCGAGTCGGGTCTGCGGGCCCTCGCGGCGGGCCGGACCCGCGAGGCGGAGTCCACCCTGGAGTTCGCCTCCTGGCTCTGACCCGGGAGGCTCGCACCCCGGGACGGCAGGCACCCGGGACAGCACCGCGCCCCCGGCCCCGGCGGACGACCGGGGGCGGGGGCGCTCAGCTGTACGGGATCAGCCGTGGCAGCCGTTGTACGGGGTCAGCCGCGCAGCCGGGCGATGGCCTCGGCGACCGGCAGCTCCTCGCGCTCACCGGTACGGCGGTCCTTCAGCTCCACGACACCCTCGGCGGAGCGCCGCCCCGCGACCAGGATCGTGGGCACACCGATCAGCTCGGCGTCGGTGAACTTCACCCCCGGGGAGACCCCGGGACGCTCGTCCACCAGCACCCGCAGCCCCGCCTCGGCCAGCCGCTCCGCGACATCGAGGGCCAGCTCGGTCTGGACCGCCTTGCCCGCCGCCACCACATGGACATCGGCCGGGGCGACCTCGGCGGGCCAGCACAGGCCCTTGTCGTCGGCGGTCTGCTCGGCGAGCGCGGCGACGGCGCGGGAGACACCGATGCCGTACGAGCCCATGGTCACCCGGGTGGGCTTGCCGTTCTGGCCGAGGACGTCGAGCTGGAAGGCGTCGGCGTACTTGCGGCCGAGCTGGAAGATATGACCGATCTCGATGGCACGGTCCAGCTTGAGGCCGGTGCCGCACGCCGGGCAGGGGTCGCCGTCCTCGACGACGACCACGTCGACGTACTCGTCCACCTCGAAGTCACGGCCAGCGACGACATGGCGGGCGTGCTTGCCCTCCTGGTTGGCGCCGGTGATCCAGGCGGTGCCCGCCGCGATCCGGGGGTCGGCGAGATAGCGGACCTTCTCCAGGCCCTGCGGGCCGACATAGCCGCGGACCAGGTCGGGGCGGCCGGTGAAGTCCTCGGCGGTGACCAGTTCCACCGAGGCGGGGGCCAGATGGTCGGTGAGCTTGCCGAGGTCCACCTCGCGGTCGCCCGGGACACCCACGGCGACGATCTCCCCGTCCACCTTGACCAGCAGGTTCTTCAGGGTGGCGGAGGCGGGGACGCCCAGGTGCGCGGCGAGGGTCTCGATGGTGGGGGTGTCCGGGGTGTCCAGCTCCTCCACCGCCGGGTGCTCCACCGCCCCGGCCGGCGCGGCGGTGAAGGTCACGGCCTCGGTGTTGGCGGCGTACGCACAGGCGGGGCAGTGGACGAAGGTGTCCTCACCGGCGGCGGCGGGGGCCAGGAACTCCTCGGAGGCCGAACCGCCCATCGCGCCGGAGACCGCGGAGACGATCCGGTGGTCGAGCCCCAGCCGCTGGAAGATCCGGATGTACGCCTCACGGTGCAGGGCGTAGGACTCGGCCAGGCCCTCGTCGGTGGTGTCGAAGGAGTACGAGTCCTTCATCTGGAACTCGCGCCCGCGCAGGATGCCCGAACGGGGGCGCGCCTCGTCCCGGAACTTGGTCTGGATCTGGTAGAGCATCACCGGCAGGTCCTTGTAGGACGTGCACTGGTCCTTGACCAGCAGGGTGAAGATCTCCTCGTGGGTGGGGCCGAGCAGATAGTCGGCGCCCTTGCGGTCCTTGAGCCGGAACAGCTCCGCCCCGTACTCGTTCCAGCGGCCGGTCGCCTCGTAGGGCTCCTTCGGCAGGACGGCGGGGAGCAGGACCTCCTGCGCGCCGATCGCGTCCATCTCCTCGCGGACCACCCGGGCGACGTTCTCCAGCACCTTCTTGCCCAGCGGCAGCCAGGACCAGATACCGGCCGCGTTGCGCCGTACATAACCGGCGCGGACCAGCAGCTTGTGGCTGAGGGTCTCGGCGTCCGCGGGGTCGTCGCGCAGTGTCTTGACCATCAGACGGGACATGCGCTGGACCTGGGCTGCCATGAGGAAATCTCCTGCGTCAAGGAAAGGTGATGTGCAGGAGGTTAGCCGGGGGGCGGGCGCGGGCGGAAATCAGTCGCCGCGCCGCAGCGGCAGCGGGGCGCCCATCACGGCGTACGGGCTGGTGGTGCTGGGGAAGACGATACGGCGGGCGAGATCCTCGTACCCCAGTGCGCGGTAGAGGCGGCGGGCGGGCGACTCGATGTCGATCGCGGAGAGGATCGAGCGCGGCTGGCCGGCCCCGTCGGTGATGGCGGTGATCAGTTCCCGGCCGATGCCCCGGGCCTGGAAGGCGGGGTGGACATGGAGCTCGGTGATGACGAAGGAGTCGTCCAGCCACCGGTCGTGGCCGCACCGGCGCAGCGGGGGTTCGACCACGGTGGACCACCAGTGGCGGCGGTCGTTGGGCATGCCGTAGACAAAGCCGACGAGGACGCCGGGCGGGGTGAGGGCGGCGAGGGCGCGGGCGCCGGGCTGGAGCAGATGCCGCCGGACGATGGGGCGGCGCACCGCGACCTCCTCGGCGGTCAGGCCGAAGGCGAGGGCCTGCACCGTCAGGGCCTCGTCCAGCCGGGCGCCGAGGTCGACCGGCTCGATCACGACTGCGGGAAGTGTCGCCATGCGGGCACCCTACTGGGCGGCGGAGCCGGGGGGTCAGAAGCGGCCGGGGCGGGGGGCACAACCGGCCGGGGCCGGGGGCCGGAAGCGGCGGAGCCAGGGGCAGAAGCGGTGGAGCCGGGGGTCAGAAGAGAACGCTCATGAACGCCCCGACCTCCTGGAAGCCGACCCGGCGGTAGGTGGCGCGGGCGGGGGCGTTGTAGTCGTTCACATAGAGGCTGGCGACCGGTGCCACATCGGCGAGGGCGTAGCGGAGCACGGCGGCCATCCCGCCGATGGCGAGGCCCCGGCCGCGCCGGTCCGGGTCGACCCAGACGCCCTGGATCTGGCAGACGCGGTCGGTGGCGGCGCCGATCTCGGCCTTGAAGAGGACCCGGCCGTTCTCGATCCGGGCGAAGGAGCGGCCGGCGCCGACCAGCTCGGCGACGCGGGCCTGGTAGAGCAGGCCGCCGTCGCCGGACATCGGGGAGACGCCGACCTCCTCGGTGAACATGGCCACACAGGCGGGCATGATCACGTCCATCTCGTCCTTGCGGATGCGGCGGACATAGGGGTCGGGCTCGATGGCGTCGGGGAGCCGGTCGGTGACCATCAGGGGCTGGTGGGAGCGGACGTCCCGGGCGGGTCCCCAGGTCGGTTCGAGCAGCCGCCAGAGCTGGGCGGTGGGCTCGGCGGGTCCGACGATGGAGGAGCAGCGGCGGCCGGCCCGGCGGGCGCGGTCGGCGAAGGCGCGGACCGCCTCGGGGGTGGCGCAGATGGGGACGAGGTTGGCGCCGGAGTAGCAGAGGGAGCGGAGTCTTCCCTCGGTGTACCAGCCCCACATCTCGCCGCCGAGCCGCCAGGGGTCGAGGCCGGCGACCCGCACCCTGGCCGTGACGAAGGCGTTGGTGACGGGGTCGCTCTCCAGGACGGCGAGCGCCGCGCCGAGGTCACCGGGTTCGAGGACCCGGGTGGTCGTCTGCGTCAACACGAGGGGGCCTCACCTGCTCTCTGCCGATTTCCGCACTGTACCCGCCAGGTGGCCGGGGTGCCGAGTGGAGAGCACGGCCCCGCGCACGTGAGGGGCGTGGCGGGGCCGGTTCGACATGATCCATGGCGGTTTCGCCCGCGGGCGGTCCTGAGGGGACGGGGCGGTCCCGGCAGGCGCGGGGCGGTGCCGCGGGGCGCGGAGAGCGGTGCTTCCCCGGCGGGTGCGGGCGCCGTGCGGCAGGGCACGGGGCTCTCCCGGCGGATGCGGAGGCCGTGGCGCGGGGCGTTCCGGGCACGGAAGCCGTGGCGCGGGGCACGGGGTGCACCGGGGCGCGCGGGGTCAGCCGACGGAGACCTCGGGCTCCCCGGACATCACGCCGTCCTTCTCCATCTGCTCGGCGATCTTCATCGCCTCCTCGATCAGGGTCTCCACGATCTTGGACTCGGGGACGGTCTTGATGACCTCGCCCTTGACGAAGATCTGGCCCTTGCCATTGCCGGAGGCGACGCCGAGGTCGGCCTCGCGGGCCTCGCCGGGGCCATTGACGACACAGCCCATCACGGCGACCCGGAGCGGGACCTCCATGCCCTCCAGACCGGCGGTGACCTCGTCGGCGAGCTTGTAGACATCCACCTGGGCCCGGCCGCAGGAGGGGCAGGAGACGATCTCCAGCCGCCGCTGGCGGAGGTTGAGGGACTCCAGGATCTGCATGCCGACCTTGACCTCCTCGGCCGGCGGGGCCGAGAGGGAGACCCGGATGGTGTCGCCGATGCCCTCGCTGAGCAGCGCGCCGAAGGCGACGGCGGACTTGATGGTGCCCTGGAAGGCGGGGCCCGCCTCGGTGACACCGAGGTGGAGGGGGTAGTCGCACTGGGCGGCGAGCTGGCGGTAGGCGTTGACCATCACGACCGGGTCGTTGTGCTTGACCGAGATCTTGATGTCCTGGAAGCCGTGCTCCTCGAAGAGGGAGGCCTCCCAGAGGGCGGACTCGACCAGGGCCTCGGGGGTGGCCTTGCCGTACTTGCGCAGCAGCCGCGCGTCGAGCGATCCGGCGTTGACCCCGATCCGGATCGGGGTGCCGGTCGCGGAGGCCGCCTTGGCGATCTCCTTGACCTTGTCGTCGAACTGCTTGATGTTGCCGGGGTTGACCCGGACCGCCGCACAGCCAGCGTCGATGGCGGCGAAGACGTACTTGGGCTGGAAGTGGATGTCGGCGATCACCGGGATCTGCGACTTGCGCGCGATGACGCCCAGCACATCGGCGTCGTCCTGGGTGGGACAGGCGACCCGGACGATCTGACAACCCGAGGCCGTCAGCTCCGCGATCTGCTGAAGGGTCGCACCCACGTCCGAGGTACGGGTGGTCGTCATCGACTGGACGGAGACCGGTGCGTCACCTCCGACCGCGACCGACCCAACCTGGATCTTCCGGCTGACCCGCCGGTCGGCGAGCTTGATCGGAACGGAAGGCATACCGAGAGAAATCGCGGTCATCAGCTGTGCAACCCCAAGGTGTGGATCGAGGCCCGGCATCGCCCGCCGGGCTCAATAGTCGAGATTACGGCACCACGGTTGTCGTCAGCACATCGTCCGGGAAAACCCGCCGCGAACGGGGCGGCCGGGGGCACAAAGTACACCCGGCCGCCGGAGCACGGGCCGGACCGTCAGGTGATCTTGACCGGATTCACCAGGTCCGCGAGGAGCACCAGCAGGGTGAAACAGATGAAGACACCGGCCACGACATAGGCGACCGGCATCAGCCGGGCCACATCGAAGGGACCGGGGTCGGGCCGTTTCAGCAGCCGGGCCGCACGGCGGCGTACGGACTCCCAGAGCGCCCCCGCGATATGTCCGCCGTCCAGCGGGAGCAGCGGGAGCATATTGAAGAGGAAGAGCGACAGATTGAAGGTCGCGAGGAGCATGAGGAAGCTGGCGACGATGTTCTGCGTGGGGACGTCGAGGTTCATGACCTCGCCACTGATGCGGGCCGCGCCCACGACACCCACCGGGGAGTCGTCCTTGCGCTCACCGTCGCCGAAGGTCGCGTCCCAGAGCGCGGGGATCTTGGAGGGGAGCGCGACGATCGACTCGACGCCGCTCTCGATCATGCCGCCCATGTGGTCGACGGACTGGCCGAAGCTCTGCGGAAGGATCTTCGTCTCGGCGATGAAGCCCAGATATCCGGCCTGGACGTAGTCCTCGGGGACCACCTCGCCGTCGGCGTCCTTCCGGACGACCGTGTTCTCGATGAGTTTGGCGTGAAGGATGTGCTCGGTGCCGTCACGCTCGACGGTGAGGGTGGCCGGGCCGATGGTGTCCCTGATGCGGTCGGACAGCTGCGGCCAGCTGGTGATCTCCTGGCCGTTGAAGGCGGTGATCCGGTCGCCCGCCTTGAGGCCGGCGGCATGGGCCGGGGAGACGTCGTCGCCCTTGGCGCACTTGTCGCGCTTCTCGCTCTGGTCGATGACGCACTTCTGGACGCCCGCGACCGCCGTGGTCTGGGTCTGGGTGCCGAAGGTCATCATGACCCCGAGGAAGATCACGACCGCGAGGACCAGATTCATGAACGGCCCGGCGAACATCACGACCACGCGCTTCCAGGGCGCGCGGTTGTAGAAGAGCCGTTTCTCGTCGCCGGGCTCCAGCTCCTCGTAGGCGGCGGAGCGGGCGTCCTCGATCATCACCCGCCAGGGCGAGGTGGAGCGCGCCTCGATCCGTCCGTCCTCGCCGGGCGGGAACATCCCGATCATGCGGATGTAGCCGCCCATGGGGATGGCCTTGATGCCGTACTCGGTCTCGCCCTTGCGCCGGGACCACAGGGTCGGCCCGAAGCCGACCATGTACTGGGGCACCCGGATGCCGAAGAGCTTGGCGGTCGACAGATGGCCCAGCTCGTGCCAGGCGATGGAGATCAGCAGGCCGACGGCGAACAGCGCGATGCCGAGAACCGTCAACAACACCGTCATGCGCGCGCCTCCGCTGTGGCCTTCCCCGCCATTTCCCGGGCCCGCGCACGGGCCCAGCTCTCCGCCTCCAGAACGTCCGCCACGGTGAGCGCGGTTCCCCGGTCGGGGGTGCCGTGCTCGGCGACGACCTCGGTGACGGTGTCCATGATGCCGTTGTAGGGCAGCCGCCCGGCGAGGAACGCGTCGACGCACTCCTCGTTGGCCGCGTTGAAGACGGCCGGGGCGGTCCCGCCCAGCTCCCCGACGTGCCGGGCGAGGGCGACGGCGGGGAAGGCCTCGTTGTCCAGCGGCAGGAACTCCCAGGTGGACGCCTTGGTCCAGTCGAAGGCGGGGGCCGCGTCGGGCACCCGCTCCGGCCAGCCGATGCCCACCGCGATGGAGCCGGTCATATCGGGCGGGGTGGCCTGGGCGATGGTGGAGCCGTCCAGGAACTCGACCATGGAGTGGACATAGGACTGCGGGTGCACCACGACCTCGATCCGGTCGAAGGGCACGTCATAGAGGAGATGCGCCTCGATGACCTCCAGGCCCTTGTTGACCAGCGTGGAGCTGTTGACCGTGATCACCGGGCCCATGGCCCAGGTGGGGTGGGCGAGGGCGTCGGCGGGGGTGACCCCCTCCAGCTCGGCCCGGGTCCGCCCGCGGAAGGGGCCGCCGGAGGCGGTGACGACCAGCTTGCGCACATCGGCCCGGACCCCGGCGGCCAGCGCCTGGAAGATGGCGGTGTGCTCGGAGTCGACGGGGATGATCTGGCCGGGCCGGGCGACTTCCTTGACCAGCGGCCCGCCCACGATGAGCGACTCCTTGTTGGCGAGGGCGAGGGTACGGCCCGCCCTGAGCGCCGCGAGGGTGGGCCGCAGACCGATGGAACCGGTGATGCCGTTGAGCACGGTGTGGCAGTCGGACGCGGCCAGGTCGGCGGCGGCGTCCGGACCCGCCAGGATCTCGGGCAGCGGCTCGCTCCCGTACCGCTCCGCCAGCGCCTCGCGCAGCGCCCCGGCCGCCTCGGGGCGGGAGACGGCGACGGTCGGCACCCGCAGCCGGTGGGCCTGCTCGGCCAGCAGCTCCACCCGCCCGCCCGCGGCGGAGAGCGCGGTGACCCGGAAACGGTCGGGGTTGCGCAGGACGAGGTCGATGGCCTGGGTGCCGATCGACCCGGTGGAGCCGAGGACGACGATGTCCCGGCGGCCCTGGACCGGGTCGAAGGCGATGTGCGGATCGGCGAGAGGGGTTAGGCGGTCGCTCATCCCCCCATTGTGGCCGCCCGTCCCCGGCGGGTGGACAGCGCGTCCGGTACCGATGCGGTACGGGGCCGGATTCCCCCCTCCCGGGCCCGGGCATCGGTACCGACCGGCAGCTCCGGACCTGCGGGGGCCCGGGCTCGCGGGGCCCGGGCTCGCGGAGGGCTCCGGACTCCCGGGGGCTCAGCCGCCGGGGCCGTCCGGTTCCGGATCGCCGGCGGGGTCCGCGCGGGGGACGGTCCGGTGGACCGTGGCGTGCCCGGAGGGCCCCGGCGCCGCGTCCGCGATCCAGGGGCCGTCCCCGCTCGGGTCCACGATCCCCTCCTCCAGCCAGGTGTAGCCCCCGGCGAGCACCCCGTCCACCAGCCGGCCGTCGATGTCGTCGGTGTTGGACCAGAGCCGGCCGAACAGCTCCTCCACCCGCAGGGCGGCCTGCCGGCAGAAGACATCCGCCAGCCGGTACGCCTCCCGCCCGTGCCGCCCGGTGTTCCGCAGCAGCTCCGCGCGGACACAGGCGGCGCTCATCGCGAACAGCTCGGCCCCGATGTCCACGATCCGGCCGAGGAAGGCCTGCTTGGTCTCCATCCGGCCCTGCCAGCGGGACATGGCGTAGAAGGTGGAGCGGGCCAGCTTGCGCGAGGAACGCTCGACGTAGCGCAGATGGGCGGCGAGATCGGCGTACCCGGCGGGGTGGAACTCCCCGTACGCGCCGGGCACCCGGCCGGGCCCGGTGACCAGCTTCGGGAACCAGCGGGCGTAGTACGCGGTGGCCGCCGCGCCCGCACGGGCCTTGTCGCCGAGGGACTTGTCGGGGTCGATCAGATCGCCCGCGACGGTGAGATGGGCGTCGACGGCCTCCCGGGCGATCAGCAGATGCATGATCTCGGTGGAGCCCTCGAAGATCCGGTTGATCCGCAGATCGCGCAGGATCTGCTCGGCGGGGACGGCGCGCTCGCCCCGGGCGGCCAGCGAGTCGGCGGTCTCGTACCCCCGTCCGCCCCGGATCTGGACCAGCTCGTCGGCGATCCGCCAGGCCATCTCGGAGCCGTACAGCTTGGCGATGGCGGCCTCGATACGGATGTCGTTGCGGTCCTCGTCGGCCATCTGGGAGCAGAGGTCGAGCACCGCCTCCAGGGCGAAGGTGGTGGCGGCGATGAAGGAGATCTTGGTGCCGACGGCCTCGTGCCGGGCGACGGGCCGGCCCCACTGCTCGCGGGCGGCGGACCACTCACGGGCGATCTTCAGACACCATTTGCCGGCCCCGGCGCACATCGCGGGGAGCGAGAGCCGGCCGGTGTTGAGGGTGGTGAGGGCGATCTTGAGACCGGCGCCCTCGGGGCCGATGCGCCGGCCGGCGGGGAGCCGTACCCGGTGGAAGCGGGTGACCCCGTTCTCCAGGCCGCGCAGCCCCATGAAGGCGTTGCGGTGCTCGACGGTGATCCCCTCGGAGGCGGCCTCCACCACGAAGGCGGTGATCCCGCCCGGGTGGCCCTCGGAGCGGGGCACCCGGGCCATGACCACCAGCAGATCGGCGATGACGCCATTGGTGGTCCACAGCTTGACGCCGTCCAGGAGGTAGTCGTCGCCGTCGGGGACGGCGGTGGTGGCCAGCCGGGCCGGGTCGGAGCCCACATCGGGCTCGGTGAGCAGGAAGGCGGAGATCTCGCCCCGGGCGAGCCGGGGCAGAAAGGCCTTCTTCTGCTCCTCGGTACCGAAGAGCTTCAGCGGCTGGGGCACCCCGATCGACTGATGGGCGGAGAGCAGCGCGCCGATCGCCGGGCTGGCGGTGCCGACGAGGGCGAGCGCCCTGTTGTAGTAGAGCTGGGTCAGGCCGAGCCCGCCGTAGGAGATGTCGATCTTCATACCGAAGGCGCCGAGGCCGCGCAGCCCCTCGATGACCTCGTCGGGGATCCGCGCCTCGCGCTCGATCAGGGCGCCGTCGATCCGGGTCTCGCAGAAGGCGCGCAGCCGGGTGAGGAACTCCTCGCCCCGGCGGGTGTCCTCGACGGCGGGGGTCGGGTGGGGGTGGATGAGGTCGAGCCGGAAGCGGCCCAGGAAGAGTTCCTTGGCGAAGCTGGGCCGGCGCCACTCGCGTTCGCGCGCCTCCTCGGCGACCCGGCGGGCCTCGCCTTCGCTGACCTTGGGGGGTCGGTCCTTCTCCAGTGGTGCGGTCATGAGGTTCACCTCGCCGCGAGTCGGGAGCGGGGGCCCTGACCCCGGAGACGGTCCGGGCGGGCCGGGGCTCGGGGCCGAGCCCTGTACCGATGGGTGCTACTCGTCCGTACTACCTGATTCCGGACCTCTCCACCAGTCTTCGTACCGCGGTCGGGCGAGAACGGAACGTGTCCGCCGCCGGGCGCGGTGGCCAGGACGCCGGGGGTACGGGGCCGGGCGCACCCGCCGCCGTACGGGGTCCGGGTACGGCGACGGCCGGAACCCCCGCACAGTGGCTCCGGCCGTGGCCCTTCGTGAAGATCGCTCCCCGGTCGCTCCCCGGTGGCTCCCCGGTCGCTCCTAGAGCGCGAGGCCCGTCAGGACCAGGACCCGCTCATAGGTGTAGTCGTCCATCGCGTAGGCGACACCCTCGCGGCCCACGCCGGACTGCTTGGCACCGCCGTACGGCATCTGGTCGGCGCGGTACGAGGGCACATCGCCGACGATCACGCCGCCGACCTCCAGCGCGCGGTGGGCGCGGAACGCCGTCCGGACGTCATGGGTGAAGACACCCGCCTGGAGACCGTAGACGGAGTCGTTGACCGCGGCGAACGCCTCGGCCTCGCCGTCCACCCGGGTCACGGTGAGGACCGGCCCGAAGACCTCCTCACAGGCGATGGTGGTCCGGGCCGGGACCTCGGCGAGCACGGTGGGGGCGTAGGTGGCACCGTCCCGTACCCCGCCGGTGAGCAGCTTGGCGCCGGCGCCGACGGCCTCGTCCACCCAGGACTCCACCCGGCGGGCGGCGTCCTCGCTGACCAGCGGGCCGACATCGGTGGCGGCGTCCGAGGGGTCACCGGTGACCTGGGCCTCGACGGCGGCGACGATCCTCGGCAGCAGCCGGTCGTACACCGAGGTGTCGGCGATCACCCGCTGGACGGAGATGCAGGACTGGCCGCCCTGGTAGTTGGAGAAGGTGGCGATCCTGCTCGCCGCCCAGTCCAGGTCCTGGTCGCTGTTCCAGTCGCCGAGGACGACGGCGGCGCCGTTGCCGCCCAGCTCCAGGGTGCAGTGCTTGCGGGGGACCGAGTCCATGATCGCGTAACCGACCGGGCCGGAGCCGGTGAAGGAGATCACCGGCAGCCGCTCGTCCTGGACCAGGGCGGGCATCCGCTCGTTGGGGACGGTGAGCACGGACCAGGAGCCGGCCGGGAGGTCCGTCTCGGCCAGCAGCTCGCCCAGGATCAGGGAGGAGATCGGGGTCGCCGGGGCGGGCTTGAGGATGATCGGCGCGCCGACGGCGATGGCCGGGGCGACCTTGTGGGCGCTGAGGTTCAGCGGGAAGTTGAACGGCGCGATGCCGAGGACGGTGCCCCGGGGGATCCGGCGGGTGAGCGCCAGGCGGCCGGTGCCGCCCGCGTCGGTGTCGAGGCGCTGGGCCTCGCCGCCGTTGAAGCGCCGGGCCTCCTCCGCCGCGAAGCGGAAGACGGAGACCGCACGGCCGACCTCGCCCCGGGCCCACTTGATCGGCTTGCCGTTCTCGGCGGAGATCAGCTGGGCGATCTCCTCGGTCCGCTCGGCGAGCCGGCGCGAGACATGGTCGAGGGCGGCGGCGCGGACATGCGCGGGGGTGGCGGCGAACTCCTCGCGCACCGCGTGGGCGGCGGCGACGGCCTCCTCGACCTGGGCCTCGGTCGGGACGGAGACCGTGCCGACGAGCCGACCGTCCCACGAGTTGGTGACATCGAAGGAGGTCTCGCCGGTGGCCTGGCGGCCGGCGAGCCAGAAGGCGTAGGTGGAGGTCATGTCCCGGCCCTTCCGAGATAGGGGGTGCGTGCGACCACGGTAGGACCGGGGGGCGGATCGGTCGCTTGTCCGGGGTGGAGTGATCGAACCCCCTATCCCTACGGTTTGTCAGGGCCGACCGCCGCCGGTCCGGAGCGGGCGGGCGGTGCGGCGGGCGGGCGGTGTCAGGCCGGGGGCCGGGTACGGGCGGGGGTGCCGGTGCTCTTGAGGGCCAGCCAGAGTTCCATCCGGACATCGGGGTCGTCCAGCGAGCGGCCCAGGATCTCCTCCACCCGGCGCATGCGGTAGCGCAGGGTGTGCCGGTGGACCCCCAGCTCGGCCGCCGCCGCGTCCCACTGGCCGTGGCGGGAGAGCCAGGCGCGCAGCGAGGCCACCAGATCGCCGCGCCCGGTCGCGTCGTGCTCGTACAGATCCCGGAGCATCCCCTGGGCGAAGGCGCGGACCGCTTCGTCGGCGAGGAGCGGCAGGATGGAGCCGGAGGCCAGCTCCTGGTGTTCGATCAGGGCGAGGCCGCGCCGGCGGGCCACCGAGAGGGCCTGCTCGGCCTGCTGACAGGCGGTGGCGGCGGTGGCGGGTCCGGCGGGGGCGGAGAGCCCGAGGACGAGCCGGGCCTCGTCGGCCTCCCGCCCGCCGTACGCGGCCAGTCCCTCCGCGAGGACCGTACCGCCGTCGGGGATCAGCACCACCAGCCGGCCGGCGCCCTCGGCGACGGTGAGCAGCGGCTCGCCCGACCGGGACGCGGCGGCCTCCAGGGTGTCCGCGAGGAGCGGCAGCGGCCGGGCGGCGGGGTCGTCGGCGGGGGCTGGCTCCGCCCCGGTGGCCGGTTCGCCGCCGGTGGCGGGCTCCGCGATCAGCAGCCGGAAGGGGGCGTCCAGCAGGGTGCCGTAGAGGTCTCCGGCGACGGCGCGGGCGTGGTCGGGCTCGCCCGACAGCAGCAGGCCGAGGACGGCGGCGCCGAGTCGCTGCTCGGCCTCCTGGAGGGAGCGGGAGCGCTCCGAGGAGAGGGTCAGCAGGGCGACGGCGGAGTGCACGGCGTACCGCTCCGCCGTGCCGAGGGCGGCCCCGGTGCCGACCGCGAGGACCCCGCGGGCCCGGCGGCCGGTCCCCAGCGACTGGAGTTCGACGCGGTCGTCCCCGCTGTCGGCGACGACCGCGGTCGCGGGCGCGGGCCGCTCCCGCAGCCGCTTGGCGTCGGAGGCGACCCGGGCGGCCCGGCGCGCGGCCCACTCCGGCGCGGCGGCGGTCACCTCCCCGGAGCGGTCGTACAGCGCGGCCCAGCCGTCGACATGGGCGGCGAGCCGGGCGACGACGGCGGCGGGTCCGCCCGCCAGCGCCGCCCGGGTCAGCTCCCGCTGGGCGTCGAAGCCCGCGGTGACCGCGCGGTACTGGTCGGCGGCGATGGCGGCCGAGACGGCCTTGCTGATGGCAAGGAAGGGGGTTCTGCGGGGCACCGCGAGCAGCGGGAAGTCGGCCTCCGTCGCCGCCTCCAGCAGCGCGTCGGGGATGTCGTCGTAGCTGACGCCGATGGCGAAGCCGAGGCCGACCACCCCGGCCCCGGCGAGTCTGCGCACATAGCGGCGCATGGCGTCGCGGTCCTCCGCGTCCAGGGTCATGGCGGTGACGAGCAGCAGCTCGCCGCCGTCCAGATAGGGGACGGGGTCGGCCAGCTCGCTGACATGGGCCCAGCGCACGGGGGTGTCCAGCCGGTCGGCGCCCGCCCGGACGGTGAGCCGGAGCGCCGAGTGCTGGACGAGGGAGGCGAGCGTGGGCGGCATAGGACCTTCAGGGAACGGCGGGAGGACTCCGGCGGATGAACCGTGCCGTTCTGTAGGAACGGCACGGTTCGATTCTGCCAGCCCGTAGCAGTCCGGGGGCGTCCCCGCCGTGTGGTCCTGCCGCCGGCCGTCCCCCGCTCCCCCGGGTCAGGTGCGGAGATCCACCAGGAGCGGCGGGGCGTGCTCCCCCCGTACCGTCGTCAGGGAGAGCACCGCGTGTCCGGCGGGCACCTGGTGGGCGAGGTCGGAGGCGGACCAGCGGGCCCGCTCGACCTCCCGTACGGTGACCGCCTCGGCGGTGGTGGCCTTTCCGGTGACCAGCCGGCGCATCAGATGCATCGCCTTGGTGAGGGGCTCGTCGGAGATGATCTGGCGGTTGGTGACATCGCGGGTCTGCACCCACTCGGTGCCCCAGGCCTCGGCGAACCGGTTGCCGTCCCAGGAGGTGAGCCCGGCGAACGCCATCCGGCAGCCGACCGCGCCGAGCAGCGGGCCGCGCAGGGGTTCCGGCACGTCCTCCAGGGTGCGCAGGGCGAGCACCACCCCGGCGTTGGCGGAGCGCAGCCGCTGGATGGCGCGGACCGCGTCGGGGGTGACCGCGGCCATGGCGTCGTCGAGGACCAGCGCGGCGAAGAGCGAGCGGTCGGCGCGGCCGAGCGCGGCCTCGGCGAACTGGGCCAGCACCAGCCGGGCGATGATCCGGGAGGCCTCGGCGTGGCCGCGTTCGGGGAGGTCGATCCGGACCCGCAGCGGGTGCTCGATGGCGCGGAGCGAGAGCTGGCGCCCCTTGCCGTCGGTCCGGAAGAAGGGGGCGAAGGCGGGCCGGTCCAGGAAGGCGATCCGCTCCCCGAGGAGCACCCCGATGTCATCGGCGCGGGCGGACTGCCGGGCCCGCGCGTCCAGCTCGCGCAGCTGGGCGGCGGCATCGGTGCCGCCCCGCTCCCGCAGGGTCTCGCGCAGCCGGTCGAACGCCTCGGGGGCGCCGCCGAGCAGCTCCCGCAGTTCGGGGACGGCGGGGAAGCGGCCGTGCACGCTGCGGTAGGGGCCGATGAGCTGGGCGAGCGCGGTGGCGGCGCGTCCGCTGTCGCCGCCGGGGAGACCGGCGGCGAGGTCGCCGATCAACGCCTCGGCGAGGGTACGGGCGGCGTCATCGGGGTCGTCGGTCCCCCCGTAGAGGTCCAGATCATGCCCGGAGTCGGCCCGCCCCACCGCGATGACCAGGTCGAACGCATCATCCGGCGCGAGCGCGCGCCCCTGCGCCGTGACCACCACCACCGCGGCGCGGTTGGCCAGCGCCAGCAGACACATCGACTCCACCACCGGCCGCACCAACCGCGCGCTCTTCCCCACCCCGGAGGGCCCGACCGCGAGCAGCGAGGTCCCGAGCAGCGCGGGGTCGAGCGCGACACCGGTGGTCCGGCGGGGGTAGGGGTTGCGGGGGTCGTCCACCGCGGTGCCGATCCTGACCTGCTCGGTGACCAGATCGTGGACGGCGGCGCGCGGAAGCAGATCCCGTACTCCGGAGGGGTGGGTCCAGGCGGCCACGCCCTGGGTCCGCACCGTCTCGTCGAAGGAGGCGAGCAGATCGGGCCGGGTCCGTACGGAGTGCCAGGCCCGCTGGATCCGGGCGTAGTCCACATCGCTCAGGGATCCGGCGGCGGCTGCCTCGGTCAGGCGGTGGGCCGCCGCGTCGAGTCCGGCCTCGCGCAGCTCGGGCCACTGGGACCGGTCGGCCTCCGGGGCCGGGGGGCTCGGGGGTGCCTGGCGCCTGCGGCGCACATAGCGGTGCCAGATCTCCTGGACATGGCCGAGCCGGGCGCAGAAGACGAGCAGCCCGCCGCCGACGAGCGTGTAGTAGACGTTGCTGACGAGGGAGAAGGTCTCCCCGTCCGCCTTCCAGGCGTCGGGGGTGAGGGCGAGGAGGGGCCAGATCCAGTAGTCGCCGAGATAGCCGTTCCACAGCAGTGACCAGAGGAGCCAGCCGCAGAGGAAGGCGATGATCGCACCGGCGAAGAGCCGGGCGGCGGGTACCTCGTCGGGTTCGACGGCGGGCCGGGGCAGATGGCCGTAGCGCCAGATACCGGGCTCGGCCTCGGGCCGGGGGGTTCGCAGCCACTCCGCCGCCGAGGTCCGGGGGGCGTGGCCGGGCTGGGCGGGGGCCGCCGTGGGCGGTGGGGGGCTCACGGGCGGGGCGGGCGCCGGGGCGCCGGGCGGACGGGGAGGGGCGGTGGGCGGCACCGGGGTGGCGGAGGCGGGCGGATGCACCGGTGGCGGGGGTGTCCGGCCGGCGGGGACCTCGCCCGGCGGCCGGTGATACGGCTCGCCCCGGCCGCCGCCGGCCGGGGTCCCCTGATCCCCCCGGGTGCCGCGTGCGTCGAATGCGCCTTCGGTGTCCATGAACCCTCTGCCCCCTGACCAGCCAGGCCCGCTCTGTGCACGGTCAATGTAGTGCCCCGGAGCGGGCAGTTCACGGCTTCGCCCCGGTGGAGCCGTGAACCCTCCGGGTGTACTCCGGGTGTACGGGGGACGGCGCCGCGCCCGCCGCCTATGTCCGGCAAGGACAACCTCTCCCCCTCAACACTCCCGATCGGCGCATGCCCACCCCCCTCCCCCACCCCTAGCCTGCGCATCAGAGAAATCCAGAGAATGTCGAGCGGCTCCAGCAGATCGAGCGGCTCAAGCAGATCGAACAGATCGAGCACCCCCGGGCGACCCGGGCTCCCGGGCGCCCCCGCCATCGGCGCCCCGGACCCCCCGGGCGCCCCGCATCGCCGGCACCCCGGACCGCCGGGGTCACCCCCGGATCCCCCGGATCCCCGAGTCACCCAGGAGTTCCCATGAGCGCCATCCCGCAGGAGCGCCGCGTCGTCACCGCGATTCCCGGACCGAAGTCGATCGAGCTCCAGGCCCGCCGTACCGCCGCCGTCGCGGCCGGTGTGGGGTCCGTGCTGCCCGTGTTCACCGCGCGGGCCGGGGGCGGGATCATCGAGGACGTGGACGGGAACCGTCTGATCGACTTCGGTTCGGGCATCGCCGTCACCAGCGTGGGCGCGAGCGCGGAGGCCGTGGTGCGCCGGGCGTCGGCGCAGCTGGCCGACTTCACGCACACCTGTTTCATGGTGACGCCGTACGAGGGGTACGTGGAGGTCGCGGAGGCGCTCGCCGAGCTGACCCCGGGTGACCACGCCAAGAAGTCCGCGCTCTTCAACTCGGGCGCCGAGGCCGTCGAGAACGCGGTCAAGATCGCCCGCGCCTGGACCAAGCGCCAGGCGGTCGTCGTCTTCGACCACGGCTACCACGGCCGGACCAACCTCACGATGGCGCTGACGGCGAAGAACATGCCGTACAAGCAGGGCTTCGGCCCGTTCGCGCCGGAGGTCTACCGGGTGCCGGTGGCGTACGGCTACCGCTGGCCGACCGGTGCCGAGAACGCCGGTGCCGAGGCGTCGGCCCAGGCGATCGACCAGATCACCAAGCAGATCGGCGCCGAGAACGTCGCCGCGATCATCATCGAGCCGGTGCTGGGCGAGGGCGGCTTCATCGAGCCGGCGAAGGGCTTCCTGCCCGCCATCGCCCGCTTCGCCCAGGAGAACGGCATCGTCTTCGTCGCGGACGAGATCCAGTCCGGGTTCTGCCGTACCGGCCAGTGGTTCGCCTGTGAGGACGAGGGCATCGTCCCGGACCTGATCACCACGGCCAAGGGCATCGCGGGCGGTCTGCCGCTCGCCGCCGTCACCGGCCGCGCCGAGATCATGGACGCCGCGCACGCGGGCGGCCTGGGCGGTACCTACGGCGGCAACCCGGTGGCCTGCGCCGGTGCCCTCGGGTCGATCGAGACCATGAAGGAGCTGGACCTCAACGCGAAGGCCCGGCGCATCGAGGAGGTCATGAAGGGCCGCCTCACCACCCTTCAGGAGAAGTTCCCGGTCATCGGTGACATCCGGGGCCGCGGTGCGATGATCGCGATCGAGCTGGTGCGGGACCCGGCCACCAAGGAGCCGCACCCGGCCGCCGCCGCGGCGCTGGCGAAGGCCTGCCACGCGGCGGGCGTCCTGGTCCTCACCTGCGGCACCTACGGCAATGTGCTGCGTTTCCTGCCCCCGCTGGTGATCAGCGAGGAGCTGCTCAACGAGGGTCTGGACGTCCTGGAGGAGGCGTTCGCCGCGATCTGAGCGGCGGACGGGACCGGCCCCCGGGCGGACCGGACGGACCGGTGGCGTCCGTTCCGGCGGAACGGTCACGACCTGTGAAGAAGCTGTGGGGGGCCGATGGCGGGATGGGGATCCGGCTGTCGGTCGCCCCGCCGCCTGCCGTACGGTTTCTGCAGATGAGAGAAACACCCCGCTCGCAGGGGAATGCGAGCGACGCCGGAGCGGAGCATCCCCCGCCCTGTTCCGGTCGTGCCTTCGCGCACACCACCGGAGCCTCGGGCTCCGGAACTCCTCACCGGTCGGACGGCCGTACGTTCCACACCCCCCGGGGCGAACGGCGAACCGATCCCGCCGGGCGCTTCGGAACCACCCCCCCGGTTCCGAAGCGCCCGGCCTCTCGCGTTTCCCCGGTTCTCGGCCCGCTGTACGGGGCCGCGCTCTGTCTCCTGGGCTTCGCCCTGATCACCTGGCAGGTGGTGGCCGACGGCCCGCTGCGACGGCTCGACGAACGGATCGGCCGGGCCCTGACCGGCCACGGCCCGCGGCCCCTCACCGAACTCCTCGCCGATCTCGGCTCCCTCGCCGTCGCCCTGCCGGTACTGGCACTGGCGCTGGCCGCCGCGTACACCCCGCGCCGTTCGGGACGGCGGGGGCGGTGCACGGCGGGGTGGACGGCCGCCGCCCTCGCCCTCGTACCCCTGCTCGTCGTTCCGCTGCTCGTCGTACCGCTGAAGGCCCTCACCGACCGGCCGGGACCGCTGACCGACGCCACCGGCTACTTCCCCTCCGGCCATACGGCGACCGCGATGGTCGCCTACACCGGGGCGGCCCTGCTGCTCGCGCCGTACGCGGGACGGCTGCGCCGGGCGGCGGTGCCCGCCGCCGGGGTGCTGACCCTGGCGACGGGCACCGGACTGGTGCTGCGCGGCTACCACTGGCCGCTGGATGTCCTCGGCAGTGTGCTGCTGTGCGGGGCGCTCCTGCTGGTCACCCAGGCAGTCGGCGCGGGGATCAGCTCCAGATGTAGGCGTCGAAGTTCCGCGAGAACTGCCACTGGTTGAAGCGGTCCCAGTTGATCGACCAGGTCATCAGCCCCCGCAGCGCGGGATACGTGGTGCGCGGGCGGTAGGAGCCGCAGTTGGTGCCCTTGGTCAGGCAGTCCAGCGCCCGGTTGATCTCGGCGGGCGCGGTGTGCCCGTTCGCCGCCTGGGTGGAGGCCGGCAGGCCGATCGCGACCTGCTCGGGGCGGAGCGCCGGGAAGACCCGGGACTGGTTGCCCGCCACCGGGAAGCCGGTGAGCAGCATGTCGGTGAGGGCGACATGGAAGTTGGCGGCGCCCATCGAGTGGTACTGGTTGTCCAGACCCATGATCGGTCCGGAGTTGTAGTGCTGGACATGGAGCAGGGTCAGATCGTCCCGGAGCGCGTGGATGACGGGGAGGTAGGAGCCGGCGCGCGGGTCCTGGCCGCCCCACGGCCCGGAGCCGTAGAACTGGTAGCCGAGCTGGACGAAGAAGGTCTCCGGGGCCATCGTGAGCACGAAGTCCCGGCCGTACCGGGCCTTGATGCTCTTCACCGCCGAGATCAGATTGACGATGACGGGGGTGGTCGGGGCGCGGAAGTCGGTGTCCCCGGTGTTCAGCGAGAGGGAGTGGCCCTCGAAGTCGATGTCCAGGCCGTCCAGACCGTACTCGTCGATGATCCGGGAGACGGAGGTGACGAAGGCGTCCCGGGCGGCGGTGGTGGCGAGCTGGACCTGTCCGTTCTGGCCGCCGATGGAGATCAGCACCTTCTTGCCCGCCGCCTGTTTGGCCTTGATGGCCGCCTTGAAGTCGGCGACGGACTCGACGTTCGGGCACTCGGTCACCGGGCAGAGGGAGAAGCGGATGTCCCCGGAGGTGACGGAGGTGGGTTCGCCGAAGGCGAGGTTGATGACGTCCCAGGAGTCGGGGACATCGGCCATCCGGGTGTAGCCGGAGCCATTGGCGAAGCTGCTGTGGAGATAGCCGACCAGGGCGTGCGGCGGGAGCCCGCCGCCGGTGCCGCCCGCCGGGGTGTTCACGTTGACGACGGCGGACTTCGCCGACTCGCCCGCGCTGTTGGCGGCGGAGACCTGGAAGGTGTACGCGGTCTCCGGGGTCAGCCCGCCGACCGTGGTCGAGGTGCCGTTCACCGAGGCGACCCGGGTGGCGCCCCGGTAGATGTGGTACTCGGTGGCGCGGGCGGCCGGGTTCCAGCTGAGCGGTACGGAGGTGGACGAGGGGGTTCCGGCGGCCAGACCGGTGGGCGCGTCGGGCACCCGGACCGGGTCGCCGCCGGGGCCGAAGAGCGAGATGTCGTCGGCGTGATAGGCGGCGGTGCCGTACCAGCCATGGGTGTAGAGGGTGATGGAGGTGGTGGTGGCGCCGGTGCGGAAGGTGGTGCTGAGCTTCTGCCAGCTGGGGGCGGACGGGGTCCAGGCGTACCCGTCGGTGGTCCCGGTGCCGGAGACACCCAGATAGGCGTAGCCGCCCTGGACCCAGCCGCTGAGGGTGTACGCGGAGTTGGGCTGGACCGTGACGGTCTGGGTGCACCGGGCGTTGTCGCCGCCGGACGGGGTGGCCCGCAGTGCGGACGTCCCGCTGCGGACGGGGGTGGTGACCGCGCTGCCGCTGCCGCCGGTGCAGCTCCAGCCGGTGAGTCCCGCCTCGAAGCCGCCGTTGACGGCGAGTTCGGAGTCGGCGGCCTCGGCGGGCAGGGCCGAGGCCACGACTCCGCTGACGGCGAGGGCCAGGGTGGCCAGCAGCGCGGTGAACCGGCTGTGGCCTCTGGCCCCGGGGCGACGGCGCGCCCGGTCTCTGGTGCGTTCCACAACTGCCTCCGTACGTGGGGGACGGGAGTACGTGGGGTGGGAAGTGGGGCGCGCACAATTTGGTCCAGACCAATGCTCTTGTCAAGACATCCCGCAGACATCCGCACCGGTCGCCGGAGTTCCGGGCGGCGGCACCCCGGGCTTCCGCGCACCGGTTCACCGGGCATCCCGGCAGCGGTACGAGGCCCTCCCCCGTACCGGTACGCCGGGCATCCGGACAGCGGTACGAGACCCTCCGCACCGGTACGGGGGAGGGCTCAGCCGTCCTCGCCCCGGGCCAGCATCGCCGCCGCCTCGTGCATCGCCAGCTCCAGCACGACCGGATCGGTGAGGACCCCCGAGCCGTCCGGCTTCACCAGCCAGCGGACCCCGCCGCCGGTGGCCCGGCCCGGGTGCGGAACCACGATCCAGGTCCCCGCCCCGGCGCCGCGCACCCCCGTACCGAGCCAGCCCGACGCCGTACCGGGCGGGACGAAGAAACCGGTTCTGGCGTCCCCGGAGCCGGCGAGCACCGGACCGGTGGGGGCCTCCAGCCGGTCCAGCACATCCAGCGTCCGCAGCCCCAGCTCCCCGGGGAGGATCAGTACGTCCCAGCGCCGCCCGGCGGGCAGCAGGGTGATCCCCAGCGGGCTGCGCTCCCACTCCCACCGGCAGGCGTCCGGGTCGGGCGCCGCCGATACCAGCCACTCCACCGCTGTCCTGGGCCTTGAGCGTGCCATCGCCCGGCCTCCGTCCGTCGTCCCGTGCGCTCACGCGCCTTCACCCCGGGAGAGCGCGCGGCGCGGAGGGTATGACGCGGGTTGACGCACCCCTTCACAGTGATCTGCGTCACTTTGCAGGGCGGGGCCGGGCGTACGGTCACGGCGGCCCCGGCACGGTTCCCGGAGCACACGGCCGGGCAGGGGCGGACCGGCTCAGCTGTCGAAGCCGAGCCCCAGCCGGTCCAGCGTCCGCAGCCAGGCATTGCGGTGCCCGCCCCGGCTGTCCGCCCTGGCCAGCGACCACTTCGTGAGCCCGATCCCGGCCCAGGCGACCGGCTCCGGCGGGAACGGCAGCGGCTTGGTCCGCACCATCTCCAGCGCGGTGCGCTCGGTGCGCTCCCCCGCCAGCAGATCGAGCATCACCTCGGCGCCGAAGCGGCTGGCCCCCACCCCGAGCCCGGTATAGCCCGCCGCATAGCCCACCCGGCCGCCGTGGGCCGTGCCGAAGAAGGCCGAGAAGCGGGAGCAGGTGTCGATCGCCCCGCCCCAGGCATGGGTGAAGCGCACCCCCGCCAGCTGCGGGAAGCAGCGGAAGAAGTGCTCCGCGAGCTTCAGATAGGTCGCGGGCCGCTGGTCCCGCTCGGCGTCGAGCCGCCCGCCGAAGGGGTAGATCGCGTCATAGCCGCCCCAGAGGATCCGGTGGTCGGCGGTGAGCCGGAAGTAGTGGAACTGGTTGGCCGCGTCCCCCAGCCCCTGCCGGCCCCGCCAGCCGATCGCGGCCAGCTGACCGGGGGTCAGCGGTTCGGTCATCAGCGCGTAGTCGTAGACCGGGACGGTGTACGGGCGCACCCGGCGCAGCAGCGAGGGGAAGACATTGGTGCCGAGGGCGACCCGGCGGGCCAGCACCCTGCCGTACGGGGTGCGCACGGCGATGCCGGGACCCGCGGGGGTGAGCCGCAGCCCGCGGGTGTTCTCGTGGATCCGGACCCCGAGCCGCAGACAGGCGTCCTTGAGCCCCCAGGCCAGCCGGGCGGGGTGGAGCATGGCGGTGCCCCGGCGGTCCAGGAGTCCGCCGAGGAAGGTCGGCGAGTCGACCTCGGCGCGTACGGCGTCCCGGTCGAGGAGTTCGAGCCCCTCGCCGAGGCCGTGCCGGCGGGCCGTCTCGTACAGCTCCGTCAGCTCGGCCAGATGGTGGGGGCGGGTGGCGACATCGATGGCGCCGGTACGTTCGAAGTCGCAGTCGATGCCATGGTCGGCGACGGCCCGCTCGATGGCGTCGAGGTTCTCCGTACCGAGCCGTTCGAGGGTGGCGATCTCGGCGGGCCAGCGGGCGAGGCCGTTGGCCAGGCCATGGGTGAGGGAGGCGGCGCAGAAGCCGCCGTTGCGGCCGGAGGCGGCCCAGCCGACTTCCCGGCCCTCGATCAGGACGACATCGCGGTCCGGGTCGCGCTCCTTGGCGAGGAGCGCGGTCCAGAGTCCGGTGTAGCCGCCGCCGACGACGAGCAGATCGCAGCGTGTGTCGCCGGTGAGCGCGGGCAGGGCGGGCGGCCGGGCGGGATCGTCCAGCCAGAAGGGGGTCGGTGAGGCGTCGGCAAGGGATGGTGCACAGGTCATGGCGTCGGGTGCCATGGTTTCCACTCCTTTGGGTGTCCGCCGGCCGGCCGGACCTCTGGGGGGACCGTCAGCGGGCGGACGCGCTGTTCTTTTTTCGCCGGTGGGTCAGCAGTTGTCCGATGACCACGATCAGTACGGCGACGGCGAACATCGCGGTACCGATGACATTGATCTGGACGGGGGTGCCGCGCTGGGCGGAGCCCCAGACGAACATCGGGAAGGTGACAGTACTGCCGGAATTGAAATTGGTGATGATGAAATCGTCGAAGGAGAGCGCGAAGGCGAGCAGCGCGCCCGCGGCGATTCCGGGGGCGGCGATCGGCAGGGTCACCCGGAGGAAGGTCTGCACCGGACCGGCGTAGAGATCGCGGGCGGCCTCTTCCAGCCGGGGGTCCATGGAGAGCACCCGGGCCTTGACCGCCACCACCACAAAGCTCAGACAGAACATGGTGTGGGCGATGAGGACGGTGAGCGGACCGAGTTCGGCGCCGAGATTGAGGAAGAGGGTGAGCAGGGAGGCGGCCATGACCACCTCGGGCATGGCCATGGGCAGGAAGATCAGTGCGTTGACCGCGCCGCGCGCCCGGAAGCGGTAGCGGACCAGGGCAAAAGCGATCATGGTGCCGAGAACGGTCGCCCCGAGCGTCGCCCAGAAGGCGATCTGGAGCGAGAGGCCGAGCGATCCGCAGAGATCGGGGACACCGCACGGGTCCCGCCAGGCGTCGGTGGAGAATTCCCGCCAGTCGTAATTGAACTTGCCGGCCGGCTTGTTGAACGAGAACACCATGACGACGATGTTCGGCAGGATCAGATAGGCGAGGGTGAGAAGCCCCGCGATGACGACGAAATGGCGCCGCAGCCAGCTCATCAGACCAGTTCCTCCGTTCCGGCCCGGCGGATGTAGAAGGTGACCACGATCAGCACGATCGCCATCAGCAGGAAGGAGAGAGCGGCGGCCGTCGGATAGTCGAGCACCCTCAGGAATTGCGACTGGATGACATTGCCGACCATTTTGGTGTCGGTGGAGCCGAGGAGTTCGGCGTTGATGTAGTCACCGCTGGCGGGGATGAAGGTCAGCAGGGTGCCGGAGACGACCCCGGGCAGCGAGAGCGGGAAGGTCACCGTGCGGAAGACCGTGGCGGGCGAGGCGTACAGATCGCCCGCCGCCTCGTGCAGCCGGGGGTCGATCCGTTCCAGTGAGGTGTAGAGCGGCAGGATCATGAAGGGGAGGAAGTTGTAGGTCAGTCCGGTGACCACGGCCAGCGGGGTGGCGAGGACCCGGTCCCCGTCGGTCATGCCGAGCAGCTGGGTGACATCGAGGAAGCCGACCGTGTCGAGGAACTCCACCAGCGGTCCGCTGTCGGCCAGGATCGTCTTCCAGGCCAGGGTGCGGATGAGGAAGCTGGTGAAGAACGGGGCGATGACCAGGACGAGCAGCAGATTCCGCCAGCGTCCGGCGCGGAAGGCGATGAGATAGGCCAGCGGGTAGCCGAGCATCAGACAGAGCACGGTGGCGGTGCCCGCGTACAGCAGGGAGCGGGTGAAGTGCGGCCAGTACTCGGTCAGCGCGTCCCAGTAGGTGGGGAAGTGCCAGGTGACCCGGAACCCCTCCTCCAGGGAGCCGGTCTGGACGGAGGTCGACGCCTGGTAGATCAGCGGCAGGACGAAGAAGACCAGCAGCCACAGGATGCCGGGGAGCAGCAGCCAGTAGGGGACCAGGGTGCGGCGCAGCGGGGGCCGGTGGATGGCGGGGGGCACGGGGGCGGGTGGGGTCCCGGTGCTGGGGGAGGTCCCCGTGGTGGGGGAGGTCATGCGCTGTCCCCCGTGGCGGCGGGTACCTGCGGGGCCGGGTCCGTGCCCGGTGCCTCCGGTGCCGGTGCGTCCGGGCTCTGCGGCTCGGGGTCGAGGGCGAAGGTATGGGCCGGGTTCCAGTGCAGGACCACGGGGGCGCCGGGGGTCAGCCGGGTGTCCCGCTCGATGTTCTGGACGTACACCTCCAGCTTCCGGCCGGCCGGGCTGTCGATGAGGTACTGGGTGGAGACCCCGAGGAAGCTCGCGGCGGCGACCGTACCGGCGAAACGATTCCGCCCGGTGGGGACGGTGGCCGCGTCATCGGCGTGGACCAGGGAGATCTTCTCCGGGCGGATCCCGACGAGCAGCCGGTCCCCGGAGCGCGGGGCGGTGGCGCACCGGTCGGCGGGCAGCCGCAGTACGGTGCCCCCCGCCGTGACGGCGACCTCGCCGCCCGCGCCGGAGACGGTCTCGGCGTCGATGAGGTTGGAGGTGCCGAGGAAGTTGGCGACAAAGGCGGTGCGCGGGGTCTCGTACAGCTCGGTGGGGTCGCCCAGCTGCTCCACCCGGCCGCCGTTCATCACCGCGACGGTGTCGGCCATCGCCATGGCCTCTTCCTGGTCATGGGTGACATGGACGAAGGTGATGCCGACCTCGGTCTGGATCCGCTTCAGCTCCAGCTGCATCTGACGGCGGAGCTTGAGGTCGAGGGCGCCCAGCGGCTCGTCCAGCAGGAGCACCTGCGGGTGGTTGATCAGCGCTCGGGCGACGGCGACCCGCTGCTGCTGGCCGCCGGAGAGCTGATGGGGGCGGCGGCGGGCGAAGTCGCCGAGCTGGACGAGGTCGAGCATCTCCGCGACCTGCTTGCCGACCGAGCGGATGCCGCGCCGGCGCAGACCGAAGGCGATGTTCTCGTGGATCGTCAGATGCGGGAAGAGGGCGTAGCTCTGGAAGACGGTGTTGACCGGGCGCTTGTGCGGCGGGAGCCGGGTCACATCCTGATCGCCGAGGAGGACGGAGCCGGTGGTGGGGTCCTCCAGTCCGGCGATCATCCGCAGGGTGGTGGTCTTTCCGCAGCCGGAGGCGCCGAGGAGGGCGAAGAAGGTGCCCTGGGGGACGGTGAGGTCCAGGGGGTGCACGGCGGTGAAGGAGGTGCCGTAGGTCTTGCTGATCCCCACGAGGCGGACATCGCCGCCCGCTGGTGTCTCTGTCATGGGTGCTGGTCCCAGTGGTAGCGGGTGAAAAGGGGTCACGGGTGCCGGGTGGGCGGGTACCGGGAGGGGCCGGGTGTGCCGGGAGGGGCCGGCGAGGTGCCGAAGAGCCGCCGGAAGAGTGCCGGAGAGGCTCCCGAGGGGTGTGCGCTCCGCGCGGTCAGGCGCCGATGAGCCGGGCGAACTTCTCCTCGTACGCCTTCTCCTCCTCACCGCTCAGCGAGCGGAAGGCATGCGAGCGGGCGGCCATGGCCTTGTCCGGGACGATCAGGGTGTTCTCCGCCAGCGCCGGATCGATCTTCGCCAGCTCGGCGGCGACCCCGTCGACCGGGCAGACGTAGTTGATGTACGCGGCGAGCCGGGCGGCCACCGGGCGCTCGTAGTAGTAGTCGATCAGCCGGGTGGCATTGGCCCGGTGCCGTGCCCCGGCCGGGACCAGCAGATTGTCGGTGGAGGTGAGATATCCGGCGGCGGGGATGGCGTACCGGATATCGGGGTTGTCCGCCTGGAGCTGGATCACATCACCGGCCCAGGCGAGACAGGCGGCGATATCGCCCTTGGAGAGGTCGGAGGTGTAGTCGTTGCCGGTGAAGCGGCGGATCTGCTTGCGGTCGACGGCCTTCTGGAGCCGGTCGACGGCGGTGGCGTAGTCGTCGTCGCTGAACTCCCCCGGGTCGAGGCCCAGGTCGAGCAGGGTCATGCCGACGGTGTCGCGCATCTCGGTGAGCAGCCCGACCCGGCCCTTGAGGGCCCGGTCGTCGAGGAGCTGCCCGACCGATTCGACCTTCCGGCCGCCGGTCGCCTTGATGTTGTAGGCGATGACGGTGGAGATCCCGGTCCAGGGGTACGAGTGGGCCCGGCCCGGATCCCAGTCCGGCGAGCGGAACTGCGCGGAGAGATGGGTGTACGCGTTCGGCAGCAGCGCGGGGTCGAGCTTCTGCACCCAGCCCAGACGGATCATCCGGGCGGCGAGCCAGTCGGTGACACAGATCAGATCGCGGCCGGTGGACTGGCCGGCGGCGAGCTGCGGCTGGATCTTGCCGAAGAACTCGACATTGTCGTTGATGTCCTCGGTGTATCTGACCTTGATCCCGGTGCGCCGGGTGAAGGCGGCCAGGGTGGGACGGGAGGTGTTGTCCTCGCCCACGTCCATGTACTCGGTCCAGTTGGAGAAGACGACGGTCCGCTCCTTGGCGGAGTGGTCGTCCGAGGACTCGGCGCCGCCCTCCCGCTTGGCGGGCGGGATGCCACAGCCGGCGAGGGTGGTGAGCGCGCCGAGACCCAGCGCCCCGGCGCCGCCGGCCCGCAGCAGCGAGCGGCGGGTGAGGGCGCCCCGGCCACCGGCGAGCGAGCGCCGTATCGCCGCCGACTGCGCCGCGGACAGGCCGGAGCCGTCGGGCTCATAGGGGTCCATCAGCTGTGCCCTTTCGGAAAGGCCCTCGCGGGCGGGACTGTTCGGGTCGGGGTCAGCCCCGCCGGGCGCCGAAGACCGTACGGTGCCAGTCCTTGCGGGCCACCGCCGTATTGTCGAACATTACGTGCTTGACCTGCGTGTACTCCTCGAAGGAGTAGGTCGACATGTCCTTGCCGAAGCCGGAGGCGCCATACCCTCCGTGCGGCATCTCGCTGATGATCGGGATGTGGTCGTTGACCCAGACGCACCCCGCCGCGATCTCCCGGGTGGCGCGGTTGGCGCGGAACACGTCCCGGGTCCAGGCGGAGGCGGCGAGGCCGTAGGGGGTGTCATTGGCGAGGGCGATGCCCTCGTCGTCGGTGTCGAAGGGGAGCACCACCAGCACCGGGCCGAAGATCTCGTTCCGCACCACCTCGCTCTCCCGCGCGGCACCGGTGATCAGGGTGGGCGGGAAGTAGGCGCCGTCCCCGGCGGGTGCCCGGCCGGGGGTGAGCACCTTCGCGTACGAGCGGGCCCGCTCCACCACGGCCGCGACCCGGTCGCGCTGGGCGTGGGAGACCAGCGGCCCGAGGTCGGTCGCCGGGTCGAAGGGGTCACCGAGGCGGACGGTGGCCATGGTGTCGGCGATCCCCTCGACCAGCCGGTCGTAGAGCGGGCGCTGGACATACATGCGGGTGGCGGCGGTGCAGTCCTGGCCGGTGTTGATGAGCGACCCGGCGACCGCGCCCTGGATCGCGGCCTCGGCGTCGGCGTCGTCGAAGACCACGAAGGGGGCCTTGCCGCCGAGTTCCAGATGGAGCCGCTTGACCGAGGCGGTGGCCAGCGCGGCGACCCGCTTGCCCACGGCGGTGGAGCCGGTGAAGGAGACCATGGCGACATCGGGGTGGGTGACGAGATGTTCGCCCGCCTCCCGGCCCGTCCCGGAGACGACATTGACCACGCCGTCGGGGATGCCCGCCTCCCGCGCCGCCTCCGCGAACATCAGCGAGGTGAGCGGGGTGATCTCGGCGGGCTTCAGGACCACGGTATTGCCGGCCGCGACGGCCGGCAGGATCTTCCACGCGGCCATCTGGAGCGGATAGTTCCAGGGGGCGATGGAGCCGATGACCCCGATCGGCTCACGGCGGACATAGGAGGTGTGGTCCCCGCTGTACTCCCCGGCGGACTGGCCCTGGAGATGACGGGCGGCGCCCGCGAAGAAGGCGGTGTTGTCGATCGTGCCGGGTACGTCGAACTCCGTGCTCAGCCTGATCGGCTTGCCGCACTGGAGGGTCTCGGCGCGGGCCAGTTCACCGGCGTCGGCGGCGAGGACGGCGGCGAACCGGTGCAGGGCGGCGGAGCGCTCCCCCGGGGTCGCCCCCGCCCAGCCGGGAAGGGCGGTACGGGCCGCCGCGACGGCCGCGTCCACATCGGCGGGCCCCGCCGCGGCATAGCCGAGGACCGTCTCCCCGGTGGCGGGGTCCACGACCCGCTGGGTGTGCTCCGAGGTACCGGGCCGCAGCCGCCCGCCGATGTACTGGGCACCGGCCGTGAAACGGTCCGGCACCTGATAGCGGTTGCTCATGACGCTCTCCGTACTCCGGGCTCCCGGGCGCCCGGAGGGGGTGCCCGCCGTCGCGGGCCGCCGTCCAGAGCGCTCCAAGCGTGGTGCTGAGCTGTCGTCCCAGCTCGAATTGAGTGCCGATCCTGGCAGAGGGTCCCAGAGCCAACAAGTGATTCCGCAGTTGCCTTTTGGTCACGCGACGGAATCGGTTGACCATCTGTCTGGCCGACGGGCCCCTGACCATACGGAGTGTCGGTGGCGAATGTCAGACTCTCCGGCATGAACGGTCCGATGAACACGGAAGAGCTGCTCCAACGGATCAGTGCGGGTGAGCGGGTGAAGTATCTGCACTTCTGGGGGCACACCCCCCGGTGGGACGGAGAGGTCGGGCCGAGCTGTCTGAGCCAGTGGTGGCCCTCGCCCTTCCTGGTCGACGGGGTGGAGTACGCCACCGCCGAGCACTGGATGATGGCGGCCAAGGCCCGGCTCTTCGGCGATGCCGAGGCGGAGCGGGTGGTCCTCGCGGCACGGACCCCGGCGGAGGCGAAGAAGGCCGGGCGGCTGGTGCGCGGCTTCGACGAGACGGTCTGGAAGCGCGAGCGTTTCGGGATCGTCAGCACGGGCAGTGTGCACAAGTTCGCCCACCACGGGGAGCTGCGGGAGTTCCTGCTGACGACCGGGGACCGGGTGCTGGTGGAGGCCAGCCCGCGCGACCGGATCTGGGGCATCGGGCTGACCGCCGACGACGAGCGGACCGGGGACCCGGCCCGCTGGCGCGGGCTCAATCTCCTGGGGTTCGCGCTGATGGCGGCGCGGGAGGAGCTGCGCGAGCGGGCGGCCTGAGCCCCCGGGGCGCGGTGGTCAGAGCTTCCAGGGGGTCGGCACGCCCTCCACGACCGGCAGGCTCTGTACCGCGTACCGCTGGTTCCACTCCTCCGGGTTCTCCTCGATCGCCAGATAGACGCCGTAGACGAAGAAGGCCACGGTGAGCAGGACCCCGAGGGCGCCCAGCACCAGCCCGGCGACGGCCATGCCCTTGCCGGAGCCGAGATGCCGCACCCGGCCGATGCCGATACCGCCGAAGACCACGGCGAGCACACCCAGGATGAACCCGACCCCGGCCCAGGAACTGAGGACGGCGAGCACACCGAGGACCAGGGCGGCGACGGCCATCCCATTGGACCGCCGGACCATCGGCTGCCAGAGGGCGTACGGGTCGCCGGGCGGCGGGAAACCGGGAGGGACGGCGGGGTGGAAGGCGGGGTGGCCGGGTGCGGCCCACACCGGGGGCGGGCCGAACTGCCCGGTGGGCGGGGCGTCCGGCGAGAACGGGACGGCGGCGCCCGGAGCCGTCGGGGCCGGGTGCGGCAGCGGGTGCGGCTGCGACTGCGGTGCACCATCGCCCCGGCCGGGTACGGGCCCGGCCACGGGCGGCGGCCCGCCGGACCAGGGGTCGGCGTAGGGGCGGGCCCGCCCGCGCGGTGGCGGGGCCCAGGGGTCCCGCTCCTGATGGGGCACGCCGGGGCCGGGGCCCGTGCTGCCTGTGCTGCCTGTGCTGCCTGCGGTGTTCTCGACGCCGGTGCTGTCCTCGCGGTCCGTGAGCCGCCGGTGGTCCCCGTCCCCGGTGCCGTCCGGGCGCCGGTCCTCGTACTCCGCCATGCCTCTCCCCCGTCGCTCCGTCCGCCGGACCCGCCGGTCCACCGGTCCGCTCGTCCGCTCGTCCGCTCGTTCGCCGGGAAGCCGGACACCGTCGTGATACCCCGCCCCCGCCCCGGCCGCCGCCTACGATGGCTTCCGCGCCCGCGGCGCCGCCACCAGCGGCGCCGTCTCCTTACTTATATCCTCCTGGAGGCCCCGATGACCGATCTGCACCCCTTTATCGCGGGGCTGCCCAAGGCCGAACTGCATGTCCACCACGTCGGGTCCGCCTCCCCCCGTATCGTCTCCGAGCTGGCCGCCCGCCACCCCGACTCCAAGGTCCCCACCGACCCCGAGGCGCTGGCGGACTACTTCACCTTCACCGACTTCGCGCACTTCATCGAGGTCTACCTCTCGGTGGTGGATCTGATCCGCACCCCGGAGGACGTCCGCCTGCTCACCTTCGAGGTGGCCCGGGACATGGCGCGGCAGAACATCCGGTACGCGGAGCTGACCATCACCCCGTGGAGCTCGACCCGGCGCGGCATCGACGAGCGGGCGTTCATGGAGGCCATCGAGGACGCCCGCAAGGCCGCCGAGGCCGAACTCGGCGTCATCCTGCGGTGGTGCTTCGACATCCCCGGCGAGGCGGGGCTCGAAGCCGCCGAGGAGACCACCCGGCTCGCGGTGGATCTGCGCCCCGAGGGCCTGATCTCCTTCGGACTCGGCGGACCCGAGATCGGGGTTCCCCGGCCGCAGTTCAAGCCGTACTTCGACCGGGCCATCGCCGCCGGTCTCCGCTCGGTGCCGCACGCCGGGGAGACCACCGGGCCGCAGACCATCTGGGACGCCCTCAACGAGCTGCGGGCCGAGCGCATCGGCCATGGCACCAGCGCCCCGCAGGACCCGGCGCTCCTCGCCCATCTCGCCGAGCGGCGGATCCCGCTGGAGGTCTGCCCCACCTCCAACATCGCCACCCGGGCCGTCGCCGACCTCGACCGGCACCCCATCCGCGAGATGGTGGCCGCCGGTGTCCTGGTGACGATCAACAGCGATGACCCGCCGATGTTCGGCACCGACCTCAACAGCGAGTACGGCGTCGCCGCCCGGCTGCTCGACCTGGACGAGCGGGGCCTCGCCGACCTCGCCAAGAACGCGGTGGAGGCCTCCTTCCTCGACCCCGCCGGCAAGGCCAGGATCAGCGCGGAGATCGACACCTACACCGCCGCCTGGCAGGCCCGCTGACCATCGCGCCGGGACCGGATACGGGGTCGGCTCAGGCGTCCGGCCCCGGGTCTCCGGCCCCGGCACGGCCGGGCGTCGGCCCCGGCGCGCGCACGGCGGGCCGGGGCCGGTGAGAATGGGCCCATGCGTACCGTCACCGCCGTGGCCCACCGGGGCGACCCGTATCTGGTCCGGGAGAACACGCTGGCCTCCCTGCGCTCGGCCCTCGGCCGGGGCGCGGACGCCGTGGAGATCGATGTCCGGGTGACCCGCGACGGCGTCCCCGTACTCCTCCACGACGCCACGCTGAAACGCCTCTGGGGCCAGGACCACAGGGTCGACCGGCTCACCCGCGCCGAGGTCGCCGAGGCCACCGCGGGCGGGGTGCCCACCCTGGCGGAGGCGCTGCGCACCCTGGCGGAACGGGACGGGGCCCGGGTGATGATCGACCTCCCGGGCGCCACCGAGGAGACGGTCGGGGCCGTGGTGGCCACCGTCCATGACTCCGGGGCGCCGGAACGGGCGTACTACTGCGCCGGAGCGCGCACCATGCTCGCCGTCCGCGCCGCCGACCCCGCCGCCGAGATCGCCCTGACCTGGACCTCGCTCGCCCCGCCCCGCCCCGTTCTGCTGCGGGCGCTGCGTCCGCGCACCCTCAACTACCGCTTCGGCCTGGTGAGCCGGGAGCTGACGGAGCGGGTGCACGGCGAGGGGCTGCTGGTCTCCGCCTGGACGGTGGACACCCGGCGGGTCATGCGGAGGCTGATCGCGGCGGGGGTGGACTCCATCACCTCCAACCGGGTCGGCACCCTCCGGTCGGTCCTCGGCACCGCCCCCGCCGTCCCCCTCCAGGACAACTCCCCCGCGACCGGGCCTTCTTGATCCTTCCGGCATGATGGGCCGTCCGGGCCATCCGCCCCCGGCCGAGGAGCACAGAAGTGAACGACAGGATCCGTACCGATATCGCCCATAACGCCAGGGTCTGGAACCACTGGCTGCACGGCAAGGACAACTACCCGGTCGACCGGAGGGTCGGGGACCACATCACCGGCCTCTATCCGAGCATCGGCGAGGTGGCCCGTGCCGACCGGGCCTTCCTGGGCCGGGTGGTGACCCATCTCGCCGCCGAGCGGGGCATCCGCCAGTTCCTGGACATCGGTACGGGGCTGCCCACCGCGGACAACACCCATGAGGTGGCCCAGCGCCTCGCCCCGGACTCCCGGATCGTCTATGTCGACAACGATCCGATCGTGCTGGCCCACGCCCGTGCGCTGCTCACCAGCTCCGCCGGGGGGCGTACGGAGTATCTGGACGCGGACGCCCATGACCCGGAGGGGATTCTGCGGGCGGTACGGCCGACGCTGGACCTGGACCGCCCGGTCGCGGTGATCATGCTGGGCATCCTCAACTTCGTCCTCGACACCGACGAGGCCCGTTCGATCGTCCGCACCCTGATGGACGCGGTGCCCCCGGGCAGCTGTCTGGTCGTCACCCACCCCACCCTGGAGCTGGGCGGCGAGGGCAACGCGGAGGCCATGGCCTTCTGGAACGAGAACGCCACCCCGCCGATCACCGCCCGTACCGGTGCGGAGATCGCCTCGTTCCTGGACGGGCTGGAGCTGCTGGAGCCGGGTCTGGTCTCCTGCTCCCGCTGGCGCCCCGGCCCCACCGGGGAGGAGCCGCCCCTGGTGGCGCAGTACGGCGCGGTGGGCCTCAAGCGATAGCGCGGCCGGAGCGCGGGGCGCCTCCGTACCGGCGCGCGGGCATCCGTACGGACGACGAAGGGGGCGCGGGCCCGATGGCCCGCGCCCCCTGATCCGTACCGGGGATCCGTACTCCTGATCCGTACCGGAGACCCGTACCGGGATCCCGGCCGCCGATCAGCCGTCGAGCGAGGTCATGACGTGCTTGATCCGGGTGTAGTCGTCGAACCCGTACGCCGACAGGTCCTTGCCGTAGCCGGACTTCTTGAATCCGCCGTGCGGCATCTCGGCGACCAGCGGGATGTGGGTGTTGATCCAGACGCAGCCGAAGTCGAGCGCCTTGGACATCCGCATGGCGCGCGCGTGGTCCTTGGTCCAGACGGAGGAGGCGAGCGCGTACTCGACATCGTTGGCCCACGCGGTGGCCTGGGCCTCGTCGGTGAAGGACTGGACCGTGATGACCGGGCCGAAGACCTCGTTCTGGACGATCTCGTCGTCCTGCTTGAGGCCGGAGACGACGGTGGGGGCGTAGAAGTAGCCCTTGTCGCCGACCCGGTGGCCGCCCGCCTCGACCTTGGCGTGCGCCGGCAGCCGGTCGATGAAGCCCGAGACCTGGGCGAGCTGGTTGGCGTTGTTGAGCGGACCGTAGAGCACATCCGCGTCGTCCGGGGCGCCGGTCCTGGTCTCGGCGGCGGCCCGGGCCAGCGCCTCGACGAAGGCGTCGTGGATGGACTCCTGGACGAGCACCCGGGTGGCGGCCGTACAGTCCTGGCCCGCGTTGAAGTAGCCCGCGACGGCGATGTCCTCGACGGCCTTGGCGATGTCGGTGTCCTCGAAGACCACGACCGGGGCCTTGCCGCCCAGCTCCAGGTGGACGCGCTTGACGTCCTTGGCGGCGGAGGCCGCGACCTGGATGCCCGCGCGGACGGAGCCGGTGATGGAGGCCATCGCCGGGGTGGTGTGCTCGACCATGGCACGGCCGGTGTCCCGGTCGCCGCAGAGGACGTTGAAGACGCCCTTGGGCACGATCGAGCCGATGATCTCGGCGAGCAGCACGGTGGAGGCAGGGGTGGTGTCCGAGGGCTTCAGCACCACCGAGTTGCCCGCGGCGAGCGCCGGGGCGAACTTCCACACGGCCATCATCATCGGGTAGTTCCACGGCGCGACCTGGGCGCAGACACCGACCGGCTCCCGACGGACGATGGAGGTGAAGCCCTCCATGTACTCACCGGCGGAGCGGCCCTCCAGCATGCGCGCGGCGCCGGCGAAGAAGCGGATCTGGTCCACCATCGGCGGGATCTCTTCGGTGCGGACCAGCTCCAGCGGCTTGCCGGTGTTCTCCGACTCACAGGTGATGAGGTCCTCGGCGCGCTCCTCGATCGCGTCGGCGATCTTGAGCAGTACCCGCTGGCGCTCGGCGGGGGTGGCGTCGCGCCAGGCGGGGAAGGCGGCCGCGGCGGCGTCCATCGCGGCGTCGACGTCGGCCTGTCCGGAGAGCGGCGACGTGGCGTAGGCCTCGCCGGTGGACGGGTTGATGACCTCGATCGTCCGCCCGTCGGCGGCGTCCAGGAACTCCCCGTTGATGTAGTTGCGCAGACGACGCAGCTCGGTGGTCACTGTGGCCACCCTCCTGTCTGAATCTCCATTGGGTCCAATGGGTGAGACACCCTCCCCCACCCTAGTCCCCGGAGTGACGCTTTCGACAGCCCCGACCCACACCACCTACGGATTTCGCGTAATCAGGCATGATCGACAACGAATTTCATCGATCAGGGGTTGCGTGACCGACGACTCCCGGTGCATGGTGAATTTGTGGCCAGTCGAAGCGCAGACTCCAGGAACGGGTCAGCCGGGAAAGCACCCTCCCCGGCGATCGACGCCGTCTCCCTCGCGATCATCGAGCAGCTCCAACAGGACGGACGCCGTCCCTACGCGGCGATCGGCAAGGCCGTGGGCCTCTCCGAAGCCGCCGTACGGCAGCGCGTCCAGAAGCTGCTCGACCAGGGCGTGATGCAGATCGTCGCCGTCACCGACCCGCTCACCGTGGGCTTCCGGCGGCAGGCGATGGTCGGCGTCCGGGTGGAGGGAGACCTCGACCCGGTGGCGGACGCGCTGACGGCCATGGCCGAATGCGAGTACGTGGTGATGACCGCGGGCTCCTTCGACCTGATGGTGGAGATCGTCTGCGAGGACGACGACCACCTGCTCGAAGTGATCAACAAGCGGATCCGCGCGCTCCCCGGTGTGCGGTCCACCGAGAGCTTCGTCTATCTCAAGCTCAAGAAGCAGACCTACATGTGGGGAACCCGATAGCCGTGAGCCGCAGCGACCTTTCCCAGACCGCCTACGACCACCTGTGGATGCACTTCACCCGCATGTCGTCGTACGAGAACGCCCCCGTCCCCACCATCGTCCGCGGTGAGGGCACCTATATCTACGACGACAAGGGCAAGCGCTACCTCGACGGCCTCGCCGGCCTCTTTGTGGTGAACGCGGGTCACGGCCGCACCGAGCTGGCCGAGACCGCCTTCAAGCAGGCCCAGGAGCTGGCCTTCTTCCCGGTGTGGTCCTACGCCCACCCGAAGGCCGTCGAGCTGGCCGAGCGCCTGGCGCACGAGGCCCCCGGCGACCTCAACAAGGTCTTCTTCACCACCGGCGGCGGCGAGGCGGTCGAGACCGCCTGGAAGCTCGCCAAGCAGTACTTCAAGCTCCAGGGGAAGCCGACCAAGTACAAGGTCATCTCCCGTGCGGTCGCCTACCACGGCACCCCGCAGGGCGCCCTGTCCATCACCGGTCTGCCCGCCCTCAAGGCCCCCTTCGAGCCGCTGGTCCCCGGCGCGCACAAGGTGCCGAACACCAACATCTACCGCGCCCCGCTCTTCGGCGACGACCCGGAGGCCTTCGGCCGCTGGGCCGCCGACCAGATCGAGCAGCAGATCCTCTTCGAGGGCCCGGAGACGGTCGCCGCCGTCTTCCTGGAGCCGGTGCAGAACGCCGGTGGCTGCTTCCCGCCGCCGCCCGGCTACTTCCGGCGGGTCCGCGAGATCTGCGACCAGTACGACGTACTGCTCGTCTCCGACGAGGTCATCTGCGCCTTCGGCCGCCTCGGCACCACCTTCGCCTGTGACAAGTTCGGCTACATCCCGGACATGATCACCTGCGCCAAGGGCATGACCTCGGGCTACTCCCCGATCGGCGCCTGCATCATCTCGGACCGGATCGCCGAGCCGTTCTACCAGGGCGACAACACCTTCCTGCACGGCTACACCTTCGGCGGCCACCCGGTCTCCGCGGCGGTCGGCGTCGCCAACCTCGACATCTTCGAGCGCGAGCGCCTCAACCAGCATGTTCTCGACAACGAGGGCGCCTTCCGGGCCACCCTGGAGAAGCTGTACGACCTGCCGATCGTCGGCGATGTCCGCGGCAACGGCTACTTCTACGGCATCGAGCTGGTGAAGGACAAGGCCACCAAGGAGACCTTCACCGACGAGGAGACCGAGCGCGTCCTGTACGGCTTCCTCTCCAAGGCCCTCTTCGAGAACGGTCTGTACTGCCGGGCCGACGACCGCGGCGACCCGGTCATCCAGCTCGCGCCGCCGCTGATCGCCGACCAGTCGACCTTCGACGAGATCGAGCAGATCCTGCGGAACGTCCTCACCGAGGCCTGGACCAAGCTCTGATCCCGGTGCTCTGATCCCGGTGCTCTGATTCCGGTGCTCTGATTCCGGTGCTCTGAGTTCTTGTCCTCCGAGCGACCGCCGCCCCGCGCGGCGGCACGGCCCGGGTACGCCCATCCGAGTGGATGGCGCGTACCCGGGCCGTGTGGTTTTCCCCGGACCCCGCGTCCGGCTGCCTAGCGTGCGAGGGACCGGTCGCCCGACCGCCGTCCCCCGACCGACGCGAGGGACCCTCGCGACGCACGGGAGCTCAGCCGAGAACCGAGGTGTACGCCATGGCCACCCCGCCGGACGACGACGCGCTCCGGGCCCGCTCCCTGCACTGCTCCCGGGCCGGGGACCCGGTCCTCACCGATGTCTCGCTCGGGGTCCGCGCCGGTGAGGTCGTCGCCGTCCTCGGACCGCGCGGCAGCGGCAAGACCGCCCTGCTGGACTGTCTCAGCGGGCGCCGCCTCCCCGACCAGGGCGAGGTACGGTTCGGCGACCTCGCCGTGCACACCCTCACCGCCCCCCAGCGCGAACGGCTGCGACGCGAGCGCTTCGGCTGGATCGGCCCCGACCCCGCCCTCGTCCCCGAGCTGACCGTCTGGGAGAACGCGGCCCTGCCCCTGCTGCTCCGCGGCGAACGGGCCGGCGCCGCCCGCTCCCGCGTCCTGGAGTGGCTGGAACGGCTGGACATCGACGCCCTCGCCGACCACCGGCCCACCGCCCTGACCGGCTCCCAGCGCCGGCGCACCGCACTCGCCCGCGCCCTCGCCGGCCCCCCGTCGGTGCTCTTCGCCGATGAACCCACCGCCGCCCTGCACAGCGCCGACGCCGCCCTGATGCTGCGGACCATGCTCGCCGCCGTGCGCAGCCATGGGGTCACCACCGTCCTCGCCACCTGCGACCCGGCGGTCGCCGCCCTCGCGAACCGTACGGTGGCGCTGTTCGACGGCCGCCGCACCGATGGACCGGCCACCGCCGAAGCGGAAGGCCTGGCCGCGTGCTCGCTCTCCGTCTGACCCTGGGTACGGGCCCCCTCGCCCTGCTGCGCCGGCTGCTGGTGACGGTGGCCTCGGCCGGTGTGGGGCTGCTGCTGCTCTCCTCCCTCGGGCACGCCCTGGCCCACCCCGGGGACCCGGCCCCCGCACTGCTCCGGCTGGCGTGGTGCGCGATCCCGCTCGCCGCCGTGGCCCAGCTGGCGGTGGCGGTGGCGCGGACGGACCCGGCGACCCGCCCCCGGGACGGACTGGACGCCTTCGGGCTCGGACCCGCCCGCCTCGCCCTGCTGGCCGCCACCTCCATCGCACCCGCCGCGCTGCTCGGCAGCGGACTCGCCCTGCTGGTCTTCCTCCAGCTGCGGGGCGATCTGGTGCTGCCGTCGGCGGGCGGGACCATCGCCCGGGCACTGGGCGCGGGGGCGCCGCTGCCGCTGGGCGGGGTCCTGCTGCTGCTCACCCTGGCGCCCCTGGTCACCACCGGGGCGACGGCACTGGCCCTGCGCTCGCGGCGCTGCGGACCGTCGGCGGAGCGGGAGCCCGAGCCCCCGCCGGGCGGGCTGCCCTGGGGATGTGCGCTGGTCACCGCGGGGCTGGCGATCGGCACCTTCGCGGCGATGGACGAGCGGGGCACGGCCGTCCGGCTGCCCGGCGCCTTCGGCTCGGACCGGGCCGGGGTGCTGGTGGGGTGGGCGCTCACCGCGCTCGGCCTCGCCTGCGCCGGACCGGCGCTCACCCGGTTCTGCGGGCGGCTCCTCCAGTCGGTACGGCCCGGCGCGGTACGGCTGCTCGCGGGGCGGATCCTGATGGCGGAGGCGCGCCGGGTCGGCCGCCCGCTGGGGGTGGTGGCGGCGGTCGCCTCGGCGGCGATCACCGCCTGGGCGCTCTACGGCACCGGGCCGCGCCCCTTCGGGCCGCTGACCGGGCTCGGCGCCGGGCTGGTGATCGCCTGCACCACGGCCACCCTGCTGACCTCGGCGATCGAGGCCCGCCAGGACCGGGTGGCGCTCGTCGGCCAGCTGCGGGGGCTGGGCGCGCCCGCCGCCCCGCTGCGGCTGGCGGCGCTGCTGCGGGTGGGAACGCTGCTGCTGGTCTTCACCCCGGTGATCTGGGCGGTGGGCATGCTGGCGGCGATGCCGGGGGCGGGCTGAGCCCCCGGGCCCGTACCGCCCGCACACCCGCCCGTACCGCCCGCACTGCCCGTACTGCCCGTATCAGGGGTCAGCCCAGCACCACGACCTCGTCGGCGTCGAAGACCACCCCGACCTCGGCACCCGCCGGGGGAGCCGTCCTCGGCGGCACCTCCGCCTCCAGGGCCGGGCCCCGGTCGGGACGGAGCCGTACCGCCGCGTGGTCGCCCCGGAAGACCGCGGGCTCCGCGACACAGCGCAGCCCCTCCCCCGGCGGACCGATCCGTACCCCCGCCGGGCGGATCAGCACCGAGCGCTCCCCCTGCGGCGAACCCGCCGGAACCGGCACCCGGCCCCAGACCGTCTCCGCCGCATCGCCGGAGACGGTCGCGGGCACCACATTGTCGAAGCCCAGGAAGCGGGCCACAAAAGCATCGGCGGGCCTGCTCCAGACCTCCAGCGGGGTGCCGCTCTGGGCGATCCGGCCGTCCCGCATCACCACCACCCGGTCGGCCAGCGTGAACGCCTCGCCCTGGTCATGGGTGACCGCGAGCACCGTGGTGCCCAGCCGGGCGAAGAGCCCCCGCAACTCCACCACCAGCCGCTCCCGCAGCCCCCGGTCCAGCTGGCCCAGCGGCTCGTCCAGCATCAGCAGCCGGGGCTCGGGGGCCAGCGCCCGCGCCAGCGCCACCCGCTGCTGCTCCCCGCCGGAGAGCGACGCGACCGCCCGCCGCTCCGCCCCCGGCAGCCCGACCAGCTCCAGCAGCCCGGCGACCCGGCGCCGCCGCTCCACCGCGCCGTCACCGCGCATCCGCAGCCCGAAGTCGACATTGCCGCCGACATCGCGCTGGGGGAAGAGCTGATGGTCCTGGAACATCAGCCCGACACCCCGGCGGTGCACCGGGACACCCGCCTGGTCGCTCCCGGAGAGCAGCACCCGGCCGCCGTCCACCGGCTGGAGACCGGCGACCACCCGCAGCAGGGTGGACTTCCCGCTGCCGCTCGGTCCCAGCACACACACCGTCTGGTGCGCGGCCACCTCCAGGGAGACCGCGTCCAGCACGGCGCGCTCGCCGAACCGCACGGTGACCCCGTCCAGCGTGAGCAGGGCCATCAGAAGCCCCCCGCCGATGCGGTACGGACACGGGTCCGCTCCAGCAGAAACAGCGCCACCGCGCACACCACCATCAGAATCGTGCTCAGGGCCATCGCCTGTCCGTAGTTGAGTTCTCCCGGGCGGCTGAGCAGCCGGGCCACCGCCACCGGCAGCGTCGGCCGGTCCGGCCGGGCGAGGAAGACCGTCGCGCCGAACTCGCCCAGCGAGATCGCGAAGGCGAACCCCGCCGCGATCAGCAGCGCCCGGCTGACCATCGGCAGATCCACCTCCCGCCACACCCGCAGCGGCGACGCGCCCAGGACCGCCGCCGCCTCCCGCAGCCGCCCGTCGACCGCGCGCAGCACCGGCAGCATCACCCGTACCACGAAGGGGACACCGACCAGCGCCTGGGCGAGCGGCACCAGGATCCAGGAGGAGCGCAGATCCAGCGGCGGCTCGTCCAGGGTGATCAGGAAGCCGAAGCCGACGGTGACCGCGGAGACCCCCAGCGGCAGCATCAGCAGCGCGTCGAAGCCCCGGGTCAGCCGCCCGGAGCGGCGGCTGAGGGCGGCGGCGGCCAGGGAGCCGATCACCACCGCCACGGCGGTCGCGGCCAGTGCGTACTCCAGCGAGTTCCCCACCGCCTCGATGGGCGGTACGAGGAACGCCCCGCCCTCCTCGTCCAGGGTGAACAGCGAGCGGTAGTGGGCGAGGCCATGGCCGGACGGGGTGTCGAGGGAGCGCTCCACCAGCACCCCCAGCGGGGTCAGCAGCAGCACGGCCACGGTGGCGAGCACCCCGCCGAGCAGCGCCCACTGCCCGGCGCCGCGCGGCCGGCGGGCGGTGCGGTCCGGGTCCACCAGCCGCAGCGCGCCCTCCCGGCGCCGTACCGTCCGGGCGTGCACCGCGAGCACCGTACCGACCGCGGCGAACTGCACCAGGGTCAGCACCGCCGCCGTCCGCAGATCGAGCAGCTGCGCGGTCTGGCGGTAGATCTCCACCTCCAGCGTGGCGTAGGTGGGGCCGCCGAGGATCTGGACGACGCCGAAGGAGGTGAAGGTGAAGAGGAAGACCATCAGGGCGGCGGCGGCCACGGCGGGCGCGAGCGCGGGCAGGGTGATCCGGCGCCAGGCGCTCAGGCGGCTCGCGCCGAGCACCCGGGCGGCCTCCTCCTGCCGGGGGTCGAGCTGCGCCCAGAGTCCGCCGACGGTCCGGACCACGACGGCGTAGTTGAAGAAGACATGGGCCAGCAGAATGGCCCAGACCGTGGTGTCGAGCCGGATGCCCCAGAGTTCGTCCAGGAGTCCGCCACGGCCCAGCAGCGCCAGGAAGGCGCTGCCGACCACCACGGTCGGCAGCACGAAGGGCACGGTGATCACCGCGCGCAGCAGCCGCTTGCCGGGGAAGGCGAAGCGGGCCATCACATAGGAACCGGGGAGCGCGATCAGCAGGGTGAGGACGGTCGAGGCGACCGCCTGCCAGGTGGTGAACCAGAGCATCCCCTGGAGGTCGGCGCGGCCCAGCACCTCCCCGAGGTGGCCGAGCCGCCAGATCCCGTCGGGCCGCAGCCCCCGGCCGACGATGGCGGCGACCGGGTAGGCGAAGAAGACGGCGAAGAACGCGACGGGCACGGCCATCAGGGCGAGCCGGGGCCCGACGCGCCGCAGCGCCCGGCCGGCCCGCGCACGGGGCGGGACGGCCGGACCCGCGGTCGGCGGAAGGCCCGCACCCGCCGCGGGGGAGGGTGCCCGGTCCGCTACTTCAGGACGGTCGAGGTCCACGCCTGGATCCACTGCTCACGGTTCTTCGCGATGGTCTCGGGGGCGACCGTCGGCGGGGCGGGGACCTCGGTGCCGTACCGGGTGAAGATCTCCGGCAGCTTCGCGTCCCGGAGCACCGGGTTGACGAACATCTTCAGCGGCAGGTCCTCCTGGAAGGACCGGGAGAGCAGGAAGTCCAGCAGTGCCTTGCCGCCCTTCTCGTTCTTCGCGCCGTCCAGGAGTCCGGCGAACTCGATCTGGCGGAAGCAGGTGCCGGCCGCCACCCCGGTGGGCGCCTTCGCGGGCCGGGGGTCGGAGTACAGCACCTCCACGGGCGGGCTGGAGGCGTAGGAGACGACCAGCGGCCGGTCGCCCTTGGCCTTGCGACCGCCGGCGGAGCCGGAGAACTCCTCGTTGTACGCCTCGGACCAGCCGTCGACCACCTTGACGCCGTTCTTCCTGAGGTCCTTCCAGTACTCCTGCCAGCCGTCCTCGCCGTAGCGGGCGACGGTGCCGAGGAGGAAGCCGAGACCGGGCGAGGAGGTGGCCGCGTTCTCCACCACCAGCAGATCCTTGTAGGCGGGCTTCACCAGGTCGTCAAAGGTGCGCGGCGGGTCCAGCTTCTTGTCGGCGAAGTACTTCTTGTCGTAGTTGACGCAGATGTCGCCGGTGTCGACGGGGGTGACCCGGTGCCGCTCCCCGTCGAGCCGCACCCCGTCCGCGACCCCGTCCAGGCCCTTGGCCCGGTGCGGGGTGAAGAGCCCGTTGTCGAGGGCGCGGGAGAGCAGGGTGTTGTCGACGCCGAAGAAGACATCGCCCTGCGGGGAGCCCTTGGTCAGGATCTCCTTGTTCAGCGCCTCGCCCGCGTCGCCGCTCTTGAGCACCTTGACGGTGTACCCGGTCTCACGGGTGAACTCCTTGAGCACCTTCCCGGAGACGGCGAAGGACTCATGGGTGACCAGGGTGACCGTCTTGGAGGCGGTGCCGCCGGAGTCGTCCTTGCCTCCGGAGTCACCGCCGCAGGCGGCGAGCGTGCCGACGCCCAAGGCGGCCACGACCGCGGTGACGGCCAGCTTCTTGGTGTTCACTGATTCCTCCTGGGACCGTACGGCCAGGAAGAGACGCGGCCCCGCCCGGTTCTCCGAGGAGAATCCGGGCAGGGCGCAACAGCTTGAGTGATGACCGAACTTCCTACCCGGAATGACCCGGGCGAGGTTCAGAGGGTCTGCGGACCGGTGGTTACCGCACTCTCAGCGCTGTGGCGCTCCCCTGTCGGATGACTGTGCAGATATAGGTGGATCTTCATCCCTATGGATGTCGGGGCCCAGCGTACAAGGTCGTACCGGGGCCCCGGCAGCCCCCGCCGGGGCGGGGGCGCTGCTCAGCGCTCTGCCGGGACAGCGGCTCAGCGCTCGGCGGCGGCGAGCTGTCCGCAGGCGCCGTCGATCTCCTGGCCCCGGGTGTCACGGACGGTGACGGGCACCCCATGGGCGGCGATGGCCTCGACGAAGGCCTTCTCGTCCTCGGGCCGGGAGGCGGTCCACTTGGAGCCCGGGGTGGGGTTGAGCGGGATCAGGTTGACATGGACCCGCTTGCCCTTCAGCAGCCGGCCCAGGAGGTCGCCCCGCCAGGCGTGGTCGTTGATGTCCCGGATGAGGGCGTACTCGATGGAGACCCGGCGGCCGGACTTCTCCGCGTACTCCCAGGCGGCGTCCAGCACCTCCCGGACCTTCCAGCGGGTGTTCACCGGGACGAGGGTGTCGCGCAGCTCGTCGTCGGGCGCGTGCAGCGAGACCGCGAGCCGGCACTTGAAGCCCTCGTCGGCGAAGCGCAGCATCGCGGGGACCAGACCGACGGTGGAGACGGTGATCCCGCGCTGGGAGAGTCCGAGGCCGTCGGGCTCGGGGTCGGTGAGGCGGCGGATGGCGCCGACGACCCGCTTGTAGTTGGCGAGCGGCTCGCCCATGCCCATGAAGACGATGTTCGACAGCCGGGCGGGGCCGCCGGGGACCTCTCCGTCGCGCAGCGCGCGCATGCCGTCCACGATCTGGTGGACGATCTCGGCGGTGGAGAGATTGCGGTCGAGGCCCGCCTGCCCGGTGGCGCAGAACGGGCAGTTCATCCCGCAGCCCGCCTGGGAGGAGATGCACATGGTGACCCGGTCCGGGTAGCGCATCAGTACGGACTCGACCAGGGTGCCGTCGTGCAGCCGCCACAGGGTCTTGCGCGTGGTGTCGTCGTCGCAGGACACATGGCGGAGGACGGACATCAGATCGGGCAGCAGCTCGGAGGCGAGCCGGTCCCGCGCGGCGGCCGGGATATCGGTCCACTGGGCCGGGTCGTGGGCGTACCGCGCGAAATAGTGCTGCGACAGCTGCTTGGCGCGGAACGGCTTCTCGCCGATGGCGGCGACGGCTTCCTTGCGCTCGGCGGGGGTGAGGTCGGCAAGGTGCCGCGGCGGCTTCTTGGCTCCGCGCGGCGCGACAAAGGTGAGTTCTCCGGGCTTGGGCATGGTCCTACCAGTGTCGCAGAGATACGACAAAGGGCTCGCCACCCTGTGGATAACGAGCCCTTCCCCGAAGAAACAGCAGGTCAGCAGCGTGTGCGGTCCGTACGGAAGCCTGCGCCGACCGAAGCCGTGCCGGCCGGATCCGTGTCAGCCGGAGCCGACGAAGAGGACCAGCAGCAGCCAGACCACGGGTGCGGTCGGCAGGAGGGAGTCCAGCCGGTCCATGATGCCGCCGTGGCCCGGCAGCAGCGCACCCATGTCCTTGATGCCCAGATCCCGCTTGATCATGGATTCACCCAGGTCGCCCAGGGTGGCGCTGATCGCGACCGCCAGACCGAGCAGCAGCCCCTGCCACCAGCTGCCGCCGTCGATCAGGAACTCCATGAAGAGCGCGCCCGCCACCATCGCGAAGCCGATCGCCCCGAGGAGACCCTCCCAGGTCTTGCCGGGACTGATCCTCGGTGCCAGCCTGCGCCTGCCGAAGCGCCAGCCGACCGCGTACGCCCCGGTGTCACTGATCACCGTCAGCGCCAGGAAGACCAGGACCCGCCAGGCCCCGTCGTCCGCGGCGAGCATCAGCGCCACGAAGGTCGCCAGGAACGGCACATAGAAGGCGGCGAAGACCCCGGCGGTGACATCCCTCAGATATCCCTCGGGAGGCTCCGTCATCCGCCACACCAGCACCGCCAGCGCGGTCAGTGCCATGGCGACCCAGGCACCCTCCGCCCCACGCGCGTAACCGGCCACCACCATGGCCGCGCCGCCCACGGCGAGCGGCACCAGGGGCGCCTTGATCTCCTTGCGCTCCCGCAGCCGGCTCGTCAGCTCCCAGAGCCCGACGACGACGGCGACCACGATGACCCCGACGAACACCGCTTTGACGACGAAGAGCGAGGCACCGATGACCGCGCCGAGCCCGACGCCGACCCCTATCGCCGCCCGCAGATCCCGCCCGGCCTTCTTCTTCTCGCGCGCGGCCCGGCCCGACCGCGCGGCCCGGCCGGCGGTCGGCGGTGCGGACGGCGGGGTCGGTACGGGGCCGGACGCGGGATCCGGCTGGTCGTCGCGGAACAGGGGGCCGCTCAACGGAGCGGCCCCCCTCTCGCGCTGCTCACGGGCGTCGCGGTCACGGTCTTCGGCGTCTCTACCTGCGTCGGGAAAGTCCGGCACGATGGGCATGGGCCGAGTCTGCTGTGCGTCACGCTCGTCGTACGTGGGACCCGCCGAAACAGGGCCCTGGTCGGACGGTCGCCAGCCGCCGACGTAGTCGGCCCTCGGCAGGGCCCCCCAGGAAGAGTCGTTCATCAGACTTCGAGCAGCTCGGCTTCCTTGTGCTTCAGCAGCTCGTCCACCTGCGCGACGTACTTCGCGGTGGTGTCGTCGAGCTCCTTCTCCCCGCGACGGCCCTCGTCCTCGCCGACCTCGCCGTCCTTGACCAGCTTGTCCATGGTCTCCTTGGCCTTGCGGCGGATGGAGCGGATCGAGATCTTCGAGTCCTCGGCCTTGGTCTTGGCGACCTTGATGTACTCCCGGCGGCGCTCACCGGTCAGCTCGGGGAAGACCACCCGGATGATGTTGCCGTCGTTGCTCGGGTTGACCCCGAGGTCGGAGTCGCGGATCGCCTGCTCGATGTTGCGCAGGGCGGTCTTGTCGAACGGGGTCACCACGGCCATCCGGGGCTCCGGCACCGAGAAGGAGGCCAGCTGGTTGATCGGGGTCAGCGCGCCGTAGTAGTCGGCGACGATCTTGTTGAACATCGCCGGGTGCGCACGGCCGGTGCGGATCGCGGCGAAGTCCTCCTTGGCGACCACGACGGCCTTCTCCATCTTCTCCTCGGCTTCGAGGAGGGTCTCTTCGATCACCACTTGCTCCTGCGTGTCTTGAGTAGGCTGAGGTTCCCCCGGGCCGGTGGCCGCGGGGGGAAGGCCCGGACCTGGAGGAACCCTGTCGCGTCTTTCCTGCACGGTGTCCGACCGGCAGGATTTTGTCCATCCCCGGACGGCCGCGAGGAGCGGACGTCCGGAGATGTCCCGGTATCAGGACCGGGTGCCCTCGTCACTCACCAGCGTGCCGATCTTCTCACCCTTGACGGCGCGGGCGATATTGCCCTCGGCGAGAAGTTCGAAGACGAGGATCGGCAGCGCGTTGTCCCGGCAGAGGGTGATGGCGGTGGCGTCGGCGACCTTCAGGTTCCGCGCCAGTACCTCGCCGTACTCCAGCGCGTCGAACTTCACCGCGTCCGGGTTGGCCTTCGGGTCGGAGTCATAGACCCCGTCGACACCGTTCTTGCCCATCAGCAGGGCCTCGGCCTCGATCTCCAGGGCACGCTGGGCGGCCGTGGTGTCGGTGGAGAAGTAGGGCATGCCCATACCCGCGCCGAAGATCACGACGCGGCCCTTCTCCAGATGGCGCACGGCGCGCAGCGGGATATAGGGCTCCGCGACCTGGGCCATCGTGATCGCGGTCTGGACCCGGGAGTCGATGCCCTCCTTCTCCAGGAAGTCCTGGAGGGCGAGGCAGTTCATCACGGTGCCGAGCATGCCCATGTAGTCGGAGCGGGCCCGGTCCATGCCGCGGACCTGGAGTTCGGCGCCGCGGAAGAAGTTGCCGCCACCGATGACCACGGCGATCTCGGCACCGTCACGGACGACCGCGGCGATCTCGCGGGCGATGGCGTGGACGACATCGGGGTCGACGCCGAGCCCTCCGCCGCCGGAGAACGCCTCACCGGAGAGCTTCAGCATGAAGCGCCCGGCCTTCTTCACGTCATGCTTCCCGTCGTGGTCGCTGTTGTCGCCGGCAGCCTTGATGGCGTCCGCGCCCTTGTTCATGGAGATCTCCTCGTGCACATACGAAGAAGGCCATTGCGGCTCGGGTGCTGGTGTCCCTGCCGACAATGGCCTCCTCGTCAGATCTGCGGTCGTCCGGCGCCTCAGCGTCGCGGTGCCACGGGGCACACACGGCCACTGACAGCGTGAGAAACCCTAGCGGGCTCCCGGCTCGATCGCTTACTCGCCGTACTCGCTCAGGCGCCGACGCGGATGCGCGCGAAACGCTTCAGCTCGACACCGGCCTCGTCAAGAATCTTCTTGACGGACTTCTTGTTGTCCTTGGCGAACGGCTGGTCAAGAAGGGTGACCTCCTTGAAGAAGCCGTTGAGCCGACCCTCGACGATCTTCGGCAGGGCGGCCTCGGGCTTGCCCTCCTCGCGCGAGGTGGCCTCGGCGAGACGACGCTCGTTCTCCACGATCTCGGCCGGGACCTCCTCACGGGTGAGGTAGGTCGGCGCGAAGGCGGCGATGTGCTGGGCGACGTCCTTGCCGGTGAGGGCGGCGTCGTCGCCACCCTTGTCCAGCTCCACCAGCACGCCGACCTGCGGGGGCAGGTCAGGCATGGTGCGGTGCAGGTAGACGCCGACGTAACCGCCGGTGAACTGCGCGAAGCGGTCGAGAACGATCTTCTCGCCCAGGTTGGCGTTGGCCTCGTCCACGAACGCCTGGACGGTCTTGCCGGCCTCGATCTCGGAGGCGAGCAGCGCGGCGATGTCGGCCGGGGAGATGGCGGCGACATGCGCGGCCAGCTGGTCGGCGACGGCGACGAACTTCGGGCTCTTGGCGACGAAGTCGGTCTCGCACTTGAGCTCCAGCAGCACGCCGGAGGTCTTGTCCTCGGAGATCAGCGCGACGACGGCGCCGTTGCTGGCGTCACGGCCCTCGCGCTTGGCGACGCCCTTCTGACCCTTGACGCGCAGCAGCTCGACGGCCTTCTCGACGTTGCCATCGGCCTCGTCCAGCGCCTTCTTGCAGTCCATCATGCCGGCGCCGGTGAGCTCGCGGAGCTTCTTGACGTCAGCAGCGGTGTAGTTCGCCATGTCCTTGAATCTCTTCTCGAAAAGTCGAAAGTCGAAGATCTGTCGCCGGATGCGGTCGTGGGGCAGGAGTGCCGTCCCACGACAGTCTGGCGCAGATCGACGGGTGAGCGGCGGGGGCCGGTGCGTGTGTCACCGTCCCCCGCCGTTCACCTACCGAAGCTGTGCGGGCGGTCAGGCCTGCTCGGCGTCCGCGGCGGGCTGCTCGGCCTCGACGGCCGGGGCCTCGGCGGCGGGGGCCTCAGCGGCCGGAGCCTCGACCTCGGCCTCAGCGGCCTCGACGGCCTCGGCGGGCTTCTCGGCGTCGGCCTTCTTGTCGCCCTCGAGCAGGTCGCGCTCCCACTCGGCGAGGGGCTCGCCGGCGGCCTTGTCACCCGGCTTGGAGTCACCGGTGGCGACGCCGGAGCGGGCGATGAGGCCCTCGGCGACGGCGTCGGCGATCACGCGGGTGAGCAGGGTGACGGAGCGGATCGCGTCGTCGTTGCCCGGGATCTTGTAGTCGACCTCGTCGGGGTCGCAGTTGGTGTCGAGGATCGCGACGACCGGGATGTGGAGCTTGCGCGCCTCACCGACGGCGATGTGCTCCTTCTTGGTGTCGACGATCCAGACAGCGCTCGGCACCTTCTGCATCTCGCGGATGCCGCCGAGGGTCTTCTCCAGCTTGGCCTTCTCGCGGGAGAGGACCAGCAGCTCCTTCTTGGTGAGGCCGGAGGCGGCCACATCCTCGAAGTCGATCTGCTCAAGCTCCTTGAGGCGCTGCAGGCGCTTGTAGACCGTGGAGAAGTTGGTCAGCATGCCGCCGAGCCAGCGCTGGTTGACGTAGGGCATGCCCACGCGCGTGGCCTGCTCGGCGATGGCCTCCTGGGCCTGCTTCTTGGTGCCGACGAACATGATGGAGCCGCCGTGCGCGACGGTCTCCTTGACGAACTCGTAGGCGCGGTCGATGTACGACAGCGACTGGAGCAGGTCGATGATGTAGATGCCGTTGCGCTCGGTGAAGATGAAGCGCTTCATCTTCGGGTTCCAGCGACGGGTCTGGTGACCGAAGTGGACGCCGCTTTCCAGCAGCTCCCGCATCGTGACGACGGCCATGGCCGTATCTCCTTGAGTTCTCGGTTGTGTCCTGACGCCCCGAACGCGCCGTGCCACTGAGGACCGAGGAGCGCGGCCACCACACCCTGAAAGGTGAACGGTGGCGGGGCGTGCGAAGTCGACCCGGTGACCCGGGCCGCCAGAAGAAGTGTACGGGACCATCACGGCTGCGGGTGACGGCGATGTCCACAAGCGGCCCTTCATCCACAGATCGGGAGCATGATCCGCACGCCGGGGGTCCGATGGTGCACGGTCGGTGCCATGGATCTTTCGCGTGGTGCGGGACCCCGGGCAGGACTGGCGGGACGGGCGGCGGTACGAGCGCCACTCCGGGCGGTACGGGCAGGGGCCCGGGCGGTACGAGCGGCGGGCCGGGCGGTACGCCGTCGGGGCGTGCGGGGCCGGGCCGCTCCGGTGGCGGCCCTCGCGACGGCCCTGCTGGTGGCGCTGGTGGTGACGCCGCTGATGACCCTCTCCCCGGCTGTGGGACAGCCTCCCGGACCCCCCGCGGGGTACGGCGGGGCGGGGCCGCCCGCCGCCGTGCCGGGGGATGTGCGGGGGTTACGGGAGCGGGGCGCGGTATGGCCGGTGGGGCCGGGCCGGCCCCGGGTGGTGCGGGGCTGGGAGCCACCGTCGTCGCCGTACGGCCCCGGCCATCGCGGGGTGGACCTCCTGGCGCCGCCGGGGACGGTGGTCCGGGCGGCGGCCGGGGGCCGGATCGCCTTCGCGGGGCCGGTGGGCGGGCGCGGGGTGCTCACCCTCACCCTCGGAGGGCACGGGGAGGGGCCCGGCACGGGAGCCGGTACGCGGCCGGGTGCGGGGCCCCGGTCGGCGACGGGGGCGGAGGAGCCCTTGCGGATCACCTATGAGCCGGTGACCCCGGCACTGCCGGTGGGCTCGCGGGTGGCGGCGGGCGACCCGGTGGCCCGGGTGGCCGAGGGCCGCTCGCACTGCGTCACGGGCTGTCTGCACTGGGGGCTGCTGCGGGGCCGGGTGTATCTGGACCCGCTGTCGCTGCTGCCGCCGGAGCTGCTGCGGGGCGGGCCCTCCCGGCTGCTGCCGCTCACGGCGGGAGGGCCCCCGGCCGGCGCTCCGGCGGCCCGGCGCCGGGAGCGGGTCAGGCCAGGACACCCCGGAGGGCCATGGAGACGGCCGCGTCGGCGATGGATCCGGGGTCCTCGGCGGCCCCCAGCTCGATCCGGCGGACCGCCGCGTCCACCACTCCCTGGAGGAGCATCGCGGCCAGCCGGGGCTGCTCGTGCCCCAGCTCCGCCAGGGCCTCCACGATCATGGCGATCAGCCCGCCATGGGCGGCACGGATCTTCTCCCGGGCCCCGGCGTCCAGCTCACTGGCGGATATGGCGACCACCGCACGGTGCCGCCGGTCACCCACCAGCTCCAGCTGGCAGCGGACATACGCCTCGACCTTGGCGTCCGGGGTGTCCGACCGCTCCATGGCGGCCTCCACCTCGGCCGCCCAGACGGGGAAGTCGACGGCGCACAGCTCCTCGACCACCGCCGCCCGGGAGCGGAAGTACTCGTACACCGATGACCGGGCGAGGCCGGTGCGCTCGGCGAGGGCGGGGAAGGTCAGCGCCTCCGTGCCGCCGTCGGACAGCAGGGAGCGCGCGGCGTCGAGCAGGGCGTCGCGCTGCATGGTCCGGTGCTCGGCCACGGAGGCCGCTCGAATCCTGGGCACGTCTCCACTTTACGGATGCCATGGCCTGCCCGGCCACGGTTGTGGCCCAACATCCGGTGGCGCGCCCGGCTTCGGGCTCAGCGTCCGACATCGGCGAGTTTGGCCCGTAGCTGGAGCACCGACTTGGTGTGGATCTGGCTGACCCGGCTCTCCGTGACCCCCAGGACATTGCCGATCTCGGCGAGGGTCAGCCCCTCGTAGTAGTAGAGCGTGACGACGGTCTTCTCGCGGTCGGGGAGGGTATTGATGGCGCGGGCCAGCAGCCGGCGCAGCTCGCGGCCCTCGGCCACCTCGACGGGGTCGTCGGCGGCGGTGTCCTCCAGGGTGTCCATCAGACTGAGCCGGTCCCCGCCCTCGCCGCCGACATGCAGCAGCTCCTCCAGGGCGACCACATTGGCGAGGGACAACTGGCTGAAGACCGCGTGCAGTTCCTCCACCGCGATCCCCATCTCGGCGGCCACCTCGCCCTCCGAGGGGGTCCGTCTGAGCTGGGCCTCCAGGGTGGCGTAGGCGCGCTCCACCGCGCGGGCCTTCTGCCGCACGGAGCGGGGGATCCAGTCCAGTGCGCGCAGTTCGTCGATCATCGCGCCCCGGATCCGGGTGATGGCGTAGGTCTCGAACTTGATCGACCGTTCGACATCGAACTTCTCGATGGCGTCGATCAGTCCGAAGACCCCGGAGGAGACAAAGTCGGCCTGCTCCACATTGGACGGAAGCCCGACGCTCACCCGGCCCGCCACATACTTCACCAGGGGTGAGTAGTGCAGGATCAGCTGCTCGCGCAGCCGTTCGTCCCCGGAGGTCTTGTAGGCGCGCCACAGCTCGTCGAGCGAGGTGGGAGCGGGGGGACGCACGGCGCCAGGGGCAGCGGGGGGCGCTGCCGCGCGATCAGACCCGGAGGTGTGCTGGGGCATGCGTTGCCTTGAGCCGTTCTACCGTGAGGGACGTCGGGGAGGGGAGCGGACAGGCGTCTGGGCCATGGGATGGTGAGCGTAGCGTGACTGCACGGTCGCTGTGGGCGAAGGCCGGGCGAACACCCCGGTACGGGGACGGCGCCGTCGCACGCTCCCGCGCAAGGGCCCCGGGGAGTCCCGCGGGGATCGCGCGGGTCGCCCCGGCCGGCCGCGCGGGGTGCGCGGCCGACACCTTTTCACCCGAATGCTCCAGTTCATCACCCGCCTCAACGGCGACCGTGCGACCGGATCGCCGAGGGCGTCAACCGCCATGTGTCGCCGTCCCGTTCGACGAACCCCAGCGCGTGCAGTTCGTACAGCTTGCCGAGGACGGTGTCGGGACCGGCTCCCGTCTCCCGGGCGAGTCGCGGCAGGGGAAGCGCGCCCCGGGCGGGCAGGGTCTCCAGCAGCTGCCGGGCGAGCGGGTCCAGCAGATCGCGGGGGACCACCGGCCCCCGGCGGCGGGGGGCCAGCTCCCCCATCTCCCCGATCAGCTCGGCCACTTCGTCGGCGTCGGTGACCAGCACGGCACCCTCGCGCAGAAGATCGTGCACCCCGGCGGAGAGCGCGCTGGTGGCGGGCCCGGGAACCCCCATCACCGGACGGGCGAGCCGCTGGGCGCGGCGCGCGGTGACCAGGGCTCCGCTGCGGTGGGCGGCCTCCACCACGACGGTGCCCCGGGTGAGGGCGGCGATGACGCGGTTGCGGAGGACGAAGCGGGGCGCCGTGGGGTGGTCGCCGGGCGGCAGCTCCCCGACGAGCAGCCCCTGTGCGGCGATCCGGTCGAGCAGCCGGGCATGGCCCCGGGGGTAGGGCACATCCACCCCGCAGGCGAGGACCGCGACGGTGGCCCCGTCGGTGGCGAGGGCGCCCCGATGGGCCGCGCCGTCGACACCGAAGGCTCCGCCGGAGACCACGATCCAGCCCAGCTCGGCGAGTCCGGTGGCGAGAGCGGTGGCCATATGGGCGCCATAGGGCGTACAGGCACGGGCGCCGACGACGGCGACCGAGCGCAGGGCCCAGGCCCGCAGATCGGGGCCGCCGCGCACCCAGAGGCCGAGGGGGACCCCGTCGCCGAGGGCGTCGAGCTGGGTGGGCCACTCCGCGTCGCCCGGACAGATGAACCGGCCCCCGGCCCCGGTGACGGCGGCCAGATCGCGGTGCGGGTCGGCGGCGCGGGCGCGGGCCCGCCAGCGGGCGATCCGGCGCGGTCCGGCGCCCGGCGGCAGGGCGGCGGACTCCGGGCCGGTGAGCCGGGCCAGCACCTCCCGCGCGCCCAGCTCGCGCAGCCAGCGCCCGGCGCACTCGTCTCCCGGCTCGACCACCCGGGTCAGGGCGGCGCGGGCGAGGCGGTCGTCCTCGTCCATACGACCGTCCTCGTGCGTGCGCTCACCGTCGTCCATGCCCGCTCCCCCTTGGCCGCCGTGCCCCGTCACCGATTCCGTACCGGGGCGCCCGCCGCCGGACCCGGTGGGCCCGCCGCCCCGGTCGCCCCGCCCCTCGGCGGGGGTCATGACCCGGTGGGGAGGGCACCCCGGGCGACCCCGGTGCGCAGCTCCAGGGCGAGGGCGAGGTCCTCGGTGCGCGGCCGGTCGTGACCCGCGAGGTCGGCCACGGTCCAGGCGACCCGGAGCACCCGGTCGAGCCCCCGGGCGGTGAGCAGACCGCGCTCCAGGTCCCGCTCGGCGGCGGCGAGCGCCCCGGGGGTGACGGGCCAGCGGGTGCGCAGCTCATGGCCGGGCACTTCGCTGTTGACGGTCCAGGGGGTGTCGCGCAGCCGGTCGGCGGCGCGCTCCCGGGCGGCCCGGACCCGGGCGGCGACCATGGCCGTGGGCTCGCCGGACCCGCCCCGCCCCAGCAGCTCCGCCCGCTGGACGGGCTCCACCCGGACCCGCAGGTCCACCCGGTCGAGCAGCGGCCCGGAGAGCCGGGCCTGGTAGCGCCGGATCACCGAGGGCGGGCACTCGCACCCTCCGCCGTGCAGGGCGTGCCGTCCGCAGGGGCAGGGGTTGGCCGCGAGGACCAGCAGAAAGCGGGCCGGGAGCCGGACCACTCCGCCGCTGCGGGCGACCACCACATGGCCCGCCTCCAGCGGTTGCCGCAGGGCGTCCAGGACCTTGGCCGCGAACTCGGGGGTCTCGTCCAGAAAAAGGACCCCCCGGTGGGCGAGGGAGACCGCACCGGGCCGGGGCAGTCCATTGCCGCCGCCGACCAGGGAGGGCATGGTGGCCGAGTGGTGCGGGGCGCAGTAGGGCGGGGTGCCGACCAGGGGCTGGCCGGGCGGCAGGATGCCCGCGACCGAGTGGACGGCCGTGACCTCCAACGCCTCCTGCCGGGTCAGCGGCGGCAGCACGCCGGGCAGCCGCTCCGCCAGCATCGTCTTCCCGGCCCCCGGCGGGCCGTGGAGCATCAGATGGTGGGCCCCGGCGGCGGCGATCTCCAGGGCCGCGCGGGGCATCCGCTGGCCGGCGACATCGGCGAGGTCCGGGCCGCCCGGCAGCGCGGTGGGGGCCAGACCGGTGCCGACCCCGGCGCCGGGCACCGCGAGCCCCGCGAGCATCGGATCGGGGGCGCCCTCGGGGAGCGGCTCCTCGTCCGGGACGGGCTCATCGGTGAGCACGGCGATCAGCTGCCGCAGGCTGCGCACCCCGAGGACGGAGACCCCGGGGACCAGGGCGGCCTCCCCGGCGGTCTGCTCCGGCACCACCACCTGGCGGTATCCGGCCGCCGCAGCGGCGAGCACGGCGGGCAGCACTCCGCGCACCGGCCGGACCCGCCCGTCCAGGCCCAGCTCCCCGATGAGGACCAGATCGGCGATGGCGGCCGGGTCGATCCGCTCGGCCGCGCCGAGAACGGCAACAGCGACAGCGAGATCGAATCCGCTGCCCCCTTTGGGCACGGAGGCGGGGCTGAGCCCGACGGTGAGCTTCTTCTGCGGCCACTCGGCACCCGAGTTGACCAGGGCGGCCCTGACCCGGTCCCGGCTCTCCACCAGGCTCTTGTCGGGGAGGCCGACCAGGGTGAAGGCGGCGACGCCGCGCTCCAGGTCGGCCTGGACCTCGACCACCACGCCCTCGACGCCGACCAGGGCCACCGAACAGGTACGGGCGAACATCGTCAGACCACCCCCCGGACATGCTCGACCCGGGGCGCGCCCCGGTGGGGCAGCACCACCCCCACCAGGTCGATCCGCACCCCGCCCGGCGGGGCGCCCTCGCGCTCCAGCCAGCAGGCGGCGAGATGCCGCAGCCGCTCCGCCTTGGCGGGGGTGACCGCCGCCATCGGATGCTCGAACCGGCCCGCTCTGCGGGTCTTGACCTCGCAGACCACGACGGTGTCGCCGTCCCGGGCGACGATGTCGATCTCACCCGCCCGGCCGTACCGCCAGTTCCTCGCCAGAACCGTCATCCCCGACGCGGCCAGCAGCCGCGCCGCCAGCTCCTCGCCGTACCGTCCCAGTGCCCCCGTCGTGTTCATCCGGCACCACCTCCGGTACCGACGATGACGGGTGATGCCCTCGGCCGTGGATCTCTGTGGACAACCTCCGGCCTGTGGACAACTCAGCCACCCGGAAGTTCGAGATCGCTCTTGCTCAACTCCTCGATGTTCACATCCTTGAAGGTGAGAACGCGGACCTGCTTGACGAACCGGGCCGGTCTATACATGTCCCAGACCCAGGCATCCGCCATCGTGACCTCGAAGAACACCTCACCCTGGACCGAGTGGACCTGCATCTCGTAGTCATTGGTGAGATAGAAACGACGCTCGGTCTCGATCACGTACTTGAACAGTCCGACGACGTCGCGGTACTCCCGGTAGAGCTTCAGCTCCATCTCGGTCTCGTACTTTTCGAGGTCCTCGGCGCTCATGACTTGTTCCCCTTCAGCCGTGCGTCCCCCCTCATGGTGCGCCCGGTGCTCCCGCTCCTAGACGATTTCCGGAGCGAGGACCACGGGCATGCTCGGAGGGCCCTCGTCGAGCAGTGTGCGCAACAGCCCGGCGAGCTTGGTCGGGTACACCGTCTCACGCGCGGCGGACAGTTCGGCGGAAGTCCACCATCTGAGCCCGGAGACACTGCGCCGCTCCAGCTCGGTCAGGGCGCGCGGGGCGACGGCGGTCCGTTCCGTACGGGCCAGGAAGTACCACTCGTCCTGGTACCAGCGGCGGCCGTCGAAGGGAAAGGAGCAGATCCGCTGCCAGATCACCGGGCCGAGTTCGACCTCGGTGATCCCGGTCTCCTCGGCCAGCTCCCGCAGCGCGGCCTCCTGCCGGGTCTCGGCGCCCTCCACCCCTCCCCCGGGGGTGAACCACCAGTCGTCGTCCGGGGCACCCGGTTCGAAGCCGTGCATCAGCAGGATGCGGTCCCGGGGATCGAGCAGCACCACCCGGGCGACCGGACGCAGCGGGGTCAGGGGCCCCGGTGCCGCCGGACGCTCAGGCCCCGGCACCCGCGACCGTCCTTCCGGCCCCCGCGCCCGCCCGGCGGCGGGCGGTGAGCGGACCATGGGCCGCGCCGCCGATGATCAGAACCGCCCCGGCGGCCACCGCGAGCGTGATCAGCCGGATCGGGCCCGGCTCGGAGACACCCCCCGGCAGCGCGGCGAAGCCCTCGGGGCGCTCGATCGTCCCCCCGGTCAACGGCCAGGCGAAGGCGTCGAGCCGCCCCCGTACCGCCGAGCCCGGCACCGAGCCGCCGCCCGCCTCCTGGAGGTGCGAACGGGAGTCCAGGGACCCCATCCGTTCGTCCCCCAGCAGGAAGAGCCGGCCCTCGGGGACCTTCGCGGTGAAGGTCTCGGACGTCCCCTGTCCCGTGGAGCGGGAGAGATAGGGCTCCTCGACCGGGCGCCCGTTGACCGTCAGCCGACCGCCCTCACCACAGCAGGAGACGGTGTCCCCGCCGACCCCGACCACCCGCTTCAGCATCGGCCCGCCGCCCCACTGCCCGTCCTCGAAGACCACGATGTCCCCGCGCCGGGCCTCGGCGCCGTCGATGCGCTCGGCCAGCACCCGGTCGCCCGGCCGGACGGTCGGGTACATGGAGTCGGTGGGCACGGCGTACGGCCGGTAGACCAGCGCACCCCAGGCGAATCCGCCGAGAAACAGCAGACAGCCGACGGCCACGGCCACCCCGGACAGCTTCCTGCCGAGCCGGCCGCCGCTCCCGCGTTCCGTTCCCATCCCGCGCTCCCACCCCTCGGAGATACGGCAGCCGGCCCCCGGCGCGGATCGCGCGGGGGGCCGGAGTGCCACGATCCGGGACGGAACCCTATCGGGCGGTGCCCCCGGCGGTCAGCCGCTTGCGCCGCCAGAGCACCAGCGGCAGCGCGCCCAGGGCACCCATGGCCAGCGGTGCGGAGGAGACCGCGACCGACGCCGCCGCGTTCAGGCCGGGCTGGTCGTAGGTGTCGGGGACGGAGAGGGTCGTCCAGCGGTCGACCGGCCAGGCGATGACGACGGCACGGCCCACGACCTTGTCGACCGGAACGAAGCCGCCGTTGACATCCTCCATGTGGTAGCGGGAGTCGCGGGAGTTCTGCCGGTGGTCGCCCATCACCCAGAGCTTGTCGTCGGGCACCTTGAAGGGGCCGAACGGCTGGTCGTCACAGGCGCTGTTGCCGGGGAAGACATAGGGCTCGTCCAGCGTCTTCCCGTTCACCTTCACGGGGCCGCCCTTACGGCACTCCACGGTGTCACCGCCGACCGCGATGACCCGCTTGATCAGGTCCTTCTCCTCGGCCGACGGCATCAGACCGATAAAGCTGAGGAACTTCTGGAGAGCGTTGGGGTCGGGGGTGGGCTCACCCTCCAGCCAGCCGCCCGGGTCATGGAAGACCACGACCTCGCCGCGCTCGGGCTCCGAGCCGAACCACGGCGTCAGCTTGTCCACCAGCACCCGGTCACCGCGCTGAAGGGTGTTCTGCATCGAATCCGAGGGAATCGAGAACGCCTGGACCAGGAAGGTCTTGATCAGCAGCGCCAGCACCAGCGCGATACCGATCAGGAGCGGCAGCTCCTTCCAGAAGGACCGCTGTCCCTTCTTCCGCTCGCCCCCGTCGGATCCATCGGCCCCTTCCTCGACGGGGGTCTCCCCGCCCGGGGGGACATCGCCCGGCACGGCCGAAGAGGAGTCGAGGGGCTCCCTGGGCCCGTCCTCCGGCTGCTCGTGCCCGGACCGTGCGCCGACCGCCACGTCCCCCACATCCACTCCTCACTCCGTGCGAACCGCCTGCCCCGAAGAAGAAGCAGGCCCACTACTCCCATAACGAGCGGGAGTTCCGCAAGGGTCGGGAGCAGGACCATTCCATTGCGATCCTGGGAAGACAGCCTATGCGACGCGGGTGACGACACAGCCGAATCCCCACGCGCGTCCCCGCTCCGGTCCCCCTGCGCGTCCCCGCTCGGGTACCCCTGGGTGATCCCGTTCCGGCCCGGGGGCGGGACCTCTTCGGCCGACCCGCCCGCCGCCGTGGACCGCTCCGTTCCGCCCGCCGCCGCCGTGGAGCGCTCCGTTCCGGCCACCGACCCGTCCACCGCCGGGACCGGGTCAAAGGTCTCCGGCTCCGCCAGCCGGCGCCAGTGGCCCACCGGCCAGGCGATGACCACGGCCCGTCCCACCACCTGGTCCTCGGAGATCGTCCCCTGGTCGCCGTCGCCGAGGTGGAAGCGGGAGTCGGCCGAGTGGGACCGGTGGTCGCCCAGGACGAAGAGCCGCCCGGGGGCCACCTTCACCTCGAAGCTCACCGTCGACGGCGCCTCGCCCGGCTTCAGATACGGCTCGTCCAGCGGGACACCGTTGACGCTGACCCGTCCGTCCGCCCCGCAGCAGCGCACCGTGTCGCCGCCGACCGCGACCACGCGCTTGATCAGGTCCCGCTGATTGCCGGAGGGAAGCAGTCCGACAAAGGTCAGCGCCTGCTTGATCTGTTTCACGCCAACCGGGTCGTCGCCCGGGGCGGGGGCGCTCTCCCCCTGGAGCCAGCCGCCGGGGTCCCTGAAGACCACCACGTCCCCGCGCTCCGGCGCGGCGCCGAACCAGGGGGTCAGCTTGTCCACCAGCACCCGGTCCTGGACCCGGATGGTGTTCTCCATCGAGCCCGAGGGGATGACGAACGCCTGCACCAGGAAGGTCTTGAGCAGCAGGGCGATCCCCAGGGCCACCCCGACCATCAGCGGGATCTCCCGCAGCGCGGTCCGGCGCCGGCGGCGCTCGACCTTGCGGGCGAGGCGTCGGCGCTCGGCCCGGCCCGACGGCACAGGGCCGTCGGCACCGGGTCCCGGCGCCACCCGGGAGGCGTGGGAAACCCGGCCAGGACCCCGGTCGGCACCGGCGGGCCCCTCGGCCGGTCCATCGGCGGGGCCTCCGGCGGGGCGGGGCCCGCCCCCGGCGGATGGGCGGGTATCCGCCCGATGGCCGGGGGGCCGTCCGCGTCTACCCATGCGCACCGCCCGGGTCGGTGGCCCGTACATCACCCGGGTCCGGGTCCCGCGCAGCACCCGGGTCCCGCGTAGTGCCCTGATCGGGGGCCCGGGTAGCGCCGGAGCGGCCGGGACCCGTGACATGTCCACCGGGCGGCGGCCCAGGGACCCGGTCGAAAGCCTCGGTCCGTTCCAGCGAGTCCCAGCGCCCCATCGGCCAGCCGATCCAGTCCACCCGGCCGATGACCTGCTCCACCGGGACCATGCCACCACCCGGGGCGCCCAGCAGATCCCGGGAGTCCCGGGAGTCGGAGCGGTGGTCGCCCATCACCCACAGTCGACCCGGCGGGACGACCACATCGAACGGCACCTCGGAGGGGGCGTCGCCGGGCGACAGATACTCCCTCTCGTCCACCGCCACCCCGTTCACCCGGAGCCGTCCGTCCCGGTCGCAGCAGACCACCCGGTCGCCGCCGACGCCCACCACCCGCTTCACGAAGTCGCTGGCGTCGGACTCCCTGAGCCCCACGGTGGTCAGCGCGCTCCTGACGGCGGCGCTCACCGGGTTCCCGTCGGCCGCCCCGCCATGGACAAAGGAGCCCTCACCGTCAAAGACCACCAGATCGCCACGGGCCGGAGGGTCGTCGTCACCGTAGGCGAGCTTGTTGACGAGGACCCGGTCCCCGGTACGGAGGGTGGGTTCCATCGAGCCGCTGGGGATCTGGAAGGGCTGGATCACAAACCGGCTGAAAAGCAGCACACCCAGGGTGACGACCACGGCCTGGAGCAGCAGCCGGCGCCAGGAGCGCGCGACCCCGGAGGACACCTCCGTACCACCCGTCCCCTGCCCCTCACCATCGCCGTCACCGTCAGTGAGCGCGGCGGGTTCCGCACGCTCCATGAGGGACGAGGAGGACGAAGCCGGGTCGGCGGCGTCACGCTCGGTGTTCATCGCTGTGGTGTCCATACGAGGGCGAAGCCTAGCGGCCCCCGCTGAACGGCCGGGCACCCGCGCGGGCCCCCGGCCACCGATCGGCCGTCGCACACAGAGACGACCCATCCCCCGTTCGCGAAGCGGAGCGGCGCCACCGGGCCCCTGCCCCCGGCGGGCCGGGCACACAACGCGACGAGCCGCCGCTCGGAGAGAGCGACGGCTCGTGGAGTCGGTACCTCACCGGGTACCGGCAGCGGGACAACCTCAGTTGTCGCGCTTCTCCTTGATCTTCGCGGCCTTGCCGCGCAGCTCACGGAGGTAGTACAGCTTCGCGCGGCGGACGTCACCACGGGTGACCAGCTCGATCTTCTCGAAGATCGGGCTGTGCACCGGGAAGGTCCGCTCGACACCGACGGAGAAGGAGACCTTGCGGACCGTGAAGGTCTCGCTGACGCCCGCACCCTGGCGGCGGATGACGACACCCTTGAACTGCTGGATACGGGAGCGGTTGCCCTCGATGACGCGAACGTGGACGTTCACGGTGTCACCGGGACGGAAGGCCGGGACGTCGGTCCGCAGCGAGGCGGAGTTGACGGCGTCGAGCACGTGCGTCATGTTCGTCTGCTTTCTTCGCCGATGCCACAGGTCATCAGCGGGAGAGAGGATGAGGTTCAGGGGCCTGCACATCGGAGCGGGCGTCGTGTCCCCCTGCGGCAGGGGCGCACGCCGGACGTACGGCAGCGGCCTATTCTTCCACGACCGACGGCCTGCGCCAAAATCGGCCACCGGGCTCCGGCGCCCAGCCCAGGATCGAGAGGGTCTCGCGGTCCTTCTTGTCGAACCCGGCGGGGTCGCACCGCTCGATCAGGTCGGGCCGCATCTCGGCCGTACGGGCCAGCGCCTCGTCCCGGCGCCAGCGGGCGATCTTCCCATGGTGTCCGCTGGTCAGCATCGACGGAATGGCCCGGCCGCGCCAGACGGGCGGCTTGGTGTAGACGGGCCCCTCCAGCAGATCGGCCATGGCACCCGGCGCGAAGGAGTCGTCCCGGTGGGACTCGGCATTGCCCAGCACCCCCGGCAGCAGCCGGGCGACCGCCTCGGTGATCACCAGAACGGGGGCCTCACCGCCCGCCAGGACGTAGTCGCCGATGGAGACCTCGTACACCGGCATCCGGGTGGCGTACTCGTCCATGACCCGGCGGTCGATGCCCTCGTACCGGGCCGGGGCGAAGATCAGCCAGGGCCGCTCGGAGAGTTCGACGGCGAGTTCCTGGGTGAAGGGCCGGCCGCTGGGAGTGGGCACCACCAGGGCCGGGGTGTGCGCCCCGGCCTCGTATCCATCGGCGAGGACGGTGTCGAGCGCCTCCCCCCAGGGGTCGGGCTTCATCACCATGCCGGGACCGCCGCCGTACGGGGTGTCGTCCACGGTGTTGTGCCGGTCGTACGTCCACTCCCGCAGATCGCTCACCCGGACGTCGAGGACGCCCCGGGCGCACGCCTTGCCGACGAGCGAGACATTCAGCGGCGCCAGATACTCGGGAAAGATCGTGAGAACGTCCAGCCGCATCAGGCATCGCCCTCGCCGGTGCCGGTGCCACGGGAGGCGGAACCGGAGCCGGTGTCACGCGCGGCGGAGTCCGGGGCCTCGTCGCGCGACGAAGCGATCTCCGCACGGTCGTCGATCAGACCCGGCGGCGGATCGATCACGGCCCGCTGCTCCTCCAGGTCCACCTCGGTGACGATCTCCGTGACGAACGGGATCATGACCTCGCTGCCGTCCGGGCGCTCCACGATGAACAGGTCCTGCGAGGGCAGATGGCTGATCTCGGTGATCCGCCCGACCTCGGTGCCGTCCACGGTGACCACATCGAGGTCGATGAGCTGGTGGTCGTAGTACTCGCCGTCGCCGTCGGGCGTCGCCTCGGGGTCGACATCGGCGATGAGCAGGGTCTCCCGCAGCGCCTCGGCGCCATTGCGGTCCCGTACGCCCACGAAGCGCAGCAGCAGCCTGCCGCTGTGCACCCGCCCGGTCTCGATCGTCAGCGGTCCCCGGGAGGCGGGGTCGGTGCGCAGCACCGCGCCGGGGCCGAGCCGCAGCTCCGGCTCGTCCGTGCGGACCTCCACACTGACCTCGCCCTTGACGCCATGGGCCCGGCCGATCCGGCCCACTACCAACTGCACGGTGCTCTCTCTTCTGTCGTCACTGCGGCTCCACGGGCCGGACCGTCCGTCGTCACTGCGGCTCCACGGCCGGGACCGTCTGCCGTCACCACGGCTCCGGCCGTACCGGATCGCCGGCGCCACCGGGAACCCGCGGTACGCGCCCCGGCTCCGGGGCGGGTACGACTACGGGCCGGGGAGGGCTGTTGCCCCTCCCCGGCCCGAGCCGGTGTTCAACTGTCTCAGTGGACCTGGTCCACATCGACGAGGTCGACACGGATGCCGCGACCGCCGATGGCGCCCACGACGGTCCGCAGGGCACGTGCGGTGCGGCCATTACGGCCGATCACCTTGCCGAGGTCATCGGGGTGGACCCGGACCTCAAGCACCCGCCCACGGCGCAGATTGCGCGAGGCCACCTGCACGTCGTCGGGGTTGTCGACGATGCCCTTCACGAGGTGCTCCAGCGCCTCTTCGAGCATGCTCAGGCCTCGGTCGACTCGGCGGCGTCAGCCGCGTCGTCCGCCTTCTTGTCGGCCTTCTTCGCCTTCGGAGTGATGGCCTCACCCTTGGCGTCGCCGCCCTCAAGGGCCTTGGCGAACTCGTCGAACGCGGCGCGCTTGTCGGCCTTGGGCTCGGCAACGAGCAGCGGCGCCGGGGCCGGCAGGCCCTTGTGCTTCTGCCAGTCACCGGTGAGCTTCAGGATGGCCAGCACGGGCTCGGTCGGCTGGGCGCCGACGGAGAGCCAGTACTGCGCACGCTCCGCGTTGACCTCGATGCGGGAGGGGTTCTGCACCGGGTGGTACAGGCCGATCTCCTCGATGGCCCGGCCGTCACGGCGGGTACGGGAGTCGGCGACGACGATGCGGTAGTGAGGCGAACGGATCTTGCCCAGACGCTTCAGCTTGATCTTGACTGCCACGGAAGTGGTGTCTCCTGGTCTTGACGTGGTTGGGCACAACGAGATGCCACGTGGGGTTGCGGTACTCGGGGTGCCCGATGGACGCGTCAGCCGGAGGAGAGAGGGGTCCTATGCGGCCGTCGAGTACAGCTGTCCATTGTGCCACACGCCGATGACGTGCTCTCCCCCGGACCTGCGCCGCCCCCGTCAGGCGGCCGGGCCGGGGGTCAGCTCGCAGCGGCGACCGGCTCGGGGATACGGAAGGGCTTGCCGCAGCCGCCGCAGACGATGGGCGCCTGGGCGAGGACCGAGGGCACCACCCGCACATTGCGACCGCAGTCGCAGACGGCCTTGACCCGGACGCCACCGCCCGAGGAGCCGTGCCGGGCGGCCGGCCCCCGGAAGGAGCGCTTGGTGTCGGAGGCCGTGGCGACCGTGTGCGCCTTGAGGGCGCGCTGGAGCCGGTCGATGGTGGGCCGGTACCGGCGCTTGGCCTCGGGTGTGAGGGCGACCAGCGAGAAGCCACTGCTGGGATGCGGCTCCTCGGCGTGGTCGAGCCCCATCTCCTCGGCAATCGCCAGGAATCTGCGGTTGTGATAACGGCCGGCGCGCGAGGTGTCCCGGACACCTCGCCGGCGGGGGGGAGCGAGGAATAGGCTATGGGGCGGGGGGAGAACGGGGGGGCGGGGGCGCCGGCGGCGGGAGGGGCAGACCGAAGGGGAGCGG
>NZ_JBEPCY010000024.1:0-122365 GCF_040299965.1 Streptomyces sp. NPDC000594 | reverse complement strand
CACCAACCACCTCACCCACCTCCTCACCACCATCGCCAACCACCCCCACCAACCCCTCACCCACACCACCCCCCTCACCCCCCACGAACAAGAGATCCTCACCACGACCTGGAACACCCGGCAGGACCGAGCACCCGGCGCGGATGTGACCATCCACCGGCGCTTCGCCGAGGTCGCCGAACGCCGGGCGGATGAGCCGGCGTACCTCTCCGCACGCGGAGACCTCACCTTCGGCGAGATCGACAGCAGCGCGAACCGCCTCGCCCACCTGCTGCTCAAGCTCAGGGGCACCGCGGCCGGGCCGGCTGCCGAGCGCCCTGTCGCGATCCTCATGGACCGCTCCACCGAACTGCTGGTGTCCATGCTCGCCGTGCTCAAGACGGGCGCGCCGTACCTGCTGCTCGACGCCCGTTCGCCCGTCGGCCGCCTGTCCGCCGTGCTCGCGGAGAGCGGCGCCGAGCTGCTCCTCACCGCCCCGCTCACGGAGGACATCGGCTGGCGCCCGGAGCTCGCCCCGACGGTCCGACAGCTGGAGTTCGCCCGGCTCGACCTCGACGCCGAGCCCGGCACCGCGCCCGACGTCGAGGTCCATCCGGACCAGCTGGCCTATGTGATGTACACATCGGGCTCCACGGGAGTCCCCAAGGGCGCGGCCCTGACCCACCGCAATGTGCTGCGCCTGGTCGAAGCGGACCCGTACGAGCCCGCCCCCGGCCGTGGCGACCGCATGCTCTTCCACTCGCCGCACGCCTGGGACGCCTCCACCTGGGAGCTGTGGACGGCACTGCTGCGCGGCCACCAGGTGGTCGAGGCCCCGCCCGGCCGGCTCGGTGTCCAGGACATCGCCCGCCTGGTCACCGAGCACGCCATCACCCGCATGTGGCTGACCGCCGGCCTGTTCAGGCTCATGGCGGACGAGCACCCGCGCGCCTTCGCCCGTATGCGGGAGGTCTGCACGGGCGGTGACGTGGTACCCGCCACGGCCGTCCGCAAGGTCTTCGAGGCCTGCCCGGACCTGGTCGTGGTCGACGGCTACGGACCGACCGAGGCCACCGTCTTCACCACGCACCACCGGATGCGTGCCACGGACACGGTCCCCGACAATGTGCCCATCGGCGGCCCGATCCCCAACATGCGCACCTATGTCCTGGACACCGCCCTGCGCCCGGTGGCGATCGGCGTGACCGGCGAGCTGTACATCGGCGGCGAGCAGGTCGGCCGCGGCTACGCGAACCGGCCGGACCTCACCGCCGAGCGGTTCGTGGCCAGTCCGTTCGGGCCGGCCGGGACCCGTATGTACCGGACCGGGGACCTGGCGCGCTGGCGGGCGGACGGCACACTGGAGTTTGTGGCCCGGGCGGACGCCCAGGTCAAACTGCGCGGCTTCCGGATCGAGCCGGCCGAGATCGAGGCGGCGCTCGCCGCGCACCCCGCGGTCGGACACCACGCGGTCGTGGTTCGCGAGGACCGCCCGGGGGACAAGCGGCTCGTCGCCTATGTGACCCGCGCCGACAGGGGCGGTACCCCGGCCGGCACCGACCGCGGCGGGGAGCGGGCGCTCGGCGAGGAGCTGCGCCCCCACCTCCAGCAGATCCTCCCCGACTACATGGTGCCTTCGGCCTTCGTCGAGCTGGACGCGCTGCCGCTCACCACGAACGGCAAGCTCGACCGGGACGCGCTGCCCGCCCCCATCCGCCCGGAGGCGGCACGGACCGCCCCGCGGAACGCCCAGGAGGAGACGCTCTGCGCGCTCTTCGCCGAGGTGCTCGGCACGGACGAGATCGGCGTCCACGACAACTTCTTCGAGCTGGGCGGGCACTCGCTGCTGGTGGCGCGGCTGGCCGGCCATGTACGCACCGCCTTCGGTGTGGACCTGCCGCTGCGCTCCCTGTACGCGGCCCCGACCCCCGCCACGCTCGCCTCGGCGCTGGGCGAGGGGGCCGTCGCCCGGGACTTCGCCTTCCGCACCGTGCTGCCCCTGCGGGAGACCGGCAGCCGCACCCCGCTGTTCTGTGTGCACGCGGCCGGAGGCCTGGCCTGGCGGTACGCCGAATTCCTGCGGCACATCCCGAAGGACTACCCGGTCTACGGGATCCAGGCCGCGGGCTTCCTCGAGGACGGGCTGCCCGAGTCGCTGGAGGAGATGGCCGCCGCCTATGTGCGGGCGGTTCGCGAGATCCAGCCGAACGGCCCGTACCGACTGCTCGGCTGGTCCTTCGGCGGGCTCGTGGTGCAGGAGATGGCCGTGCAGCTCGCGGAGCAGGGCGAGGCGACCGAGCTGCTGGCGTGCCTCGACTCGTACCCCGCGACCGACGAGGAGCGTGCCGAGGTGCCGGACCGGGAGGACGTCGTCCGCAGCCTGTTCGAGGTGATCGGCATCGACCCGGACGCCGGTGTCCCCTCCGAGGGGAGCCGGCCGGACGGGCGGCCGGAGGGCACGGCCGCCCAGGACGACGGGCGCGCATCCGACACGGAGGGCGCGCGGGATGTCCTTCGGGACGCCGGCGATGCCTTCGGCCGACTGCTCGGCGATCGGCTGGACGCTTTCGTGGAGATCACCCGGAACAACATCGGACTCAGGCAGCGCTTCCGCCCCCGCCGCCACGAAGGCCCCATGACCCTGGTCGTGGCGGAGCACCAGGACGCTTCCGCCGACGAGCTGGTCCGGCTCTGGGACCCGTACCGCACAGGCCCGGTCGACGTCCGGTACGTCGCCTGCTCCCACGCGCGGATGATGGACCCCGGTCCCGTATCCGACATCGCCGGTCCCCTCGCCAAGACCCTCGAAATCCTCGACGAGACGCCGACGGCCGCGTCGGAAGGAACGGAACGATGAAGGACCTCTACGACATCGGTGAGCTGCCGCCGCTGGGCACGGTGCCCACCCATATGCACGCGGCGCTGATCAGGCCCGAACGCTATGGCGAGCCCTCGCGGGCGATTGCGACGGAGGTCGTTCCCGTACCCGAGGTGGCACCGGGCAAGGTGCTGGTGCTGGTGATGGCCGCGGGCGTGAACTACAACAATGTCTGGGCCTCGCTCGGCAGCCCCGTGGACGTCGTCGCGGCCCGCCGGAAGGCCGGTCAGCCGGAGGACTTCCATATCGGGGGGTCCGACGGCTCCGGCATCGTCTGGGCCGTGGGCGAGGGCGTCGAGCAGGTCAAGGTGGGCGACCAGGTGGTCATCGCGCCCGTCGTCTGGGACGAGACCGCCGCTGACATCCGGCTCGGCGCCGACCCCATGACCTCGACCAGCGCCCTGGCGATGGGCTATGAGTCCAACTATGGATCCTTCGCCCAGTTCACACTGCTGGACGAGTACCAGTGCCACCCCAAGCCCGCCCGGCTGACCTGGGAGGAGGCGGGCTGCTTCATGCTCACCGCGGCGACCGTCTACCGCCAGCTGCGGGGCTGGCCGCCGCATGTCGTGGAACCGGGCGACCCCGTCCTCGTCTGGGGCGGGGCCGGCGGACTCGGCTCCATGGCCATCCAGATCGTCCGGCAGTTCGGCGGCATACCGGTGGCGGTGGTGTCCGACGAGGACAAGGCCGAGCACTGTCTGCGCCTCGGAGCCCGGGGCGTGATCAACAGAAAGGAGTTCGGCCACTGGGGCCGGATTCCCCCCGCCGACGACCCCGTCGCGTACGCGGAGTGGCTGAAGGGCATGCGCGCGTTCGGCCGGGCCTTCTGGGACGTACTGGGGGAGCGCCGGTCGCCGCGCATCGTCCTGGAGCACCCGGGCGAGGACACCATCCCCACCTCGATCTATCTGTGCGACAGCGCCGGCATGGTGGTCACCTGCGGCGGCACCAGCGGCTACCAGGGCGACGTGGACCTGCGCTTTCTATGGATGCGGCAGAAACGCTTCCAGGGTTCCCACGGTGCGAACACCGCCCAGTTCCGGGCCGTGGCGGAGCTGGCCGCGCAGGGCACGCTGGACCCCTGTATGTCGCTCGCCGTGCCGTTCTCCGGGATCCCCGGCGTCCACCAGCTCATGTACGAGAACCGGCACCCCTCCGGGAACATCGCTGTCCTCGTCGGCACCCCGGAGCCGGGCCGGCGCGATGTGCCCCGGCCGGCGCGGGCGCGGACATCCGCCTGATCCCCTCCGCGCACTTGTGGCCCCGTACCCCTCGCGACGACCCAGGAAGTGACCAGACAGTGCCCACACCCGCCGGCCCCGAAGCCAGCCCCGAAACCACCACCGTCACGCCCACGACCCCCGGGCCGACCAGCCCCACGAGCCCTACTGGCCCCACGACGGCGCCCCCGACGGCACCCGCGACGCAGGCCGGCGGCAAGCTGGCCATGTTCGGCGGAACCCGTACCGTCCCGCGCACAGCACGCATCGCGAAGTGGCCGATGGTGACCGAGGAGGACGAGGAGGCGGTGCGCCGCGTCCTCGCCTCCGGCCGGTTCACCCTCGCCGCCCACGGCGAGGAGGAGATACCCGCCCTGGAACGGGAGTGGGCCGCCGAGGCCGGCACCCGGCACTGCGTGGCGGTCGCCAACGGCACGGCCGCCCTGAGCCTCGCCCTGGCGGCGGTCGGAATCGAACCCGGGGACGAGGTGATCGTTCCGGCACTCAGCTTCGTGGCCACCGCGGCGGCGCCCATGCACCTGCTGGCGGTGCCCGTATTCGTCGACATCGACCCCGAGACCTTCAATATGACCCCGGCCGCGGTGGAGGCCGCGATCACCCCGCGCACCCGCGCCGTCGTCGTCGTCCACCTCCACGGCCTGCCCGCGGACATGGACGAGATCAACGCCGTCGCCCGCAGACACGGACTCGCGGTCGTGGAGGACGCGGCCCAGGCCCACGGCGCGCACTACCGGGGTCGCCCGGCGGGCGCGCTCGGCACGGTCGGAACCTTCAGCCTCAACGTGAGCAAGAACCTGGCCACGTGCGGCGAGGGCGGTCTGGTCACCACCGACGACGAGGGCCTGGCCAGGAGGATCGCGGCGCTGCGCCAGTTCGGCGAGCTGTCGGGCACGGACACCCCCCGCACCTACATTTCCCACATGCTCGGCTGGAACAACAAGCCCAACGCGATCCAGGCCGCGTTCACCCGCAGCCAGCTGCGCCGCTTCCCCACGGACCGCCGACGGCGCGGGGAGAACGTCCGGCCCCTCCTCGACCGGGTCGCGGAGCTGCCCGGGTTCCTCGCCCCCCACCATCCCGCGGACCGCACCCACGCCTGGCACATCCTGCGCTTCCGTGTCGTCCCCGCCGCCTTCGGCCTGGACGAGCGGTACGCGGGGCCGCTGCGGGCGGCGGTGCAGCGGGCGCTGCGTGCCGAGGGGGTGCCCGCCGCCCCGTACCAGTCCCTGCCGCTACCCTCCCAGCACGCCTTCCGGCCCGACGGCGGCTTCGACGCCTGGCCCTGGCGGCTGGCCGGCACCCGGCCGCAGCCGGGCGGTCCCGACGCCTTCCCGGCGGCCTTCCGCGTGATCGATGACTCCTTCGCCATCCAGAAGGCCCATCTGCATCCGGACGCCGGCCCGCTGCTCGCCCACTACGCGGACGCCTTCGAGAAGGTCTGGCGGAACCGGGAGGGCCTGGCGCGGCTCGCCGCGACCCTGCCGTACACCCCTCCGTGGGAGGAGGCGTCCGCCGCCGGCCGGACCGAGTGGGAGAACGCCTTCGCCTCCTGACCGGCGGCGGCCCCGCGTCCGTCCGCTACCGGACCCAGCCGCGCGCGGTGGCCAGAACCCCGGCCTGGAAGCGGCTCTTCGCGCCGAGCTGGGCCGTCAGCTTCGCCGTGATCCGGCGGCTGGTGCGCACCGACACGCCGAGCTTGCGGGCGATGGTGTCGTCGGTGTACCCGTCCGCCAGCAGCTGGAGAATGGCCGCCTCCTGGGGCGTCAGCTCCTCTTCCTGCTTGGCGGCGCACCCGCTCTCGGAGTTGATCGGCGCGGCGGCCTTCCACACCTGCTCGAACAGATCACACAGGGCACTGACCACGCCGGTGCTGTGCAGCAGCATCGCACCGGCCCGGGTCGTCTCCGGGTCCAGCGGCAGGATGGCCGTCTTGCGGTCGTAGATCACCATGCGGGGCGGCAGGACGGCGGCGGTGCGGACCTCGGCGCCGGACTCCACCAGCCAGCGTGCGTAGTCCAGGGTCGGGCGGTCGTTGACGATGCTCTCCAGGTAGATCGTGCGCATCCGTACATTGCGGGCGAGCACCTTGCTGTCGAGCGGTCGGCTGGCCGCCATGTTCGCGGCGGACTGGGCCCCGGCCGGAGCGAAGCCCATGATGTCCGAGGAGCACTTGGCGGCGAGGGCCTCGATCTTGAAACGGATGCGGTCGATATTGGTGAGCCGCTCGACGTCGGGGTCGTTCCGACCCTGCTTGGTGCGCTGGATATCGGCTATCACCTGGTGAAGTGCCGCGCGGCTGGCGGAGATCCGCTCCTGCTCCCGCAGCAGATCCGCTTCCTGGCGGGCGAGCAGCGACGCGAGCCCGACCTCCGGGTCGACCGCCCGCACTTCGCCCGGGGCGTCCCAAGAGGGCCGGATCAGCATGAGTCGGCCCAATTCGTCCAGGCAGTTCCCCATCTCCTGCGCTTCGAGGCCGAGCCGGCCCGCGAGTTGCTCGACGTCGGCCTCAGGGTGTTTGAGCATCTCCCAGTAGACGGCTTCCGATCTGCTTTCCAAACCCAGCCCCGCGAACACCTTTGAGATCCCCCTTGCGTCCACTCCCGGCGATCCGGTAGTCGATCAAGTTCAACCAGACAGACACCCCGCAGTCAACCGATGATCTTGAAAGAGAGCTCCCGCTTGGGGGGATTGGCAGCTTGCTGTCCGGGAGAGGTCCTGACACCCCTGCTCATGGCCATCGCCGACCGCGGCGACAAGACTTCCTGTGTCGCGGGGCTGACGAGCGGCGAGGACCTGGTCCCGGAGTACCGCCGCCCCCTCAATCGGTCTTCGGGCCCTCTTGACCACGGTGGGGAGCATGGGCACGACTGGTAATCTTCGGCCTTCGTCCGTCGCACAGTCCGGGAACCGACCGGTACCGGGCGGGATTCTGGGCACCCGTGGAGCGGGGCTCCCACGGTGATCCGTTTCCTGTGGCGCACCGTGCGGCCCTTCCCCGTGGCCCTGGTGGTGCTGGTCCACCTCCAGATCGCGGCCGCCGCCGCCGGACTGCTGCTCCCGGACCTCCACGCGCAGATCATCGACCGCGGAGTCATGGCCGGATCCACCGGACACGTCCTCCGCCTGGCGCTGGGCATGTTCGGGCTGACCGTCCTCCAGGTCGTGCTCGCCATAGGGGCTGTCTACACCGGTGCACGGATCGCCCTGGCGGCCGCCCGCGACCTGCGTGCCTCACTGTTCGAGCGGGTGCTGGAGCTGTCCTGCCAGAGGTTCGCCGGGTTCGGCACGCCGTCGCTGCTGGCGCGGACCACGAACGACGTCCAGCAGGTGCAGCGTGTCCTGATGATGGCCCTCGCGGTGGTGGTGACGGCCCCCGCCACCTGGATCGGCGGCGTGGCCATGGCCGTCCGCCACGACGCGCACCTCGCCTTGATCGTCCTGGCGGTGGCCCCCGTACTCGGCTCGCTGACGGCGGTCGTCATCCGCCGCATGCGCCGCTACTCCCACGCCGTGCAGTGGGGCGTGGACGAGGTGAACCGCGTGGTGCGGGAGCAGCTCGGCGGCCTGCGGGTGATCCGCGCCTTCGCCAAGGACGTCCAGGAGCAGGAGCGATTCGGCCGGTCGAACGCCGTCCTCACCGACGCCTCCCTCGGGCTCGCGCGTCATACGGCGCTGCTGCTCCCGGTGACCGCGCTGGTGTCGAACCTCGCCGTCGTCGCCGTGCTGTGGATCGGCGCCGGCAGACTCACCGACGGGACGATCCAGGTGGGTACGCTGGTCGCGCTCATGTCCTGGCTGACCCAGGTCTTCGGCGCCTCGGTCCTCCTCGTCGCCCTGTTCGTCGTCGCCCCCCGCGCCGAGGTCTGCGTACGGCGGATCGGCGATGTGCTCGCACCGCGGCCGGGCCTCGACAGCCCGGCGCGGCCGGTCCCGGCACCGGCGCGGCCCGCCCGGCTGGAGGTCGGCGGTGCGGCGTTCGGCTACGACGGGGCCGAGCAATCGGTGCTGCACGGGGTGGACCTGACCGCGTCCCCCGGCGAGACGGTCGCCCTGGTCGGCCCGACGGGCAGCGGCAAGTCGACACTGCTGGCGCTCGTTCCCCGGCTGCTCGATGTGACGGGCGGGACGGTACGTATCGGAGGCGTCGACGTGCGCGAACTCGACCCGGCGGTGATCACCCGGGCCGTCGGACTGGTCCCGCAGAAGGCCCATCTGTTCTCCGGGACCGTCGCGACGAACCTGCGGTACGGGAAGGCCGACGCCACCGACGCCGAACTGTGGCACGCCCTGGAGGTCGCGCAGGCCCGCGAGTTCGTGGAGCGCATGGACGGCGGGCTCGACGCGCCGGTCGCCCCGGGCGGAACCAATGTCTCCGGGGGGCAGCGCCAGCGTCTGGCCATCGCCCGCGCACTGGTGCGGCGCCCGGACATCTACCTCTTCGACGACGCCTTCTCGGCCCTGGACCACATCACCGAGGCGGCACTGTGCGCGGCGCTGGACCATGAGACCCGCGACGCGATCGTCGTCCTCGTCTCGCAGCGCGCCTCCACGGTCCGGCACGCCGACCGCATCGTGGTCCTGGACGAGGGGCGCGTCGTCGGCGAGGGCCGGCACGAGCAGCTCATGGCAGGGAACGCGACCTACCGGGACATCATGGTCTCGCAGCTGATGGAAGCGGGGACGGCGTGAGGACGGGCCGACGTATCCAGCGCGGCCGGCCGGACCTGCCGCCCGGGACGGACAAGCGCGGCCGGCCGGACCCGCGGCCCGGGACGGGCAAGGTCTCCGGGAAGGGCGGATGGCCGGGGGGCCGGTCCACGGACCTCCGCCTCCGGGGGAACGTCCGCAGACTGCTGGGGATGATGCGGTGCGAACCGCGGCTGCTCCACGGAGTGGCGGCCCTGGGCACCATCGCGGTGACGATGGCGACGGCGGGGCCATGGCTCCTGGGCCGGGCCACGGACTCCGTGGTCGCCGGGGACGGGCCGGAGGAGGTGGGCACCCTGCTCGCCCTCGCCGCCCTGGTCCATGCGGCCGACGGGCTGTGCCGTGTCCTCCAGGGCCGGTGGACGGTGCGGCTGGCGAACGGCGTCGCGTACCGACTGCGTGCGGACAGCCAGGCCAAGACGGCGCGCCTGCCGCTGTCGTACTTCGACCGGTCCAGCCGCGGCGATGTGCTGAGCCGGGTCACCAACGACATCGACAACATCACCCTGATGATCCAGCAGGTCATCGGCAGCTTCGTCAACGCGCTGCTGACCGTGGTCGGCGTGCTCGCGGTGATGGTCTGGATCTCTCCGCTCCTGGCGCTCGTCGCCCTGGCCTCCGTGCCGCTCGCCCTCTTCGTGTCGGGGCGCGTCGGCGCACGGTCCCAGCCGCATTTCGTCCGGCAGTGGGCCTCCACGGGAGCGCTCACCGCACAGGTCGAGGAGACGTACAGCGGTCATCTGCTCGTCAAGGCCTTCGGCCGGCAGCGGCAGTCGGTACGGGAGTTCGCCGAGGTCAACGACGCCCTCTACCGGGACGGTCTGCGCGCCCAGTTCATCAGCGGCATCCTGCAACCGCTGATGATGCTCGTGTCCCACCTCAACTATGTGCTGGTCGCGGTCGTGGGGGCGGTGCAGGTGGCCTCCGGCTCACTGTCGATCGGCCAGGTCCAGGCGTTCATCCAGTACTCCGGCCAGTTCTCCGTCCCGCTGACACACCTGGCGGGGATGGCGAGCATGGTGCAGTCCGGTGTCGCCTCCGCCGAGCGGGTCTTCGAGCTGCTGGACGCGGAGGAGCAGACCCCCGACCCCCGGCTGGCGGCCGTGCTGCCGAGGCCCGTACGGGGCCGCGTCACCATGGAGGAGGTCTCCTTCCGGTACGCGGCGGACCGGCCGCTGATCGAGGACCTGTCGCTGACGGCCGAGCCCGGCCACACGGTGGCGATCGTCGGACCGACCGGCGCGGGCAAGACCACACTCGTGAACCTGCTCATGAGGTTCTACGAGGTGACGGGCGGCCGGATCACCCTGGACGGTGTGGACATCACCCGGCTGCCGAGGGACGGGCTGCGTTCCGAGATCGGCATGGTCCTTCAGGACACCTGGCTCTTCGGCGGCACCATCGCCGAGAACATCGCCTACGGCACCGCCCGCCGGGAGGTGGCCCGCACCGAGATCGAACGGGCCGCGCGCGCCGCGCACGCGGACCGGTTCATCCGCACCCTGCCCGATGGCTATGACACGGTGATCGGCGAAGAGGGCGGCGGGGTGAGCGCGGGGGAGCGACAGCTGATCACCATCGCCCGGGCGTTCCTGGCCGACCCCGTGATCCTCGTCATGGACGAGGCCACCAGCTCGGTCGACGGCCGCACCGAACTCCTCATCCAGGAGGCCATGGGCCGCCTGGCCGCGGGCCGTACCTGCTTCGTCATCGCCCACCGGCTCTCGACCGTGCGCCACGCCGACACGATCCTCGTCATGCGGGACGGCTCGATCGCGGAACAGGGCACGCACGACGAACTGCTCGCCGCCGGAGGCATGTACGCCGGACTCCACAGCGCCCGGTTCACACCGGACCGCCCGCCCGCCGCACCCCGAACCACCTGACGGAAAGAACGCCGCCATGCTGAGTCGCATTCTTGTCTGCGAAGAACTGCCGCTGATGAGAGAGGGGTTGCACACGCTCCTGGACGCGCTGCCCGACATCGACGTGCTCGCTTCCACGGGGAGCCAGATGGAGACGGTGCAACTGGCCCGGACACACCGGCCCGACGTGGTGCTCATCGGCGTGTCCGAGGTGGCGACCGCGGTACGCCTCGTGCGCCGCATCGGCGACGAGACCCGTACGCCGGACGCCGTGCCCGGGGCGGTGGTCTTCCACCTCAAGGGCGACGACCAAGGCGTGGCCGCACTGTTGCGGGCCGGCACCCGGGGCCTGCTGAACCGGGACGCCACCAGCGCCGAGGTGATCGCGGCGACGCGCGCGGTGGCGCGCGGCCGGGCCGCGGTGGGCCCGGAGGTCGTCGACAGCCTCGTCGAGTGGTTCCGGGACGGCGGTGCCGCGCCCCGGATGGATCCCGGCCCGGAGGCGGGGTCGCTGACCGGCCGGGAGCGGCAGGTCCTCTCCCTCATCGGCCGGGGTCTGTCGGTGGACGATGTCGCCGAGGACCTGTACATCGGCGTGAGCACGGTCCGTACCCATCTGCACCGCATCCGCCATAAGGTCGGTCTGCGCGACCGGGCCCAGCTCGTCGCCTTCGCCCATCGCACGGGCCTGGTGCGCCACGTGGCCTGACGGCTCCGGTCCACCACCGTACGGGGGAGCGCACGCACGCGCGGGGCATGGCGATGAACGCGCGCCCGTGCGGCCCCCTGTCCGGTTTCCTGTCGAAGGCGGTGTCCCCGTGCCGGCCTGCCCCGGCGGTGGACGGGCGGTGGCATCGAGGTGGCGGTGTGCGTCAGTGCTTCCAGACGGTCGCACGCCAGGTCGTCGGGTTGCCGGCGCCGTCGGTGCCGACGGCGAATCCGGCGACCACTCCGTCGTCGTTGATCGCGAACGCCGCGGCGTAGGGGCCGAGAGGCGACGGCGGCAGCGGGACGACCGTACCGTCGGGCTTCCACAACAGGGCCTTGTCCAACGCGGGATTGCCGGCCGGTGGCCACGCGTACCCGACGGCCGTCCCCCGGTTGTTGATCGACAGCACCTCCCCGGCCGCCTCCGCCGGATTGGCGAGCACGGTCCGGGTACCGTTCGCGTTCCAGCGGGCCGGGTCGCCGTTCGGGTTGTCCTCCAGCGAGGCCCCCACGGCGGTGCCCGCCCGGTTGACGTCGTATCCCCGCCCGCGCCCGGCGTCGCGGACGGTGCCGTCGGCCGCCCACACCAGGACCCGGTCGTACGCCGTGCTCCCGGCGAGCCGCCCGTGACCGAAGACCACGCCGCTGTCGGTGATCCGGCTCGTCCGGGCCCCGGCGAACCCCGCCGGGAGGGGCAGCGCGCTCACGACACCCGCCGCGTTCCAGCGCACGGGGTGCGCGGGGCCACCGGTGCCGTCCCGCCTCTCGGTCCACCCGACCGCCGTGCCGGCGTTGTTGACCGATGTCGCGGTGCCGCTGTTGTCGCCGGGCAGTACGGGCAGGTCGGTCCTGCTGCCGTCGGACCGCCAGCGCAGGGGGTGCGAGCGGTTGTCCGCCCCGGACGCGTCGCCGACCGCGACCCCGGCGTTGTTGACGGCCGCCGCGTTGCCGCCGGCAGACCCGCTGGGAAGCGCCAACCGCGCCGGGGCGGCGCCCGGTCTCCAGCGGACGGGGTGGGATTCGGACGGGCTGTTGTAGGACAGGCCGACCACCCAGCCGCGGTCGCTGAGCGCGGTCGCGCGGCTGAACCGCTCACCGGGCAGCGGCGCCAGGCGGGTGTAGCCGGGGCGGTCGGCGTTCCACCGGATCGCGAGCGGCCCGTCGGAGCCCTCCACGTAGTACTCGCCGACGACCGTGCCGCGGCTGTTCAGCGCCTTGACGAAACTGTGGATTCCTCCCGGCGGGATCGGCAGAAGCCGTGCGGCCGACCGCCGTTCGGAGGGCTCGGCCACCGCCACGGTCGCCGAACCCAGCAGGAGGAGGGAGGTTGCCGCCGCGGCGGCGAGGGTCGCAGGTCGGGAAACGCGTAAGCGGGCCATCGGACACTCCTGCTCTCGTCGAGGACATCGACGTACCAGTGCATGGGTCTTTCGTCTGTTCCAGGCCAGTAAGAGGCCCGCACCGCAGCTCAATTCTGCGATTCGGTTGACCCATTGGCAGTCCGATCTCCGAAACGGCTGGATTCGAACACGGTTTCCCTTGCCCCGCACCATCCGCCCGCCCCGCCCCACAGAGGCGTTGGCCTCCCCGTGACCTCGCCCCAGCAGCACTTCTGCCCCCACGGCCCCACGGCACCGAATCGCGGCCGACGACCGGTGAGCCCCCTCACCCGCCCGTGCACGGCAAAGGCCCACAGCATCTTCCGGCCACCGGCTCGGCCCCACGCCCGGTCCCACGCCCGGTCCCGCCATGCCGGTGCCGGGAAGGTCATGACCGGCCGGTGGGTCGTTCTCGCGGAAGGTGGTGCTGCGCCACAGTGGCGAAACATGCAGGTCAACCCCGGTTCGAGGGGCGATTGTCAGTGGTGGGTGCAAGACTCGTCCATGCCGGTGGGATCTGTGTCGCACACCGCGGCCGTGGGCCGCCGGACATGTCGAAGGAGCACGGACCATGCTCAGTACTGACTTCACGACAGGCTCCCCCAACTGGCTCGACCTGGGCAGCCCGGAGACGGCCGTGTCCGGGGCGTTCTACGGCGCGGTCTTCGGCTGGGATCTCCGGTCAGCGGGGCCGGACGCCGGGGGATACGGCTTCTTCCAGAAGGACGGCAGGACGGTCGCCGCGATCGGCCCGCTCACCGAGGAAGGCGCCTCCCCGGCCTGGACGGTGTATTTCCAGAGCCCCGACGCCGAGGCCACCGCCAAGGCCGTCGAGCAGGCCGGCGGCCGGGTGCGGGTCGCGCCCACCGATGTCATGGAGGCCGGAAGGCTCGCCGCCTTCACCGACGCGCAGGGCGCCGAGTTCGCCGTCTGGCAGCCCGCCGGCACCAGCGGCCTGGAGACCGCCGGTGAGCCGCACACCCTGTGGTGGGTCGAGCTGAGCACCACCGACCGGCTGGTTGCCTACGCCTTCTACCAGGAGGTCTTCGGCTGGCGTAAGCAGGATATGGAGATCCCCGGGATGACGTACACCGTGGTCTCCGCCGCCGAAGGGGATCTGGAGGATGCCTCCTTCGGCGGTATCGCCGAGGAGGGGGACGACCGGCCGGGCTGGTTCCCCTATTTCGACACCGCCGACGTCGACGCCCTGGTGTCACTGGCGCAGGAGAACGGCGGATCCGTGCTGATGCCCGCCGCCGATGTGCCCGAGGTCGGCCGGATCGCCTGGCTCGCCGATCCTCACGGAGCCGCGTTCGCGGTCATCAAGCCGATACCTCCGGCGTCCTCCTGACCGCACCGGACCGGCCGGGCGCCGAGTAGCGCGCGGCCGGGCCCGGAGCGCGTCCGTCCCCCGTGCCGCCCCGGTGTTCCGCGCCGCACGGGACCCGTCAGGCCCGGGGTGCCGCTCGGACCAGCTGGGCGAGGTGGACCGCCGCGTCGCGGAGCGGGGTGTCGTCGGCGGTGACACGGCTGAGGAGTTCGGCGCCCTCCAGCATGCTGATGACCGTCCCGGCGAGGGGGCGCGCCGCGGCCGGTGCGATGCCGCTCTCCGTGAGCTTGGCCGTGACGAGATCCCGCCAGTCGGTGAGGGCCCGGGTCGCCGCTTCCTGGAGGCCGGGGACGCGGCCGACGGTCTCCAGGGCGGTGACCGCGACCGGGCAGCCGTCGCTCCACTCCGACCGTTTGAGGTCCTCCGCCAGCAGCAGGGCACAGGCGGCCGTGGCCTCGGCCGGGTCCGCGGCCGAGGCGAGGCCCCTCGCGAGCAGGTCGCCGAACTCGTGCGCGCCGTGGTGCATCGCCTCGATCGCCAGCTCCTCCTTGCCCCCCGGGAAGAAGTGGTAGACGGAGCTGGGTGACGCCTGCGCGGCGCCCGCGATGCGCTTGACCGAGGTGCTCTCGTACCCCTGCTGCTGAAGCAGCGCGGCCGTGGCCCGGATGATCCGGCGGCGGGTGTCGGTGTCGGACGAGCGGTCGCGCGATGAGGTGGCTGCCATGGCCCCGAGTCTACTGGTTGGAACGTTCGATCCAAAGTTGTCGTATGCTCTGGATCGAACGTTCCAACCAGAGTGATGGATGGGTATCGATGAGAGCAGCAGCACCGGCCTCCTCATGGGAGAGCCACCCCGGATACGCCCGTATGTTCGCGCCGGGGGAGCTGACCGTGGGGCTCTTCCTGCCCCTGTGGCCGTACCAGGGCGAGATGGCGGCGATGCGCGGCCAGACGGAGATCGTCCAGCGGGCCGAGGGCGCCGGGTTCGCCGCCGCCTGGGTACGGGACGTGCCCCTGGCCGACCCGGGCTTCGGCGACGTGGGGCAGGTGTACGACCCGTGGACCGCCCTGACCTGGCTCGCCGCACACACCTCCCGGATCAGCCTGGCGTCCGGCAGCGTGATCCTTCCGCTGCGGCACCCCATTGACCTGGCCAAACAGGCGGCTTCCGTGGACCACCTCAGCGGTGGACGGCTGGTGCTCGGAGTGGCCTCCGGCGACCGGCCGGTGGAGTTCCCCGCGTACGGACTGGACCACGGTGCGCGCGGGGCCCGCTACCGGGAGGTGGTCGATTCCTTCCGCGGGCTGCTGGGGGAGGAGCGGCCCGGTGGTGCGAGCCTGCTGCCGAAGCCGGTGCACGGCCGGATCCCCCTCCTGGTCACCGGCTCCTCCCAGCAGTCCCCGCTCTGGATCGCCGAGCACGCCGACGGCTGGCTGGTCTACCCCGGCGCCACCGCGACCCCGGAGGGCCCCCGGGCGCTCGGGGACCGGATCGGCGCATGGCGTGACCTGATCCCCGGCGGGGAGTTCCGCCCGGTCGCGACCAATGAATGGATCGACCTGCACGAGGACCCGGGCCATCCGCCCACCCCGCTGCGCGGCGGCTTTGTCCTGCGTACGGGTAGCCGAGGGCTGCTCGAACTGCTCGGCCGCTGGAAGGCGGCCGGGGTCAACCACGCCGCACTCGGAGTCCAGCACGGCAGACGGCCCGCGGCGGAGGTCGTGGCGCAACTCGCCGAAGAGGTCGTACCGCACTTCCCCGCCCTGGCCTCCCCCGCACCGCTGGCTCCCGCGTGGTGACCCCCCTGTGCCCCGTGGCACCCGGTGCTCCCGGCGGCGGGGCGGAGGCCGGGGAGTTCCGCGAAGCCATGCGTCTCTGGGCGACGGGCGTCGCGGTCGTCACCACCCAGAGCCCCGAGGGCCCGCACGGGATGACCCTCAACTCCTTGCTGTCGGTGTCGCTCGATCCGCCCACCCTGCTGATCTCCCTCAAGCGGGGCAGCCGCACCGCGGAGGTCATCCGGCGGACCGGCCGCTTCACCGTCAATGTCCTCGCCGCGGGGCAACACGCCCTCGCCGACCGCTTCACACAGCGCCGGGTCTTCGGCGCCGAGGAGTTCACGGGCGTAGGCCACCGGCCGTCCCCCGACGGCGGAGGGCCGGAGTTGGAAGGGGCCGCTGTCGTTCTGACATGCCGTACGACCCAGTGCGTCGAGGTCGCCGACCACACCCTGATCGTCGCCAGGGTCACCACCGCCCACCGGCCGTCCGCCGGTGACTCCCGTGGGCCACTCCTCTATGTGGACCGGGGCTACCGCGCCCTCACCGAACAGGACGCCGCTGCGGGGAACGTCCCCGGCCCCTCCCGCCGGCCCACCGAGCGCTGACCCGACCCGCGCGGGTCGCCGACCGTGCCCCTGGGCCTTGCCGTCGCGAGCTGCCGTGGCCGTTCACGCGGGCTTCGCGTAGTCGCCGTACCCGGTCCAGTCGATCGTGACGCAGGGTTCGTCACCCACCACCCAGGCGTCGTGCCCGGGTGTGATCGCGATGAAGTCGCCCGGTCCGGCCTCGGCGCTCTCCCCGTCGTCCATGACGATCTTGATGCGGCCGCTCACCACATAGCCGGTGTGGGCCGACTGACAGCTGTCGGTCCCCGCCAGTGGTTTGACATGGTCCGACCAGCGCCAGCCGGGTTCGAAGACGGCCCGGCCGACGGGGCCGTCGGCCGTATTCAGCAGATCCAGCCGGCCTTTGCCCGCTTCGAACGGTCGGGTCTCGTCGGCGGTGTCGAAATTGCGGATCAGCAGCCCGGCCATGGTCAATCGCCTCCCGGACAGGAGCGGCCCCGAGTCCGTCTACCAGCCTAGTCCGGTGCCCGGGGAAGGCCCAGGGGTTCCGGACCGCACCGCGACGGTGCGGTCCGGAGCCCGGAGCCGGTGACGGCGTCCGGCCGGGGTCGGCTACCAGGAGGACTTCGTCACCCCGGGAAGGAACCCGGCGTGGGCCTGTCCGCGCATGCGCACGCGGGACAGGCCGAACCTGCGCAGATACCCACGGGGACGTCCGTCCACGCTGTCCCGGTTGCGCACCCGGGTCGCGCTGGCGTCGCGCGGCTGACGGCGCAGTTCCGCCAGGGCGGCCTGTCGTTCGGCGCCGGTGGACGACGGCCGTCGGATGATCTCCTTCAGCTCGGCCCGCCGGGCGGCGTACCGCGCGACGGTCGCCTTGCGCCGCTCGTTCTGCGCGATCTTGCTCGCCTTGGCCATCAGGCCTTCCCCCCTCGCGCCCGGATGCGGGCGACCGCGGCCTCGATGCCGATGGCGTCGATCGTCCTGATCGCCTTGGTGCTGAGCGTCAGGCGCACATGCCTGCCCTCGCTCGGCAGCCAGTACCGCTTGCGCTGGACATTCGGGTCGAAACGGCGCGAGGTGCGCCGGTGCGAGTGGGAGATGGTGTTGCCGAAGCCGGGCTTGGCGCCGGTCAGTTGGCAGTGTGCGGACACCCGGTGACCTGCCTCTCCAGGAGTGGACGGTTATCGTTAATGGAAATCATTGTCATATAGTAGCGTCCATGGCTCGCAACGAGATACGGCCGATCATCAAGCTCCGGTCCACCGCCGGCACCGGCTACACCTATGTCACCCGCAAGAACCGCCGGAACGACCCCGACCGCCTGGTCCTGCGCAAGTTCGACCCCATCGCCCGCCGGCACGTCGACTTCCGCGAGGAGCGCTGACCCCGGCCCCGCCCGAAGAAACCGGACCAGAACACCGGATCAGAGCACCGGAACCGGACACCGGAACAGAACAGAAGGAGTACGTCATGAAGCCCGACATCCATCCGCCCTACGGACCCGTCGTCTTCCGCGACAAGGCCGCCGGCTCCGCTTTCCTCACCCGCTCGACCATGACGAGCCACCGGACGATCGAGTGGGAGGACGGCAACACCTACCCCGTTGTCGACGTCGAGATCTCCGACGTCAGCCACCCCTTCTACACCGGCACCGCCCGCGTCATGGACACCGCCGGCCGGGTGGAGCGGTTCGAGCGCCGCTACGGCCGCCCCGAGGCCCGGTGATGGAGGGCACCGCACGGCTGCCGGTCGTGATCGTCGCCGGGCTGCACTCCCACGCCCGCCGGCGAACCGTCGACGGCCTGCTGCGCTCCGTACCCGACAGCGTCGGCCTCCACCACGACCTGGCGACCGCCCGCGACGGAACCGTACGGCGCGTGATCAGCGACGCCTCGGGACGGATCGCGTACGGCGACACCCCACTCGTCAACGGCTGCGCCTGCTGCGCCCTGCGCGAGGACCTCGTACCCGAACTGGAACGGCTCGCGTCCGAGGGGACGACCCGGCTCGCCGTTGTCGAACTGTGGGACTCCGTGGAGCCCCGCTCCATGGCCGAGGTGATCGCCGCCCATGCCGGCGAGATGGTGGAACTGGCCAATGTCGTCACCGCCGTCGATCCCTCGCTGGTCCTGCCGTATCTCGCCAACGGCGATGATCTGGCCGAGGCCGGACTCGCCGTGGCCGGGAGCGATCAGCGCACCATCGGTGACACCTGGGCCCGTCAGTTGGAGTACGCGCCCGTCCTGGCCCTGGTGGACGGCGAGGACGCCGACGACCAGGACCGGGCACTGCTCGACCAGCTCCATCCGACAGCCCGGAAGGCGGCCGCCGGCTCGGCGGAGCTGGCCCGGCTGGTCTTCGCCGGCTTCGATGTGGACGCGGCCGCCGCCGCCCAGCATCCGGCCTGCGCCCTGTTGCCCCAGGAGAGCGACGACGCCGGTGTCGCCACCTTCGTCTGGCACAGCCACCGCCCCTTTCACCCGGAGCGGCTGTATCAGGCGCTGGAGGAGCTGTGCTGTGCGGCGGCGCGCAGCCGTGGCCGGTTCTGGCTCGCGGACCGCCCGGACACCCTGCTCGCATGGGACGCGGCCGGTGGTGCGCTGTGCGTGGAGAGCGCCGGACCATGGCTGGCCGCCCTGCCGGAGGCCGCCTGGGAACTGGTGCCGCCGGTGCGGCGGGCCGCGGCCGCGCTGGACTGGCACCCCGAGCACGGTGACCGTTGCCAGCATCTGGTCTTCACCTCTCCCGGCCTCGACCGGGCGGGCGTCGAGGGCGTCCTGGAGTGCTGCCTGCTCACCGATGCGGAGTACGCCGCCGGTCCGGAGGCGTGGCAGCGCCTCCCCGCCGCCTTCGACGCCCTGCTCGGCTCCGCTGTCTGACTCCCGTGCCCTAAAGGCGTATGAGTCCCGCGAGCCCTGCCCGAATATCCCTCCCGCGCGTCCCGCCCCCGATGCGGGTCCGCGTTCCCCGTTACGAGGAAGGTCCCATGCCCCGCCGTTCCGAGTCCCGCAGGCCCGTCGCACCCCGCCCCAACCCCCTTGACGCGGCCGGGATCACCTTCATCGACTAGAAGGACACCGATCTGCTGCGAAAGTTCGTCTCCGACCGGGGAAAGATCCGCAGCCGGCGGATCACCCGGGTGACCGTGCGGCAGCAGCGGCGGATCGCCGCAGCGATCAAGAACGCCCGGGAGATGGCGCTCCTGCCCTACGCGAGCCGTTAGCTGTAGGACTCCCGGCCGGTGCCGCCGCCAGGGGTGGCGGTGCCGGCCACCGCCCCGGCGGACGGCGCCGCCCGCTTCTCCCGGGCGCCTCCGGGGCGAGTTCCGGGTGTTGATCGGGCGCCGATGGACAAACCCGGCGAACGGTCGCCCCGGGGGCGAACGTCTCGTCATCATGGAGGGCGAAGCGGACCGTCTCCGGCACCCGAGGAGCGTTGAGGTGGGGGAAGAAGAGGAGAGCGGCGGCGTCCGGGCGCTGCGGACCTGGGCCGGTGAGGCCATCGCCCGGGCGAAGGCGCTGCTGCCGGAACCGGGCACGGTCGCGGAGAACTCCCGCGCCCATGGCGCATCGGTCGGCGAACTCGAAGCGCTCTCGCATCTGTTGGACCACGACCCGGAGCTGCGCGGCTCGGTGACCCTCTGGCTCGGCGGCGCGCTCACCCTGCGCCATGGCATCGGGGGTGGCGCACCCGGGGACCGGGAGCGGGCGCATGCTCTGCTCCGGGAGGTACGGGACCCCGCGACGAGGACCGGAGCCACGGCCTCCGTCGAGGACCGGCGGTGGGCCGCGCTGTTCCTGTTGATGCAGGTGATGCCGTTCCAGGACATGCCCGGTGGGCTCGCGCCGCAGCCCGACACGACCGCTCTGTTCGACAGGATGATGGGGGAGGTGACCACCCTCGCGGCCGAGGTGCGGGAGTGGGTGGCCGACGCGGCCGAGCTGCCGCTGCCGGAGAACCTGAAGGATCTGCCGAAGCTTCGCGACCTCTGGGCCCACCCCACGGTCGACGGGATCGCCGATCTGCTCACGGACCTCGTACCGGACGACGACGGTCCATACGCCGCGGAGTGGCGTTCGATGATCAACTGGCTGAGGAGCAGGGTGAGTGGTTTCAACCCGCCCGGTGCCGCCCCGGATTCCCCAGGTCGGGCCGACGCCAGCGCCCAGGACACCCCGGACGTCCTTCCCGGCGGTGCCGTGTTCCGCGACCCTGACCTCTTCCGTCGGCTCATCGCCGCGAAGCAGGCCGCCGACACCGCGATCGCCGCTCTCGGCGGGTCACTCGAAGGTGATGGCCGCTGCCGTCAACAGACAGCTCGGACAGTTGCGCGCCGCGTTGGACGGCCTGCCGGAGAACGTGCCCGACGGCTGGCCGGACCGGGTCACTCTTGAAGCGCTCATGACCTTTCTCGTCAGTCTGAGCGAAGGCGCGGGTGGTACCTTTCAGGACTACGTACTCGCTGTCGCCCACAGGAAGAAGGTCAGCGACTACGTGCGGCGCACGTCGCAGAGCTCGATCCATCTGGCCGACGGCTTCGCGATCCTGGCGGAGAGCATGGACCTGTTGACGGAGATCCGCAGCGCTTTCCACGCCGCGGACGAGGAGCGGATCCACAGCCTCCTGGGGGAGGCTGAGCGCCAGGCCGAAGCCGCCGCCGCAGAAACCGACTTCCACTTCTTCACCCTCGCCGTCCGAGCCTGGGCCCGGCTCGTGCTCGGCTGTCTCACCATGGAGAAGGACCAGATCCTGCGGGGCTACACGGAGCTGGAGGAGGCCAGGGCGGCCATGAGGAAGAGCAGTCTCCCGGTCGGGGACAAGATGCTCGGGCTCGCGGATCCCGGAGAGATGGCGATCAGGCGTGCCTTCCTCACCGGCGATGCCACGGCCCTGCCGGCCCGGGAGTTACCGCCGGCCGACGCCCCCGCCGGTCGGCTGCGCACCGCCGCGAACCTGCTGGGCATGCGCTACCACCTCACGGAGGATCCGGCGGATCTCGATGCCGCCATCACCACGCTGGAACGGCTCCGCGAACACATCCGGCAGGGCCGGGCCCCGTTCCGGGCCGCCGCGCACCTGGCGTCGCTCGCCAGCCACTACCACGTCCGCTGGCACCGGGGGCGGAGCCGGTCCGACGCCGACGCTGCCACCGGCACGGCGAACGAGGCTCTGGCGATACTCGCCTCCGACGTTCTCATCCAGGACGGCGTCGAGCACCGCCTGATGGCCGCCCGCGAAGGCGCGTCCCTCGCCGTCCAGGCCGCCCTGTGGGAGGGCGAACACGGGAGCGTGGACGACCTGGTCGCTGCCCTGGAGCTGGGCAGGGCCATGGTGTTGCGGGCCGCGGCCACCTCCCGGGCCGTACCGGATTTGCTGGAGGAGCGCGGCCGTCCCGAACTCGCCGCCGCCTGGCGGAGGTCCGGAGCCGTCGACAGCGGCGAGCTGCCCGCCGAACTGCCCAGCACCCTGCGCCGACAGGCCCTGGAAGCCCTCGGCTACCGGGAGCGGGGCGGTCTGTTCAGCACCCCCACCCCGTGCGAATTGGCCAACGGCGTGGGCGAGGCCGGTGCGGACGCGCTGATCTATCTGGTCCCCGGGCTCAAGGGCGATGCCCCGGGCATGGTGCTGGCCCTGGGACCCGAGATCGGATTCGGCGGCGGCTCGCTCTCCATACTCTCCCATGAGGAAAGCGCCCCTCTGGAGCGCTACCTCGACGCGGCCAACGCCCGCTCCCCAGGTGATGCCGACGGGGAACGGGCCTGGGAGGAAGCCCTGTCCGACCTCTGCGACTGGGCGTACGAGGTCTTCGTCCCCATCCTGGCCGGGCTGGCGGAACACCTCCCCGGCGATGCGGCCGACCGCCGGACGCCCAGGGTCGTCCTGGTCCCCTGCGGCCGTCTCGGGATCGTGCCCTGGCACGCCGCCCGATTCCCCGAGGGAGCCCCGTACGAGTACCTCTGCCAGGCCCTGGTGATCAGCTACGCGGCCTCCGGCGGCGAGTTCCTGCGTACGGTGAAACGCGCGCCCCGCGATCCGGTCTCGGCCCCGGCGATGGTGGCCGACCCGGGCCTCTCGCTGACCTATGCCGAGCTGGAGGTCATGGAGCTGCGCGACACCTACTACCCGGGGGCGCGGCTGTACGGCGAGTTCACCGGCCTTCCGCCCGGCTCGGTCCCGGCCGGCACCCCCGACGAGCTGCTGGCTCTGCTCGCCCAGGACCACTCGATGGTCCATCTGGCCACCCATGGCATGGCGGGGACCCGGCCGACGGAATCGGCCCTGTACCTCGCCCCCGACGCCCCCGACGCCTCCGACGAGGGGACCGGCCTGCTCACCGTGACCAGGCTCCTCGACCGGCCCCGGCCCGCCGAACAGGACGACCCACCGGACGGACCGCTGATCGTCCTGAGCGCCTGCGACCACGACGAGGCCCTGACCCTCACCACGGCATTCGTCGCAGGCGGCGCCCGTGATGTCGTGGGGTCGCGATGGACCACCCAGGACTCCGCGTCGATGCTGCTGATGGCGGTCTTCCACCACCATCTGCGGGCCGGGCTCGGCCCCGTCGACGCGCTGCGGGCCGCGCAGCTGTGGATGCTCGACCCGGGCCGGAAGGATCCGGGCCGTCTGGGCGAGCGATTACGGGGGGACATCGGCCGCCCCGACCTCCGGCGGCCCGCCATCTGGGCCGCGTTCATCCATCAGGGCCACCCCGGCAGGGGAGAGGAGACCGTATGACCCCGGGTGAGGACAGTGGGATGAGGCTGCTCGGCCTCATCGACGAACATCGCGACAGCCTGCGCGCCCAGCTGACCGATGAGCAGTATGGACTTCTGCTCACCCAGCTGCGCGCGCTCGCCGACGCCCCGCCGGACGACTCCAGATCCGTACGCCGGGCCTTCCAGGCGGTACGGATCTGCCTGACGTCGCTCCCGTTCGGCCATCCGGTCCGGGAGGCGCTGGACTCCGTGCGGCTCGCCGGTGCGGCGTCCGTCGGTGTGCCGGTGGCCCCGAGGGCACGGGATCTGCTGGCCCGGCTCACGGTCGTGCCGTCCCTGCCCCCAGAGCCCCCGGAAACCTCGGCCATCATCGCCGCCGTCAAGAGCAGACTCCGCCGGGCACCCGCCTTCCCGGCCGCCGAGGTGCTCGCCCGGTACCGGGGTACGGCGCCACCGCCCGAGCTGATCCGGTTCGCCGATCCCGACCACGGCGACCGCTACCCGGAGTTCCAGTTCGAGCCCGGCGGCGGAGCCCCGTACCGGGTCGTCCTGGAGGTCAACCGGGTGCTGCTCGCCGACGCGGACCCCTGGGGAGCCGCCGACTGGTGGCTGAGCGGCAACGCCTGGCTGGGCGGGGGGCCGCCCGCCGGCCTGCTCGGCATCCGGCCGGACCGCGACCTGGTGGGCGCGGTCGTCGCGCTGGTGGAGGGGGACTGATGGACGGGAAAACCCTGCGGCCCTTCCCGTACCGCTTCCGGCCGCACTGGGAGATCCTGCCTGCGGGCACCCAGCTGTGGCGGATGCACTCGTCCCGGTACGCCGCCGGGGAGTTCAAGCCGTTCCACCCGGACGACCCCGCGCCCGGCCGGTTCCACGGCACGCCGGAGGACCCGTACCCCAGTCTGTACGCGGCGACCGACCCGGAGACCGCGCTCGCCGAGACGCTGCTGCGGTCGCTCCCCATCGACCGGGGGACCGGTATGCGACTGGTCCCGCGGCGGTCGGTGCTGGGCAGGTCGCTGAATGTGGTGCGGACCCGGTGCGAGCTGAGACTTGTCTCGCTGTGCTCCGGGGCGGCCCTCGCGGCCGTCTGCAACTCCCCTGAACTGCTGGAGAGCGAGGGGCCCGAGCACTATGCGCGTACCCGGCTCTGGGCGCGGGAGCTACGGGCCGAGGCGCCCGGAGCCATGGGGATGATCTGGGGTTCGAAACGCAATCCGTCACGGTACGCCGTGGTGCTCTTCGGTGACCGTCTCGCGGACCACGCGGGCGGGCCGCTCGAAGCACTCCCGTACCGCAGCATTCCGGATCTCGGCTCCCCGGAGGGCATCAAGGAGGCCAACCAGCTTCTGGAGCCGCTCCGTTCGGCGATCGACGTACCGCTTCACGGCTGAGGGGTGGGGACCCGGCGCGGACAGTTGCCGCGGGCGGTCCCCACCCCTGGTCACCTCACCGTACGCACCGCTGCTCCGGGTCCGTCCGGCACGGCCCGTCGGACGTGGGTACGGACGCGGGTACGGGCCCGGTGGACCGGTCAGATACCGGCGATGGACTGGATCCAGGGCCGGTACGCGGTCACATTGGTGTAGGCGGTGATGGTCTGCCGGTCGCTGGTGGAGGCGACGCCGACCTGGATGCCGTTGAGGTTCATCGGGCCGCCCGAGTCGCCGCCCGCGGTGATGCCGTCGCCCCGGCGGGCGCAGATCGCGGAGCCGTTGTAGGCGTCGCGGCAGCCGCCGGAGACGACGACATTGGCGACCTTCAGATAGCGGGACTGGCAGTTGATCTCGGCGCCGCACTGGGAGGTGGCGCCCCAGCCGTACACCTGTACGGTCTGGCCCACGGCGACCGAACCCGGCTGCCCCAACCGGGCGTAGGTCGCCTGGACCGAGCGGTCGAGTCTGACCAGGGAGAGGTCGGAGGAGGCGTGGTTGTAGACGGCGGAGGCGTTGGCCACCGTGCCGCCGCTGGTCTGGTCGAGGCTGCCGATACGGAACGACAGTCCGCCGCCGCTGACGCAGTGCCTCGCGGTGAGGATCCAGGTGGGCGCGATGATCGACGCGCTACAGGTCTGCCGGCCGTTGGAGAACAGCCGGGCCGCCCAAGGGGCGTTGCTCGCGAAGCCTCCGCCGATGATGGGCCGGGCCTTGCTGCCGGCCGCGCCGGTCGCGCTTGCCGTGCCTGCCGTGCCTGCCGTGGCATAGGGTGCGCTCTCCGCGGCCGGCGCCGGTGCCTGGGCCGAGGCGGTGGGGGCGAGAGCGACTACGGAGAGTGCGGCGGTCGCGAGGGCGGGTATGAGTCGGGTGAGACGCACGTGGTCTTCTCCATCATGTGGGGGTGGAGTCCTGCGGGGATGCGCAGGAAGCCAGGGACACACCAGGGGTGCTTGTTGCGTCCATGACACATGTGACTGCGGAGAATCTGGCAGACGCCGTGCTCCGGGCACAAGGGGTTGACGGAGCCGACTTGTGCGAAGGTCGATCAAGCGCGCGCCGGGACGGCGGTCGGCCGTCCCGGCGCGGGTATGCCGGAGAGGTGCCCCGACGGCTCAGGCTCCCGTGGTGGATCCGGGTCTGACGATCATCAGGACGGTGACGACGGCCCAGAGCAGATTGAAGATGCCCGTGAGCATCGCCAGCCGGGCTCCGGCACGCTCGTCCAGCGCCACGGAGCCGGGGCCCGCCGCCGTCCCGACCGCGTTCAGCGCGTCCTCCTGACGTGGCAGCAGCACTCCGACGAGGATGGCGGCGGCGATGCCCGTGAGCACCATGGAGGTGATCAGCCAGGCGCTGCCCAGGACGCCGAGGCTCTGTCCGGTGGCGAAGCCGAAGACGGGCACCGCGATGCCCACGCCCGCGTACACCCGGCAGATCCGGTGCAGCGTCCGCAGCGTCGCCAGAGGTTCGGGTGCCCCGGGGTCGGCCTGCACCTGGCGCAGCACATTCGGGAACATGCTCGCGGCGACGGTGACGGGCCCGATGGCGACGATCGCCGCCAGGACATGGAGCGAGAGAAAGAACTTGGTCACAGAAGGCACTCCGGTCGGCGGGGCGGTGCCGTCGCGGGAGCGCCGTTGACGGCCGACCCGCCCGCGATGAGCGCCTCAAGGGGCCCGGGGGCACCCGGGGGTTCGGACACGTCGAGGAGAACCGCCTGTGCCGGCATGCCGCACCGCTCCTGGTCTTGTCTGTCGTGGGAGAGCGAACGCCGCACAAGCTATGCGACCGCGGACCGGTGCGAGCAGTGGCAAAAGTGCCCCGTACCACTGGATTCTGGCCAGGGGTTCGTGTTCCCCGAACGGTGCGACGGGGACGGGGTCGGGGGGGCTCAGGGCCGGCGCGGGGATTTCCCGTCGGCCGCGGCCGCCGCCCTTCTCGCGCGGGTCCGGTTTCCCGTACGGGTCCGGCTTCTCGCGCGGGCCCGGCCGAGGTACCAGGTGCCCAGGGCCACCAGGACGGCCGTGCCGAACGCGTACGCCGGCAGCCAGAGGGTCGTGGTGGCCGAAAGACAGTCGGCGACGGCCTCATGGGCCCTGGCCTCCTGTGCGTGGGTCAGGGCGGCTCGGTCGCGGTCCGCCAGATCCGCCAGGGCGGCCTCGGCCTGGAGGGCCTCGTACCGGCCCACATCGGGACAGGCCTGCCGGGTGTCGGGCATCGGGAACAGCCAGGCCGTGCGCTGGAGTACGGGCGCCAGCGCGATGGCCACGCAGAGGCCGATGACGAGGGAGAACGCGATCAGATTCCGCAGGTACGCGGAGCCGGGGCCGGGGGTCCAGGCCGGCAGCCGGTAGAAGGAGAAGACCACCGCGAGCAGGGTCACTCCGATGTAGCCGGCGAACCACTGCCAGGAACCCTGGGCGAGTGCGGCGGCCAGTACGGCGGCGAGCGCGATGCCGATGACTCCGGGCTGGCCGGGAGTCTCCTGGCCGGTGCCGGTGCCGGTGCCGGTGCCGGTGCCGGTGCCCGTTTCCGTGCCGATGTCCGTGTCCGTGCCCGTGGTCGGCGATGGCCGGGCGCCCTGAGGGTCGGGCCGGGCGTCCTGGGGGCTGGGGCGGTCGTCCATGGCCTCTCCCGCGTGGTTCGGAGGCCATCAGCATCCGGGCTCGGCGCGTTCCGGCGGGGCGCCATGCCGGACCGGCCCGGCGGCCCCGCCCGGTTGGCGGGGCCGCCGGGTGTCGGTACCCCCATCGACTAGATACCCCCCATGGGTATTTGACGGTCGGTCGGGAGGGAGGTTAATCTCGCGTCAGACGGATACCCCGCCGGGGTATCGGAGAGGGGAAACAGTGATGACTGGGACGAACTGGCACCTCAAGGGCGAGTGGTTCGACGTGTGCAGCTGCTCGATGCCCTGTCCTTGCACCTTCGCGCAGGCTCCGACGGGTGGGGCCTGCCGGTTCACGCTGGTCTGGCAGATCCATGAGGGGCACTTCGGGGAGGTGCGCCTGGACGGTCTCGGCGTGGTGGCACTCGGGGAGTTCGGCGGGAACATGTGGGTGGGGGACCCCGACGCCACGATGAAGGCGATGTTCTACATCGACGAGAAGGGGACCCAGGAGCAGCGGGACGCGCTGGAGGAGATCTTCCGGGGCAATGTCGGGGGGTGGCCGGGTACCTTCGGCTCACTGATCAGCGAGGTGCGCGCGGTGGAGTACGCGCCGATCCGCTTCGAGGCCGCGCCGGATCTCGCGTACTGGCGCGCGACCGTGTCCGACAAGGTGAGTGTGGGGGCCACGGCGCTGACCGGCCCCACCGCGGACCCCACCCGCCGGGTGCAGCTGATCAACGCTCCCGGGGCGGAGGTGGGGCCCGGCCAGGTCGCGACCTGGGGGGTGGTGAGCGAGGACCGCGCCGAGGGCTTCGACTTCTCCGGTGAGTACCGCGGCGGGTCCAGCAAGCACTTCCCGTTCGACTGGCGTCCGGAGGCGTAGAACGGAAGGGCCGGTGGGCGCGCCGGGGGACGGCGCGCCCACCGGGGCCGTACGGGTCAGGAAGCCGTGGCCGGGGCGGGCAGGGGGGTCGCCAGCCGGCCCAGCATCCCCGCGACCAGGGCGGTCTGGGCCGGGACGGTGTCGGGGTGGATGAACTCGCCCCGGGCGTGGGCGCCGTCGCCGACCGCGCCCATGCCGCACAGGACGGGCAGCCCGAGGGCGGCGACGAAGTTGGCGTCGCTGGCGCCCCCGACGGCCGCGTCCCGCAGGCCCTCGCGGCCCTGCTCACGGGCGACCTCACGGGCGAGGTCGAGCAGGGGGAGGGAGGCGGCGCTGAGGGTCATCGGCGGACGGTTCCAGGCGTGGTCGATCTCGACGCGGACCCGGGGGTCGCTGACCTGGATGGCGTCCATCTCCCGGTCGACACGGGCCTGTTCGGCCGGGCTGCTGATCCGGATGTCGAGACCGGCGGTGGCCCGCCCGGCGACGACATTGATGGCGGAACCGCCCGTGATCAGCCCGGCGTTGACGGTGGTGCCGTTCTCGGGGGCGGCGACGGCGGCGGCGGCGATCACGAACTCGGAGAGTGCGGTGATCGCGCTCGCCCCGTCCTGCGGCGCGAGCCCGGCGTGCGCCTCGACACCGGTGACCGTGACCTGGAAGACCCCGGACCCCTTGCGGGCGGTCTTCACCGCGCCCTGGGCGGAGGGCTCAAGCACCAGGGTGGCGTCGACCGTCCGCGCGACCTGCTCGATCACCGGCCGTGAGGAGAGGGAGCCGATCTCCTCGTCGCCGTTGAAGAGGAAGGTGACGGTGGGCGTCGGCGCCCCGCTCTCCCGGGCCAGCCACAGCGCCCAGATGCCCTGGATCAGGCCCGCCTTCATATCGAAGATCCCCGGCCCGCTGAGCACGGGCCGGCCGTCGTCGCCGGGCTGCCGCCCCTCCCACCCCGCGAGGGTGCCGGTCGGCCACACGGTGTCGTAGTGGCCGACGAGCGCGACATGCCCCGGGCCACTGCCGGTGTAGGTCAGGGTGAGGGTGTCACCGCACTCGCCACCGGGATGGCGCCGCTCCTGGTCGGGCGGGCCGAGCCGGTCGACGGTCAGCTCGCGCAGCAGATCCAGCCCTGCCGCGAGACCGGGCAGGTCGTAGCTGTTGGTCTCCTGGCCGACGAGTCGCAGGATGTCGGCCACGATCTGTGACGACACCTCCTGGGCGCGGGCGGTGAGGGCGGCTGCGGGCGATGTGGTCATGGTCTGCTCTCTCGTACGAGGTCAGCGGGTGGGCTCTCCGGCCGGCGGGGGTGGGCCGGCGGCGGAGGAGATGGATCGGCGGTGTACGGGGTGGATCGGCGGTGTACGGGGTGGATCGGCGGCGTACGGGGGGATCGGCGCCGGACCGGCTTGGATCGGCGGTGTACGGGGGCAGCGGTGGACGGGGTGGGTCAGCTGATGCCGAAGGGGATGCCGAGCAGGTACCAGGCCACGAAGAACGCCATCCAGGCCACCCAGACAACGGCGGCGATCGGGATGGTGAACGAGGCCAGCGTGCCGATCCCGGCGGACTTGCGGTACTGCTGGATGAAGCCCAGGGCCATCACGAAGTACGGACTCATCGGGGTCACACAGTTGGTGACCGAGTCGGCGACACGGTAGACGGCCTGGGTGGTCTCCGGCTCGATGCCGATGAGCATCAGCATCGGGACGAGGACCGGCGCGGCCAGCGCCCACAGCGCGGAGCCGCTGGTGATGACCAGATTCATGAAGGTGATCAGCACCGCGATGCCGACCAGCACGGTCCAGCCCTGCATATCCAGGGAGCGCAGGGTCTCGGCGCCCTTGACGGCGAGGATGTCGCCGATGTTCGTCCACTTGAAGTAGGCGAGGAACTGGGAGATCGCGAAGAACAGGACCAGGATCGGCGCCATCGACCGGGTGCCGTCGATCATCGCGTCGATGATGTCCCGGGGCGCGGTGAAGGTGCCGGCGAGCCGCCCGTAGACCGTACCGAGCAGGGCGAAGAAGAGGCCCAGGACCAGCGCCATGCCGCCGATCACCGGGGAGTTGACGATGCCGCCGCCCTCGCCGCGCAGCGGTGAGCCGGTGGGAACCATGGCCAGCACCAGGAACACGGCGAAGCCGAGGGCGACCAGCCCGGTGACCCGCAGCGCGCGCTGCTGCTCCCCGGTGACCTCGATCGCCTCCCGCTCCTCGGCGGTCGGTGCGGAGACCGGCTCGTCCGGCTCCAGGTCCGTGCGCCGGATGAGGACCTTGTCCACGACGAGCGTGATCACCAGGGCCACCAGGACCGAGGAGCCGACCCCGAAGAAGTAGTTGGCCACCGGGGTGACGACATAGTCCGCGTCGATGGTGTGGGCGGCGGTGGTGGAGATGGACGACAGCAGGACGTCGGTGGTGGTGAGCGACGGAGAGGCGTTGTAACCGGCGGAGATCGAGACATAGGCGACGATACAGCCGAGCACCGGGCTGCGGCCCGCCGCGCGGAAGATCAGCGCGCCGATCGGGATGAGGGTGAAGTAGGCGGCGTCCCCCGCGACATGGCTGACCATGGCCGTCATCGACAGGGCGAAGGTGAGGTACTTGCCCGGCACCCGCGCGACCATGCGGCGGAGCAGGGCGGAGAAGAGTCCGCTCTTCTCGGCGACGACGATGCCGAACATCACGGTGAGGATGGTCGCCAGCGGCGGGAAGGCCGCGAAGTTGTCGACGGCCCCCTCGATGGCCATGGTGAGCCCGGCCTGGCTGAGCAGGCTCTCCACCGTGATGGTCTCGCGGGTACCGGGGTGCACGGCGCTCACGTCCGCCGCCGCCAGTGCGGCGCTGAGGACGGCGACGACCCCCGCGAGGATCCAGAACAGCCAGAACGGGTGGGGGAGTTTGTTGCCGACCCGCTCGATCGCGGCGAATCCCCGGAACGCGGCGCGCAGCGCTCTGGACTCCGGCTCGCTCGGCGGAGTCTGGACGGAGGTGACACTCATCGGTACCTCTTCGGTGACAGGAAGGATGTTCCTGCGAAGAATGGCATCTGAGTGAGAGATTCTCTAGTCTCTGGAGGTAACGGTGGGATTAACCAGCGGGCTAAGGTAGGGCTCCATGACCCGTCCTCTCCTCGACGAGCTCGACCGGCGCCTCATCGGCGCGCTGCATCTGGCACCCCGGGGCACCTGGGACGACATCGGCGGAATCCTGGCCGCCGACGCCAGTACGCTGAAACGCCGATTCGACCGGCTGCGCGAGGCGCGGATGATCCGGGTGATCGGGCAGGCCGACTGGGGGATCCACTCCACGGCGATGCCGGTCCATGTCTTCCTGGACATCACCGGCGACACCCCGCTCGCCGTCCTCCAGCGGCTGAGGGACCTGCCGCATGTCCAGCTGCTGGCGCAGATCTCCGGCGACTATCCCCTCTATGCCGTGGTCCACGCCCCGTCCGAGGCCGCCACCAGCCGGGCGATCGACCGAATGTTCTCCATCCCGGGCGTCCGCCGGGTCAACGCCCTGCCCGCCCTGAGCACCCTGCGCCGGGGCATCACCTGGGACCCCCAGTTCCTCACCGGCGCCGAGCGCGACGAGCTGCTGAAGCTCACGGGTACCCGGCCCGGCGCCACCGCCACCGCGACCAACACACCGCCCGGCAAGCCGCTGAGCGAGGCGGAGCGCACCGTCGTCGCCGAGCTGATCCAGGACAGTCGCGCATCGGCCGCGGGCATCGCCAGGACCGCCGGTCTGGCCACCTCCACCGCCCATCGGGTCGTCCGCCGGATCCTGGACGAGGGATGGGTCCGGCCGCGGCTGGAGATCGTCTCGGAGTGGCTGGGCTTCCAGACGCCCTTCATGCTCCGGCTGCGGGTGGCCCCGGGCGAGACCCCCGAGGTCATGCGGCGCATCGACCAGCTGCCGCAGACCCGGCTCGTCGCCCATGTCGCCAGCGAGATGTCCGTCCTCGCCACCGCGCTGGTCACCGACCGGGCCGCCGTGGCGCTCTTCATCGACAACGAGCTGGCCGAGATCCCCGGGATCCTCGCCGTCAGCGTCGATGTGATGCTGGTCGAGCCGCGCCGCTACTGGGTCGACCGGGACCAGACCTCCGGCCTCGGCACCTTCCACGCGCCGACGCTGCTCTGACCTGCACCGGCACCGGCAGCAGCGGCACCGGCACCGGCAGGGGTGGCATCGGCGGGGGCGGTACGGGTCAGCTGTCGAAGTCGACCGTCAGGGTGTCCGAGACCGGATACGACTGGCAGGTCAGCACATACCCCGCGTCGACCTCGGCCGGGTCGAGGGCGTAGTTGCGGCGCATATCGGCCGTACCGGTGGTGACCAGGGCGCGGCAGGTGCCGCAGACGCCGCCCTTGCAGGCGAAGGGGAGGTCGGGGCGGGTCCTCTGGGCGCCGTCCAGGATGCTGCCGCCCCGGGGGAGGGGCGAGGTGGTGGAGCGGCCGTCGAGGGTGACGGTGACCTGGCTGACCGGGCCCGCCGCGACGGCCTCCTCGTGGTGCGTCTGCCGTACGGGCTCGTCGTCGGCGTAGAAGAGTTCCTGGTGGACGCGGTCGTCGGGGACGCCGAGACCGGCCAGGACCCGCTGGGCGTCGCGGACCATGCCGTGCGGGCCGCACAGCCACCAGTGGTCGGCGGCCTCCACATCGACCAGTGAGTCGATGAGCACCGAGAGCCGGTCCGCGTCGAGGCGGCCGGAGAGCACCTCGGCCTCCCGGGGCTCACGGGAGAGCACATGGGCGAGGTGGAAGCGGCCCGGATAGAGATCCTTCACATCGGCCAGCTCATCGGCGAACATCACCGTGCCGGTGCGCCGGTTCCCGTAGAAGAGCGTGACGGTGGAGCGGGAGTCCGCCGCCAGGACCGACTCGGCGATGGAGAGCATGGGGGTGATGCCCGAGCCCGCCGCGATCAGCACATGGTGCCCGGCGGTGGTGAGATCGGGGGTGAAGACACCAGTGGGAGCCATCACCTCGACGGTGTCACCGGGGCGTATCCCGTGCACCAGCCAGGAGGAGAAGAGCCCGCCGGGCACCACCCGTACCCCGATGCGCGGGGAGGATCCGGCGGCGGAGCAGATGGAGTACGAGCGGCGCTCGTCCCGGCCGTCGATCTCGCGCCGGAGGGTGAGGGACTGGCCGGGGGCGAAGGCGAACTCGGGGCCCAGCTCGGCCGGTATCTCGAAGCCTATGGCGGCGGCGTCCTCGCACAGGGGCTGGACACCGGCGACCCGCAGGGAGTGGAAGACCGGACGGCGGCGGGTACGCGGCAGGGCCGCCGGGTCGTGGATCACGTTTGCCATCAGATCTCCTTGAGGTACTCGAACGGCTCGCGGCAGGCACGGCAGCGCCACAGCGCCTTGCAGGCCGTCGCGGCGAAGCGGGAGGTCTCCTCGGTCTCCCCCGAAGCGCAGCGGGGGCACGGCACCGTGCGCCGGGTCGGGGCCAGCACCAGGGGCACCGGTCCCGAGGGGCGGCCGGGCGCGGCCCCCGGCGGGGCGATGCCGTGCTCGGCGAGCTTGCGGCGGCCCGCCGGGGTGATCCAGTCGCTGGTCCAGGGCGGGGAGAGCACGGTACGGATCTCCACCCGCTCATACCCCGCGTCGCGCAGCCGGGCGGCCACATCGGCCCGCATCTCGGCGATGGCCGGACAGCCCGAGTAGGTCGGGGTGAGGCTCGCGACCACCGCGCCCTCGGGGGTGACCTCGACATCGCGGAGTACGCCGAGGTCGGCCAGGGTGAGCATGGGCAGCTCGGGGTCGGGCACCTGTCCCGCGATCCGCCGGGCGTGGTCCGTGGTGGGCGGGGCGGTCACCATGTCGCCTCCGGGTGGGCGCGGGCCACGCTCTGCAACTCGGCGATGAGCGGGGCGAGATGAGCGGTGTGGTCGCCGTCCCGCCCGGCGCCCGGCAGGGGACGGGCCGCCGGCCGGGGCAGCCCGGTCTCCTCGGCGATCCGCTCCAGGACCGCGGTGACCTCGTCCCGTACGTCGTACGCCGCGAACAGCTCGTCCAGATACGGGGCGGTCCGCTCCAGGGCGGTGACCATCCGGCGGTGGGACTCCTCGGTGCCGTCGCCCAGCCGTACCGCCCACTGGGCCGCGTACTGGCGGTGGTACGTCAGCTCCTGCACGCCCTTCGCCGCGACGGCCGCCAGGACCGGGTCGGGGTGCGAGGCGAGCGCCTGGAAGTGGGCGAGCCGCCAGCTGGAGAGGACCAGCAGCCGGGTGATGGAGAAGGCGAAGTCGCCGCAGGGGAGTTCGGCCAGCCGGACATTGCGGAACTCCCGCGCGTCCCGGAAGTAGGCGTACGCGTCCTCGCCGCGCCCGCTGCCGTCCACCTGTCCGGCGCGGGCGTAGAGCAGCCGGGCCTGGCCGAGCAGGTCGAGCCCGATATTGGCCAGCGCCACCTCCTCCTCCAGCTCGGGCGCGCGGGTGGTCCACTCGGCCAGCCGCTGGGCGCTGATCAGGGCGTCGTCGCCGAGGGCGACGCACTGGGCGGCCAGCTCCCCGGCGTCCACCCCCTCGGGCACGGCGGTGTCCACACCGTGCAGGGGGTCCTCGAAGCCGGTGCCGTACGCCCAGCGGGCATCGTCCTCGTGTCCCTCGGCGAGGGCGAGATACAGATGGTCGTCGCTCATGCCCTGCTCCTCGGCTGCGGTGGGCCCCTGCTCCTCAGATATGGGGGACATCATCGGGTATGTCGTAGAAGGTCGGGTGGCGATAGACCTTGTCGGCGCTGGGGGCGAAGAACGGGTCCTTCTCGTCGCGGGTGGAGGCGGCGATGTGCTCCGAGCGGACCACCCAGAGGGAGACGCCCTCATTGCGCCGGGTGTAGAGATCGCGGGCGTGGGTGAGGGCCATGGCGTCGTCCGCGGCGTGCAGCGAGCCCACATGGACGTGGTTCAGCCCGCGCTTGCCGCGGACGAAGACCTCGTAGAGCGGCCAGCCGCCCGGGGATGCGGTGCTCATGCCGCCGTCTCCTTCTCTGTCCGTTCTTCTGTTCGGGTGCCGTGGGCTGCCCGGGCCGCCTCCTTGGCCGCCCGTGCGGCGGCGGCCTCACGGACCCAGGCGCCCTCCTCATGGGCGGTGCGCCGCCGTGCCACCCGCTCGTCGTTGCACGGGCCGTCGCCCCTGATGACCCGCTGGAGCTCCGACCAGTCGGGGGTGCCGAAGTCATGGCGGCCCCGCTCCTCGTTCCAGCGCAGCTCGGGGTCGGGCAGGGTCACACCGAGCTTCCGGGCCTGCGGGACGGTCATGTCCACGAAGCGCTGGCGGAGTTCGTCGTTGCTGTGACGCTTGATCTTCCAGGCCATCGAGGCGGCCGAGTTCGGCGAGTCCCCGTCGGGCGGGCCGAACATCATCAGCGACGGCCACCACCAGCGGTCCACCGCGTCCTGCACCATCTCCCGCTGGGCCGGGGTGCCGCGCGCCATCGTCATCAGCAGCTCATAGCCCTGGCGCTGGTGGAAGGACTCCTCCTTGCAGATCCGCACCATCGCGCGCGCGTAGGGCCCGTACGAACTCCGGCACAGGGGGACCTGGTTGCAGATGGCCGCGCCGTCCACGAACCAGCCGATCACCCCGATATCGGCGAAGGTGGTGGTGGGGTAGTTGAAGATCGAGGAGTACTTCTGGCGGCCGTCGATCAGCCGCTGGGTGAGGTCCGCCCGGTCGGCGCCGAGGGTCTCGGCGGCCGAGTAGAGATACAGACCGTGCCCGGCCTCGTCCTGGACCTTCGCGAACAGGATGGCCTTGCGGCGCAGGGACGGCGCGCGGGTGATCCACTCGCCCTCGGGCTGCATGCCGATGATCTCCGAGTGGGCGTGCTGGGCGATCTGCCGGACCAGCGTCCTGCGGTATCCGTCCGGCATCCAGTCGCGCGGTTCTATCCGCTGGTCACGCGCGATCGTCGTATCGAACTGCTCCTGGAGCGGTGCGTCCCCGGTGTGTGGCGTGGTCATCGAAACCGTCCCCTACCGATCGTTCGGTTGGCATCAGTGTGGCGCCTTTCCTCCGGCCGGGCAAGACCTGGCCGGGCAAGACCTGGCCGGGCTCGACCTTGTCGGGCGGGATCCGGTCGCTCGGGCCCGGTCGCTCGGGCCCTGGCCCCTGGAGCCCTGGCCGCCGGGGATCCGGCCCTTCCTCCGGTCATGCCCGCTCCACCAGCATCGCGACGCCCTGCCCCACACCCACACAGAGCGTGGCCAGGCCCAGCCGGGCGTCCTCGCGCTCCAGCCGGCCGATGAGGGTGAGCAGGATCCGGGCGCCGGAGCAGCCCAGCGGATGCCCCAGCGCGATGGCACCGCCGTCGGCGTTGACCCTCTCCTCGTCCAGCTTCAGCCGCCGGATCACGGCCAGCGCCTGGACGGCGAACGCCTCGTTCAGCTCGACCGCGTCCAGATCGGCGGCCGTCCGGCCGGCCCGGGCGAGCGCCTTCTCGGTGGCGGGCACCGGTCCGAGGCCCATCAGCTGCGGCTGGACACCGGCGGACGCGGAGGTGACGATCCGGGCCCGGGGTGTGAGCCCGTACCGCCGTACGGCCTCGGCGCTCGCCACCACCAGCGCGGCGGCGCCGTCGGAGAGCGGCGAGGCGGAACCGGCGGTGACCACGCCGTCCGGCCGGAAGATGGTCCGCAGGCCACCCAGCCGCTCCAGGGTGGTGGTGGGGCGCGGCCCCTCGTCGCGGGTCACGGTGGTGTCGCCCACGGGCACCCCCACGATCTCGCGCTCGAAGCGCCCGGCCTCCTGGGCGGCGACGGCCCGTCGATGGCTGCGGAGCGCGAAGGCGTCGGACGCGTCGCGGGTGATGCCGTCCAGCGCGGCGACCTCCTCGGCGGTCTCGCCCATCGACAGGGTGATCCGCACGGTCTCCGGCCCGGCGCCGGCGGGCACCGCGCGGTCCGCCGCCGTGAAGCGCGGATGGGTGAACCGCCAGCCCAGCGAGGTGTCGTGGACCTCTCCCGGCTTGGCCCACGGGGTCCCCGGCTTGGCCATCACCCAGGGCGCGCGGGTCATCGACTCCACCCCGCCCGCCACCACGACCTGGGCCTCGCCGGAGCGGATCGCCTGGGCGGCGGAGGCCACGGCGGTCAGGCCCGAGGCGCAGAGCCGGTTGACGGTGTAGCCGGGCACGGTGTGCGGGAGCCCGGCGAGCAGGACCGCCATCCGCGCGACATCGCGGTTGTCCTCGCCCGCCTGGTTGGCGGCCCCGAGGATCACCTCGTCCACGGCCTCGCCCGGAACGCCCGCGCGCCGGACGGCCTCGCCGACCACCAGGGCCGCCAGGTCGTCGGGGCGGACCGTGGCCAGCGCACCGCCGTAGCGGCCCTGGGGGGTACGGGCGCCGTCGATCAGGAAGACCTCGTCAGACATGGGCGGACTCCTCAGCGGGTACGGACCGCCGTCGGCCAGAGGGAATCGGGGGCATCTGTTCCACCTCTTGACAGGCAGCGGGGTGGCTGGATTACTGGGCGTGGCGCAAGCTAACCGAATGTTCGGTCGGGAGGCAAGGTCCGGGACACCCGGACACCCGGACACCGGGACACGGCGTTGGAAGCACGGCGCCGGAACACGGCGGGGGAGCGGGCCCGGCACCCGCCCCGCAGCGAGAGGCGCGACGGTGACCAGGACACCGAGCACGACGACAAGGGAGTCGCGATGAGCACCGAACCGACGGCCGTGGCGGGCCCCGGGATCCTCCCCGGCCCCCTCCGGGGAGCGGCGATCCCTCCCGGCCTGCTGGACGACGCCGAGCGGCTGACCCGCGCACAGCTGGCGGAGCTCCAGCTCGACCGGTTGCGCGCCACCCTGCGGCACGCCTACGACCACGTGGAGCTGTACCGCGCCCGATTCGACGAGGCCGGGATCAGGCCCGACGACTGCCGCTCCCTCCGGGATCTCTCCCGGTTCCCCTTCACCACCAAGGCCGATCTGCGGGACACCTATCCGTTCGGGATGTTCGCCGTCCCGATGGCGGATGTCCGGCGGGTCCACGCCTCCAGTGGCACCACCGGCCGTCCCACCGTCGTGGGCTACACGGACAACGACCTCTCCCTGTGGGCGGATGTGATCGCCCGCTCCATCCGGGCGGCGGGCGGCCGCCCCGGCCACAAGGTGCACATCTCCTACGGCTACGGCCTGTTCACCGGAGGTCTCGGCGCCCACTACGGCGCCGAGCGGGCCGGCTGCACCGTGATACCGGCCTCCGGTGGCATGACCGCCCGCCAGGTGCAGATCATCCAGGACTTCCGCCCCGAGATCATCATGATCACCCCCTCCTACATGCTCACCCTCCTCGACGAGTTCGAGAAGCAGGGGATCGACCCGCGTACCAGCTCCCTGGAGGTGGGCATCTTCGGCGCGGAGCCCTGGACGGAGGAGATGCGCCGCGAGATCGAGGAGCGCGCCGGCATCCACGCCGTCGACATCTACGGTCTCTCGGAGGTGATCGGCCCCGGTGTCGCCCAGGAGTGCGTGGAGACCAAGGACGGGCTGCATGTGTGGGAGGACCACTTCTACCCCGAGGTGGTCGACCCGCTCACCGGCGAGGCGCTGCCCGACGGCGAGGAGGGCGAACTCGTCTTCACCTCCCTCACCAAGGAGGCACTGCCCGTCATCCGCTACCGCACCCGCGATCTGACCCGGCTGCTGCCCGGCACCGCGCGGCCCGCCTTCCGCCGGATCCAGAAGATCACCGGCCGCTGCGACGACATGATCATCCTGAGGGGGGTGAATGTCTTCCCCAGCCAGATCGAGGAGATCGTGCTGCGCACCCCGGGTGTCGCCCCGCACTTCCGGATCGAGCTGACCCGCCGGGGCCGGATGGACCATATGACCGTCCTGGTCGAGGCGCGGCCCCAGGCCGGCCCCGGGCAGCGGGAGGAGGCCGCCCGGTCCATCGCCCGGAGCGTCAAGGACGGGGTGGGGATCACCGTGGAGGTGCGGATCGTCGACCCGGAGACCCTGGAGCGCTCCCTCGGCAAGATCCGCCGGATCAAGGACCTGCGCGGGGAGTGACGCCCGGCGGTCCTGGGGGTCCCGGCGGGCGCGGCCTCTCGCGCGCCCCCGGCCTCCGGGCCTCCGCCGCGCGCCTCAGCCCCTCCGGCGTACTCGTACCCCTTCCCGCAGGTCCCGGCCCTTCCGTGCGGGTGTCGCGATCGAGCACCATGGCATGATCGCGAAGGAGGCGGTTCATGGCCGGTACCCCCGACATCCTGGAACACGGCGAACGGTTCCAGGCGCTGGTCTCCGACGCGTTCGCCCCCCTGCGCGTCCGCCCCGACCCATCCGCCGAGGCCCACGGCCCCGCCCCCGCACTCCACAGCGCCAGGCCGGGCCAGGTCCTGGTCACCAGGATCACCGGCGGCCCCTGCACGGTGCTGCGCACCCCCTCACTCATCGGCTCGGGCGACCGGGAGCTGGTGAAGGTCGCGCTGTACGGGAGCGGGCGCGCCGGCGTCGAACAGGACGGCCGCCAGTGTCTGACGGCCCCCGGCGACCTCGTCCTCTACGAGACCGCGCGACCCTACCGGCTGCGCTTCTGGGACTCCTTCGACCTGGTCGTCCTCGGTATCCCGCGCACCCTGCTGGGCCCGCACACCGATCGGCTGGCCGCCCGCACCGCTGCGGCGGTGCCGACCGACGGCGGCGGCAGAAGGCTCGCGGCGGCGCTCCTCCGGGACGCGGCGGGGGACCTCGACGCCTGTGGCGGCAGCGGGGGACCCCATCTGGCCGACGCGCTCGTCTCCGTCGTCCTGACCGCGCTGGCCGAACAGCCCGTGGAGCTGCGCCCCGCCGACGACCTCGGCGAACGCATCCTCACCTACTGCCTCGGCCGTCTCGGTGACCCCCGGCTGTCCCCGGAGTCGGTGGCCCGTGCCCACCATGTCTCGGTGCGCTATCTCCACAAGGTCCTGCGGCGGCGCGGGGTGACGCTCGCCTCCTGGCTGCGGGCCCGCAGACTGGAGCGCATCCGCCGGGACCTGGCGGATCCGGCCCTGGCCGACCGCAGTGTCTCGGCCATCGCCGCGGGCTGGGGCCTCCTCGACGCCACACACCTCAGCCGCGCCCTGCGCGCGGAATGCGGGCAGAGCGCGGCCGAGATCCGCCGGGCGGCGGGGGTACGCCCCGCCGTCCGCACCCCGCGGGGCGCGCCACGGGAGTGACGGGGAGCGCCCACCTTCGCTAAAGCGCCCTGCTGTGCCCCGCCCTCCCTACGGCGCAGCGCTCAGCCAGGTGGCGGACGGGTCGTACCCCGGGTCGGCCAGCATCGTGTGCAGCTGGCGCCGGCGGACCCCGAGATTCCCCCCGTCGAACAGCGGGTAGACCAGCGCGTCCTGGAGGATCCCGGCGAGCGGGTTCTCATGGCTGTAGCTGTCCATGCCGACGACCCGCATCAGATCGGTGATGACCCGTACCGCCGTCTCCGAGCCGAAGATCTTCGCGTGCAGGGCGAGTTCCACCGCCCCCGGGCTCCCGGTGTCCAGGGCGTGACAGGCCCGCCAGGACAGCGAACGTACCGCCTCCATCGCCGACTTGGCGTCCGCGAGGGCATAGCCGACCGCCTGGTGGTCGATGATCGGCACCGCGCCCGCCCGCCGCTCCCGCCGGGCGAAGTCGAGCGCGAACTCGAACGCCGCACGCATCTTGGCCAGCGCGAACACCCCCACCAGCGCGGCCGTCGGGACAAAGCTGCCCGCGACGATCTCCCGCCCGGCCCCCGGCGCGCCGAGGACATGGCCCCTCGGTACCCGTACATCGCGCAGGGTGATCGTGGGCGTCTGATGGGCCCGGTGGCCGAGCAGATCGAGGCTGGTGTCCAGGGTGAGACCGGGTACGGGGCCGGGGACCAGCAGCACCGACAGCGCCCGCTCCGGCGGCGCGTCCCGGTCGGTACGGCAGACGACGGCCAGCAGATCGGGGCCCTCGCCGTCCCAGCCACCGGCGCTGGAGACCCACTTCTTCGCGCCGTTGACGACCCACTCATCGCGCTCCTCGTCCAGGACCGCGGTGGTACGGATGCCTTCGGCGGGCGCCGGGGCGTCGTAGTTGGCGCTCCCGCCCGGCTCGCTGAACGCGAACGCGGCGAGGGGTGCGCCCGAGGGCTCCAGAAAGCGGCCGAAGTGCTCGCGCAGCTGCTCGGGGCTGCCGGCCGCCATCAGGGGGGTGAGACCGAGGGTGACCGCGAAGAGGGTGAGGGAGACATTGGCGTCGACGGCGATGAACTCCTCCGCGACCAGGGCGAAGTCCACCATGCCCCGGCTCTCCCCACCGAGCGGGGCGGGCAGGATCCGGCGCAGCCAGCCGTCGGCGACGACCTGTTCGTAGAGGGGCCGGGTCGCCTGCCAGCGCGCCTCGGGGTCGGGGAGGTGCCGGGTGGCGGGGCCGACCTCGGTGAGGACCCGCCGGGCGAAGTCCCGGGCCTCCTGGCGGAGCTGTCGCTGTTCGGGGGTGAGGGTGAAGTCGATGGCCATGCTGGGTGCTCCTCGTTCGGTGCGCCGTGGGGCGGCGCGTCAACTCCGCCGGGGCCCGGTCCCGTACGCCCACGTGCCCGTGCGCCCGTGCTCGTGCCCGTGCCCGTACGTGTACCGGGGCCGTACGCCTGCCTCAGATCCGGCTGGTCCAGACGCTCTTGATCTCGGTGTACGCCTCGATGGCCGCCCAGCCCATCTCCCGGCCCAGGCCGGAGGACTTCATCCCGCCCCAGGCCGCGGCGGCGTCGAGACCCTGCATCATGTTGATCCACACCGTGCCCGCCTTGATCTGCCGGGCCAGCCGGTTGGCGGTGCCGATGTCCCGTGACCAGACCGCGGCGGCCAGCCCGTACGCCGAGTCGTTGGCGAGCCCCACCAGTTCCTCCGGATCCTCGTACGGCAGCACCGCGAGGACCGGACCGAAGATCTCCTCCCGGGCTATCCGCATCTCCTGCCGCACCCCGGCGAAGACGGTCGGCTCATGGAAGAAGCCGGGGGCCAGCTCACCGCCGGGACGGCCGCCGCCGGTCAGCAGCTCGGCGCCCTCCTCGCGGCCCAGCTCCACATAGCGGACGGTCTGTTCGAGCTGCTCGGCCGAGACCAGCGGCCCGAGATGGGTGTCGGGGTGGAGGCCGTCCCCGAGCCGGAGCGAACCGGCCGCCGTCGCGAGCTTCTCGGCGAACTCGTCATGGCGCTTCCCGTCGACATAGAAGCGGGTGTACGCGGCGCACACCTGGCCCGAGTTGAGGAGCCCGCCCAGGAGATTGCCCTGGACGGCCGCGTCGATGTCGGCGTCGGCCGTGATGACGCTCGGCGCCTTCCCGCCCAGCTCCAGGGAGACCTTCTTCAGGGTCCGGCCGCACTCCGCGCCGATCTCCCGCCCGGCGGTGGTGGACCCGGTGAAGGAGATCTTCCTGACCAGCGGATGACGGACCAGCGCCCGGCCGGTCTCCGGGCCGCCGGTGACGACATTGACCACTCCGGCGGGGACCCCGGCCTCCTCGATCAGCTCGGCCAGCCGCAGCGCGGAGAGCGGGGTCTGCTCGGCCGGTTTGATCACCACGGTGTTGCCGGTGGCGAGCGCGGGGGCGAGCTTCCACACCAGGATCATCAGCGGGAAGTTCCAGGGGGTGATCAGCCCGCAGACGCCCAGGGGCTCCCGTACCGAGCGGTAGTCGGTGTCCGGGACCGACAGGGGTGCCGTCACTCCGGTGATCTTGGTGACCCAGCCCGCGTAGTAGCGGAAGTGCTCGACGGCGTTGGGCACCGAGAAACCGGCGCTCACCCCGAGCGGCTGCCCCTGGTCCCGGGTCTCCAGCCGGGCCATCTCGTCGGCGTGCTCCTCCAGCAGGTCCGCGACCCGCAGCAGCAGCCTCGCCCGTGCGGCGGGCAGCAGCCCGCCCCACGCGGGGGAGGTGAACGCGGCGTCCGCCGCCCGTACCGCCGCGTCCACATCGGCCTCGGTGGCCTCGGGAACCTCGGCGATGACCTCCCCCGTCGCGGGGTTCAGCGTGGGAAAGGCGGTACCGCTCCCGGCGGTCCACTCGCCGCCTATGAGCATGTCGGTGCGCATGTGGTGTCTCTCCCTCGGAGGTGGGCCCACCGGCGAGGGGAGCGGACGGGCTCCCGCCGACGGGGCTCGGTGTGAGGGAAAGCTAGACCGGCGCACCGGCCGCGGCTCGCCACTGGGCGCACGAACAGTCGCCCGGGAGCGCACGATCACGGTCCGCGCGGAGCGCGGTGGGAGGGCGGTACGGGGAGCCCGGCCGGGTGGCGCGGTCCGGTGGCGCGGTCCGGTGGCGCGGTCCGGAAACGCCGACAGGTGCGGGCGGGCCGGTCCGTCGCCGTGGTGTTCAGCGAGGGGACGAGGCCGCCCGCACCTGTCGGTGCCGCGGGGTCAGGAACGGGGCTGTGCCGCCCGGGTGGTGGAGGTGCGACGGCCGCTGCCACCGCGGCGGCGGCCGGCGGTGCGGTCGGCCCCGCCGGTGGTGCCACGGCCCGAGGCCGGGTCGCCCGCCGTGCTCCGGGCCGAGCCGCCGCGTCCGCCGGAGGCGGGGGCGTCACCGGAGGCGGCCGAACCGGCCAGCCGCCGGGTGCCCCGCCCCTGCGTCGCGGTGGTGGCACCGGCCGGGGAGCCGGTTCCGCCACCGCCACCGCGGCGTCGGCGGCCGGCCCGCCGACCGGCCTCGGCGCCCGGTCGGGCCGACTTCGGCGGGGTGGGCTGGGGCACCTCGATGGTGACGGCCACACCCGACGGCTCACGCGCGCCGGTGATGGTGGCCAGCTCCGCGTCGCTCGATGTGATGCGGGCGGTACGGGGACGGATCCCCGCATCCGACATCAGCCGGGTGACCTCGCGCTTCTGCTCGGGCAGCACCAGGGTGACCACACTTCCGGAGCCACCGGCGCGGGCCGTGCGGCCACCTCGGTGGAGGTAGTCCTTGTGGTCGGTCGGGGGATCGACGTTCACCACCAGGTCGAGATCGTCGACATGGATGCCCCGGGCCGCGACATTCGTCGCCACCAACGCGGTGACCTGGCCGTTCTTGAACTGCTCCAGGGTGCGGTTCCGCTGCGGCTGGGACCGGCCGCCATGGAGCGCCGCCGCGCGGACACCGGCGGCCAGCAGCCGCTTGGCGAGCCGGTCGGCGGACCGCTTGGTGTCCAGGAAGAGGATGACCCGGCCGTCACGTGCCGCTATGCGCGTGGTGACGGCCTTCTTGTCGGTCTCGTCCTGGATGTGCAGGACATGGTGCTCCATCGTGGTCACCGCGCCCGCGGACGGGTCCACGGAGTGCACGACGGGGTCGCTCAGGAAGCGCTGCACCAGACGGTCGATATTGCGGTCCAGGGTGGCCGAGAAGAGCAGCCGCTGTCCGTCCGGCCGCACCTGCTGGATCAGCCGGGTGATCTGCGGCAGGAAGCCCATGTCGGTCATCTGGTCGGCCTCGTCCAGCACCGTGATGCGCACCTGGGCGAGCGTGCAGTCGCCACGCTCGACGAGGTCGTTGAGCCGGCCGGGGGTCGCCACGACGACCTCGGCGCCCCGGCGGAGCGCACCGGCCTGCTTGGTGATGGAGAGCCCGCCGACCGCGGTGGCCAGCCGGAGGTTCACGGCCGTCGCGTAGGGGGTCAGCGCGTCGGACACCTGCTGGGCGAGTTCCCGGGTGGGCACCAGGACCAGGGCGAGCGGCGCCTTGGGCTCCGCGCGCAGTCCGGAGGTGCGGGCCAGGAGCGCCAGCCCGAAGGCCAGGGTCTTGCCGGAGCCGGTCCGTCCGCGTCCCAGCAGATCACGGCCGGCCAGCGAATTGGGCAGCGTGGCACCCTGAATGGGGAACGGAGTGGTCACGCCCTGTGATGTGAGCGTCTTCAGCAGTCCTGCGGGCATGTCCAGAGCAGCGAAGTCCTCGACAGCGGGAAGTGCGGGTGTGCTGCTTTCCGGCAGGCGGAATTCGCTGGGCACTGACGCGGGTCGCCGGGGTGACGAGGCGCGCTGGTTTGATTTCGGGGACCTGCGGGACATGCCGTTTATCTGCCTTCCTGGAAACAGCGCAAACCGGGGTCCGCACCATGACGGTGCGGACCCCGGTGAGGGAATACGCGTCCGGCCGATTAGGCGGGGACGATGTTCTCCGCCTGCGGGCCCTTCTGGCCCTGCGTGACGTCGAAGGAGACCCGCTGGCCCTCCTGGAGCTCACGGAAGCCCTGGGTCGCGATGTTCGAGTAGTGGGCGAAGACGTCGGGGCCGCCGCCGTCCTGCTCGATGAAGCCGAAGCCCTTTTCAGCGTTGAACCACTTCACAGTTCCCTGTGCCATGACATTCTCCTTGTGTAGAGCAGAGGCCCCATCCGGAGATGCCGGAAACAAAAATGCGCCTGAAGGATAAACATTCCCGTCAGGCGCACATAGGTTCATGGGTACCAAAACTGCAACGGAAGAACCGTAGCACACTTCGGCGGGCTGTGTGGATCATCAGCCGCGCCCGAGCGGGGGCATTCCCTCGAACGGATGACTACCGAGGGTCACGGTGAGACGCCCTTCCCCGCCCGTCGGCCCGACGGGCGGGGAAAGCACCCGGGAGGCGGCATCCGAGGGAGGGAACGGGCGGGGGAACGGGCGGGGCGGCGGCGGGAAGGGTGGCCCCTCGGTGGACTCAGCGGACCACCGCGTACGCCTGCTCCCCGCGCGGGCTCGCGGCGGCCAGCACACCGCCGTGCTCGTCCACCCCGGTGGCGCAGACCTTCCCCAAAGAGAGGGGAGCCACCACCTTCAGCCGGTGCCCCCGCCGTGTCAGCTCCTCCAGGGTGCCGGGTGCGAAGCCCTCCTCCAGGACCAGGGTGAGCGGCTCGGAGCGGCGCGGGGTGAAGGAGGTCGGCACATGGTCCGTATGGAAGGTCGCCGCCTCCACCGCCGCCTGCGGCGCCATCCCGAAATCGAGATGGTGGAGGAGGAAGTTCAGCGTCCACTGGTCCTGCTGGTCGCCGCCGGGGGTGCCGAAGGCCAGCCGTGGCCTGCCGTCGCGGAGCAGCAGGGTCGGGCTGAGGGTCGTCCGGGGACGCTTGCCCGGGGCCAGGGTGTTGTTGTGGCCCTCCTCCAGCCAGGCCATCTGTCCCCGGGTGCCGAGCGGAAAGCCCAGCCCCGGCACGACCGGGGAACTCTTCAGCCAGCCCCCGCTGGGCGTGGCGACGACCATATTGCCGTCCCGGTCGGTGGCGCTGACACAGGTGGTGTCCCCCTTGGCCGCCGTGCGCTGGAGCACGGTGGGGATGCCGTCGCCCAGCTGGGAGAGCCAGTCGGGCTCGCCCGGCACCGGGGTGAGATCGCGGACCGGCGGGATCCAGGGCTTCCGGCCGCCGGGGGAGCCGGGCCGCAGCTCTCCGGAGGCATGCGCTCCGATCAGCTCCCGCCGCGCCGCCGTATAGCCGGGGTCCAGGAGTTCCCGTACGGGGACATCGGCATGGTCCGGGTCCCCGTACCAGGCCTCCCGGTCGGCGAAGGCGAGCTTCGCGGACTCCACCACGGTGTGCAGATGGTCCGCGCTCCCGTATCCGGCGGCGGCCAGGTCGTACCCCTCCAACAGGGCCAGCTGCTGGAGGAAGACGGGCCCCTGTGACCAGGGGCCGCACTTGTGGACCTGGTGGCCCCGGTAGTCGAAGGTCACCGCGGGCTCGCTGCCGGCCCGCCAGGAGGCCAGATCGTCGCCGGTGAGCAGGCCGCGATGGCGCCGCCCGGTGGAGTCGATCATCTCGGTGCCGGCCAGGAAGCGGTCGATGGCCTCGGCGACGAAGCCCTGGTAGAAGACGGTGACGGCGGCGTCCGCTTGGCCCTCCCGGTCGTGGGTGGCCGCCCGTGCCTCGTCGAGGATGCGCCGGAAGACGGCGGCCAGTGCCGGGTTGCGCATCCGCTCTCCGGGCCGGGGCACCCGTCCGCCGGGCAGGAAGGTACGCCCGGACTCGGCCCACTCGTCCCGGAAGAGCGGGGCCATCACCTCGATCATCGCCGCCGCCCTGGGGAGCAGCGGATAGCCGTCCTCGGCGTATCCGATGGCGGGCTCCAGCACATCCTCGACCCGGAGCCGGCCGTGGTCGCGCAGCAGCCGCATCCAGGCGCCGAACGCCCCGGGGACACAGGCGGCGAGCAGTCCGGAGCCGGGGACCGCGGCCAGCCCCAGCTCCCGGAAGGCGGCCGGGGTCGCGGCCCGGGGCATGGGTCCCTGCCCGCAGATGACCCGGGTCCGTCCGCTCCCCGCCTCGTACACCATGATCGGCACATCGCCGGCCGGGCCGTTGAGGTGGGGCTCGACGACCTGGCAGACCAGGGCGGCGGCGACGGCGGCGTCGAAGGCGTTGCCGCCGCGGTCGAACATCGCCATCCCGGTCGCGGAGGCCAGCCAGTGGCTGGCGGCGACGGCGCCATGGGTGCCGTGGAGTTCGGGGCGGTGCAGCACGACGGGTCCTTCCGGAGATGGTCGGGCGGTGGGCGGCACGGGCCGTTCCGCCCGTACGGGCTCAAGCGGTGGTACGCGCTGTTCGCGGAGGCACAGGCTGTTCGGGCGGGTACACGCTATTCCGGCGGGTACAGGCTGTTCCGGCGGGTACGGGCTATTCCGGTGGTACGGGAGAGGTGGCCGTTACCGGTGACACGGGCGGCGCGGTCGGTACGGCGAGCGTGCCCCGGGCGGCGACGGTGACCGCCCCGGCCGCGGTGGCCCGTACCGCCTCCCCGTTCTCCAGGGTGATCACACAGTCGATCCGGCCGGTACGGGTGGTGCCGCCGCCCATCCGGACGGTGTAGGGGTGGTCGCCGTCCCCGGCGGGCAGCCGTCCGGTCGCCAGGAGCCAGAGGCCGAACGCCATCGCGACCGGGGCGCAGGCCGGGTCCTCCGGGATGCCGAAGCCGGGGGCGAAGAGCCGGGCCCGCACGGTGCGGCCCGCCGGCTCCCAGGTGAGGAGGGCGAGGGCGGCGAGTCCTTCGGCGGCCAGCCGCGCGGGGTCCGGGCGGGCCCGGTCGAGGGCGGCCCCGTCGACCGGGAGCAGGGCGAAGGCCGCGCCGAAGCCGGTCGCCAGCGGGGGGCCACCGCCCGCGTCGTCCCCGCTCAGCCCGGCGGCGGCGAGCAGCGGTCCGGGGTCGAGGGGGGTCGGTGGCACCGCTCCGCGCCCGATCAGGGCGGCCCCCTCCGCCGTGGCGGTCAGGGTCTGGCGTCCGCCGCCGCACCCCTGGACCAGGGGCCCGGCCGGCAGCCGTCCGAGCCGTACCAGGGTGGCGGCGGTGCCCACCGCGCTGTGGCCGCCGAAGGGGACCTCGCCCGATGGCTGGAACACCCGTACCCGGTACTCCTCGTCCGGCCCGGCGGGCGGCAGGACGAAGGCGGTCTCGGTGGTGCCGAGTTCGGCGGCGAGGACCGCCATCGCCCCGTCGTCCAGCCCGGTGGCGTCCGGGAGGACGGCCAGCGGGCTGCCCGCGTAGGGGCGGTCGGTGAACATATGGACGATCTCGTAGGGGATCAAGGGCGGTCTCCGGGGCGCAGAACGGTGGCGGCGATCTCTTCGAGGACTTCCGGTCGTCCCTGGTAGGGGAAGTCGGGGCGGGGCCAGTGGCTGACCACATCGGTGAAGCCCAGCTCCGCGAAGCGCCCGCAGGCGTCGGTGTAGGACTCCGCCGATGCGCTGACCTCGGTGATCATCGCTCCGGTGACGACCAGACGGCGCAGGGTCGCCGGGTCCCGGCCGATGGCGTCGCAGGCGGCGTCCAGTGCCTTGGTCTGCCGGTGCAGGCCGTCCAGCGCCCGGTCGTAGCGGAGGGGTTCGCCCCAGCCGGGCCGGCCCGCGGTGATCCAGATGTCCGCGTGCCGGGCGGCGAGGCGCAGCCCGCGCGGTCCGGTGGCGGCGAGGGCGAGGGGGACCCGGGGGCGCTGGACACAGCCGGGCCGCATGGCCGCGTCCCGGCAGCTGAACCACTGGCCCCGGTAGCTGGTGGTGGACCGGGTCAGCAGCAGTCCGGTGAGTTCCACGAACTCGGCGAAGCGGTCGGCCCGTTCGGCGGGGGTCGGCGGGTCCTGGCCGAGGGCCTCGTCGTCCAGGCCGCCGGCCCCGGCGCCCAGTCCGCAGATCAGCCGGCCCCGGGCGATGTCGTCCAGGGTCATCAGTTCCTTGGCGAAGGGGACGGGGTGCCGGTAGGAGGGGGTGGCGACCAGGGTGCCCACGGTGATGCGGCTGGTGACGGCCGCCGCCGCCGTCAGGGTGGGCACGGTCGCGAACCACGGCCGGTCCCGGAACCAGCGCCACATCAGATGGTCATAGGTCCAGGCGTGGTCGAAGCCCAGCTCCTCGGCGCGGATCCACCGCTCGCGCGCCGTCTCCCAGCGGTGCTCGGGGAGCAGCACCACACCGTGGCGCAGGGCGCTCACCACGCGGCCGGGGTGCCGGACCCGGCCCCGGGGCTCTGTCCGGCGGCCAGCGCGGCGGTCCGTACCAGCGCGGGGATCAGATCCTTCTCGCAGGCGCTCACCGCCGGGTCGCACAGCTCCTCGGGGACCGGGTCATGGGGCCGGGCGGCCTCGGGGTGGAGGCCGTTGGTGGTGAGGTCGATGGCGACGGCCCGCTGTCGGCGCAGCAGCTGGGCCAGCGCCTCCTGCGGGGTGACCGGTCCGCGCAGGGTGAGGAAGTAGCAGTCGAAGACGGAGCCCCAGGCGCGGTGGCCGCCGATGTCGCCCTCCTGGACCGAGCGCTGGAGCAGGGAGCGCCCCTGGTCCACCAGTTGGGAGGCGACGCCCAGATGGATCCGGTTGGTGAGGGCGATCTCGCGCAGCAGCTCCGGCTCCCGGGCCGGGACCACGGGCGGCGGTCTGCGGCCCCGGAAGAGGCTGCGGACGGCCGGGTAGTCCGGCGCCCAGGTGCCGCTGAACTTGGTGTGCTGGCGGTACATGCTGGGCCGGATCGTCCGCTGGTAGATCGCCCGGGTGCTGGAGCCGGTGTAGAGGAGCATCCCGGAGTACGCCCGGACGTACTCGGTCAGCCGTACGGCGGCGGCGTCCTGGTCCCCGGTGCCGGCGTTGATCCCGGCGAGGGTGTCGGCGAGCAGCCGCCAGATGGCGAAGGAGACATGGTGGCCGATGATCCAGCGGAACCAGAACAGTTGCTCCAGCGACGGGGCGTCCGGGGTCACCGGGTCGGTGGTGCCGAATCCCCGGCGGGCCTCGTCGAGGAAGCGGTCCACGGCGTCCCGGGCCTCGCCGGTGAGGGATCCGGGGGCGACGGTGACGGGCACCGGCGGTGCGGGAAGGGTCAGCGGCTCCAGTGCGTAGGGGTAGTCACCGAAGTCCCAGCCCGTCTGTCCGGGGAAGTCCAGCGCGGCACGGGTCGACGAGGTTCTCACCGCTCGCCCCCCGGGACATGGGTGAACTCGAACTCCAGGCCGTTCACATCGAAGAAGTAGAAGCTCTCCACACCGTCCTCGTCCACGACGATGTCGGTGGGGCCCTCCTCGCGGGCGAAGGCGAAGCGGCCGGTGGCCTGGAGGGCGAGCCAGTGCCGGCGCCGCTCCGCCAGCTCCTCGGAGGAGGTCGCCAGCAGACAGATGTGCTGGAAGCGGGGGTGCTCCGGGAGGGGCTGGGCGCCGGCGGTGCCCTCGTACTCGAAGAGATGGAACCGCACTCCCTCGGCCTTCACTTCGGCCATGGCGACGATGCCGGGGAGCCGGTCGCGGGTGAGCGGCGAGAAGACATCGGTGGACCAGGTCGGCCGGCAGCCGAAGTACTCCTCGTACCAGGCGACGCTCTGGGCGAGATCGGCGGTCTGTACGGCGATGTGGTGCAGCCGGGGCGGTGCGGGGCGGGTCACGGGGGATCCTTCGGTCGGCGCCACGGTGGTCAGAGCTGCTCCAGCTCGAAGATCACTTCTCCGACCGCGATGTCGATCGCGTACTTCTTCCGCAGCCGCCAGCCGCCCTCGGCGAAGACCGACTCCCAGTCGGTGACGCGGGGGATGAAGGTGCCCATGAGGTCATGGGCCACTTCGAAGCCCAGGGTGAAGGTGGGGAGGTCGCGGTCGGCGGTGCCCACGGTGCGGGTGGCGTCGCCCAGCAGGAACCGCCGGGTGGCGGGGAAGATGCTCCGCAGCCGCCGCAGGATGTCGACACAGCGCTCCCTGGGCCAGAAGTCATGGCCCATCATGAAGCAGGTGAGCAGCTCCACCTCGGCGAAGCCGGGTCGCTCGGTCATGTCCCGGACATCCGCCAGGACGAAGGAGAGCCGGTCGGCGAGTCCGGCGTCGTGCGCGGCCGATGCGGCGACCTCCAGGCTGGGGCGGGCGATGTCGATCCCGAGCCCGCGCGCCTCCGGGTGGCGGCGCAGCAGCTGGCTCAGCCGCTCCCCGCTGCCGCAGCCCAGGTCGGCGATGACCCGCGGGGTGAAGTCGAGCCCCTCGACGGCCTGGTCGAACCAGGGGTCGTAGCAGAAGGAGCTGATCTCCCGGCAGGCGAAGGAGATGGCGGCGCTGTCCCGCTGGTAGTAGTCACCGGTGCGGTTCTGCTCGGGAAGTAATTCGGGCATCCGGCGGAAGAGTTCACCGCTGCCCCGGGTGAGCCAGTGGAAGAACGAGCGGGTCCGGTAGGCCTCCTCGAAGTTCACCGCCGGGGTCACCTTGTTGTCGGCGCGTTCCACTATGTCGACCGCGGCCAGTGCGCGAAAGAGTCCGGTGGTCGCCGAGGGGTCCAGACCGTGTGCGGTCGCGAATTCGCTCGCATCGAGGGCACCTTGGGACTTCAGCTCGTCCAGGGCGCCCACTTCCCAGGCGGCGCTGATCGCCGACGCCGCCACGGCCGAATTGAAGATATGGGCCACTGCTCTTTCGCTGCCATCAATCGACATGCCCGCTCGCTCCCACTAGTTCACTGTGCTGATGGGCCAGAGAAACCACTGTGCGGAGAAACCATGGGGCCGCCACCACGGGACGCGTGGACGGCCGATGTCGCAGAAGTACGATGTTCTTCGACGTCGCTCTTGACGTCGTTCCATGCCCCGGGAAGACCGATTCCATGCCTGTGGGGGACCGGTTGTCATTCTTCCCCGGAGTGCAACGGCCGTGAACCGGAAACCGCTCGAACGAGGGTGGCCCCCGGTGTGGCCCTTGACATGGTCCCTATCCGACCCCCTGACGGCAAGTGACCTGATTCATACTGTCGGTGGATTGACGGGATGTCCATATGCTGTGCTGACGTCGGGGGAGGGCGGAGCGGCCGGGGCCGGGGTGGCGCGATCCTAGGGGGGGTTGCCCATGCCAGGGGCCACAGGTCACACTGTGGCCACTTCTCCGCCATGACCACCTCAGGCGGGCGGCCGATGTCGTTGCCGGAACGGGGAACGCAGTGAAACGCGAAACACCGTATCGGGGTGAGCGCGCACGGATCGGGGCAGAGTTGTGGGCGCCGAGCGGCGTTCACCGTACTGCCCCGGAGTGTTGTCCGCGCGGCCGTCCACCCATTTCGATACCCCGGAACGGGTGACGCGGCGGGAAAGTCCGCCCGGCCGCCCGCGCCATGGCCCGTGCCCGTCGTCCTCCCGCCGGGTTCCGACGTTTTCCGACTGTGCCCCGACCATGTTCGGGCCATGTTCCGGTCGTGTTCCTGCCGTGCCCCTGCTGTTTTCCGACTGTCCTCCGACTGTTTTCCGACGGTCTTCTGACTGTCTTCCGGCGGTCTCCCGGGCTGTTTCCGTTGCGCGCCGGCCGTTTCCCGCGACGCGCCGCCGTCGCCGTTCTTCCGCGCCGCCGTCACCGATGTCATGGATATGAGGTGTGAGATGCCGGACCGCCGAGTGGAGCGTATGGACCTCCTGGCCGGTCAGCGGGGCATGTGGTACGCCCAGCAATTCGACCCGGACAGTACCGTCGTCAACGTCGGCGAATACCTGGACATCGAATCACCGCTCGACATCGAGGTGTTCCGGGAGGCCCTGCGGAGGACGACCGACGAGGCACAGACCCTGCGGCTCGTCTTCACCGAGGAGGACGGCGTCCCCACGCAGTCCGTCGACCCCGCACCGGAACACCCCCTGACGATCGTCGACGTCCGGGGCGAGCCGGACCCCCACCGGGCGGCACTGGAGTGGATGCGGGCCGACCTGCGCCGCTTACGGGATCCACGGCGGGGGCACCTGGTCACCCATGCGCTCTTCCCGCTGGACGGGCGCCGCTTCCTCTTCTACCAGGGTTACCACCACATCCTCTGCGACGGCCGGGGCTATGCGCTGCTGGGCGACCGGCTCGCCGGGATCCACACCGCGCTCGCCGAGGGCCGCACACCGGACGGCCCCGCCTTCGCGCCCCTGCGCACCCTGCTCGACCAGGACCTCGCCTACCGGGGGTCACAGCGGTACACCGCCGACCGCGACCACTGGATGGCGACGCTGGCCGACCGCCCCGCCCCCCGCAGCCCGAGCGGGCTGCGCCCCCAGGGCCCGGCCCGGGAACGCAGCAGGGAGCGGCGGTCCGTCACCCCGGCCGACGCCGCACGGCTGCGGAACGCGGCCGGAGCGCTGGGGACCAGCCTGGCACGGCTGACGGTGGCGGCCACCGCGCTCTACCTCAGCCGGGTGACCGGCGCCGAGGACGTGGTGCTGGGCTTCGCCGTCGCCGGACGGGACCGCGAACCCCGGACGCCGGACGGGACGCCCGCGCCGGAGGTCCCGGGCATGATGTCGAACATCGTCCCCGTCCGGCTGGCGGTGTCCCCCCGGATGACCCTCCGGGACCTGGTCGACCAGGCCTCCCAGCAGGTGCGCGCGGCCGTGCGGCACCAGCGTTACCGGTACGAGGACCTCTGCCGCGACCTGGGTGTGGTGCCCGGCGAGGCGCTCTGGTCGATGACGGTCAATGTCATCCCCTTCGCCCGGGGCGGCGCCTTCGGCGAGGGCCGCTTCACCGCGCACAATCTCGCCGCCGGACCCTTCCACGACCTCTCCCTGCTGCTCTGGGACAACCTTCCGGACGGCGGTCTGCGGCTGGCCCTCGACGCCGACCCCCGGCTGTACGGCGATGCGGACCGGCGAAGCCATATGACCCGTCTCGCGGGGCTGCTCCAACGGCTCACCGACACCGCGCCGGAGACCCGGGTGGGCACGATCGGTCTGCTGGCCGGAGCCGAGCGGGAGCGCGCGCTCCGGCAGGGCGGCCGGTCCACCCCGGCCGCGCCCGAATCCCCCCTTCCGGCGGACCTTCTGCTTCCGGCGGTCCTCGCGCGGCAGGCGGCCCGTACTCCGGACCGGACCGCCGTGATCGCGGCCGACGGGTCGCTCACCTACGCCGAACTGGACGCCCGCGCGGGCCGGCTCGCCCGGGTGCTGATCGCCCGGGGCGCCGGACCCGGGCGGTACGCGGCCCTGCTGCTGCCCCGCTCCTCCCGGGCCCTGGTGGCCATGGTGGCCGTCCTGAAGGCGGGCGCGGCCCTGGTCCCGCTCGACCCCGGCCATCCGGACGGGCGCATCGCCCGGACCCTGGCGGACTGCGCCCCCGCCGTTCTGGTGACCGTCGCCGCCCACGCCGAACGGGCCGGCCGGGCCTGGCCCGACGGCCCGGTACTGGTCCTGGACACAGCCGACGACACAGCCGACGCAGCCGACGACGCGACGGAAGCCGGAGCCAACGGCGCCGAAGCCGATGCCGTCGGAGCCGTCGGAGCCGGAGCGGTGGCCGACGGCGCCGGGCACCCGGTGGGGCTGCTGCCCGCCCACCCCGCGTACGCCCTCTACACCTCCGGCTCCACCGGCCGCCCCAAGGCCGTCGTCGTGGAGCACCGGGCGATCACCCCCTTTGTCCTCAACACCGCCGCCCAGCACGGCCTCGGACCGGACGACCGCGTCCTGGCCTGGCACTCCTTCACCTTCGACGCCTCCCTGCTCGGTCTGTTCGTCCCGCTGGCCACCGGCGCCGCCGTGGTCCTCGCCGACGAGACCCAGCGGGTCGACCCCCACGCCCTCCAACGGCTCCTGGCCGACGAGCGGGTGACCGTCGCCCACTTCACCCCGGGCGCCATGCCCGCACTGCGCCCCCGGGAACTGCCCGCGCTGCACACGGTCACGGCGGGCGGCGAACGGCTCCCCGCCGAACTGGTGGACCGGTGGGCGACCGGCGGCCGGAGTCTCTGGAACGCGTACGGCCCCACCGAGACCACCGTGGACGCCACCCGCCACCGCTGTACCGTCCCCGCGCCGGGGGTGGACCCGCCGATCGGCCATCCGGTGGCGGGCGCCGTCGCCCAGGTGCTGGACCAGGGGCTCCAGCCGCTGCCGGACGGTGTCACGGGCGAGCTGTATCTCTCGGGCGGCGGTCTCGCCCGTGGCTATCTGGGCCGTGCCGCGCTCACCGCCGAACGGTTCGTGGCCGACCCCTATGGGCCGCCGGGCGGCCGGATGTACCGCACCGGCGACCTGGTCCGGCGGGGTGCGGACGGCGCGCTGGAGTTCATCGGCCGCACCGACGGCCAGGTCAAGGTGCGCGGCTTCCGGATCGAACTCGGCGAGGTGGAGTCGGCGCTCGCCCGCTGTACGGGGGTCGGCCAGGCGGCCGCCGCCGTCCACCACGACCCCGCCGCCGGGGCGCGGCTGACCGGCTATCTGGTGCCGTCACCGGGTGTGGCCCCGGACCCCGCCGCCGTCCGCGACGAACTCACCGCCCTGCTGCCACCGTCCATGATCCCCACCCGTCTGGTGGTCGTGGGGAGCCTGCCGCTCACCTCCAGCGGCAAGGTCGACCGGGCCGCCCTGACCCCGCCGGAGGAGCCCGCCGAGGGCATCCGGCCCCCCGCCACCCCCGTCGAGCGGGCGCTGTGCGCGATCTACGGCGAGATCCTGGGCATCGATCCGGCGAGGGTCGGCGCGGACGGCGACTTCTTCGCCCTGGGCGGCCACTCCCTGCTGGCCGCCCGGCTGCTCGGCCGGGTCCGTACCGTTTTCGGCGAGGAGATCGGGATCCGGGCGGTGTACGAGGCACCCACCGTCGCCGCCCTGGCCCACCGGCTCGACCCCGACCGCCGAAACGACCCCGACCGCCGAAGCGACGCCGACCGCCGAAACGAATCCGACCCCCGGAGCGAGCCCGACCCCCGCAGTGCCCCGTACCGCCGGAGCGACCCGGGCCGCCGGGAGCCCGGCGCCCGCCCCCGTACCGCCGGACCGGTTCGCGGGGTGCGCCCGGACCGGATCCCGCTCTCGTACGCCCAGTCCCGGCTCTGGTTCCTGCACCAGCTCCAGGGCGCCGACGCCACCTACCACCACCCGCTGGCGCTGCGGCTCTCCGGACCGCTGGACATCCCCGCGCTCCGGGCGGCGCTGCGGGATCTCGTCGACCGCCACGAGGCCCTGCGGACCGTCTTCCCCGTCCTCGACGGAGAGGCCCACCAGCGGGTCCTGGAGACCGATGAGGCCGCCCCGGCGCTCCCGGTGGTCCAGATTCCCGAGGTCCAGATCCCGGTGGTCCAGGCCCCGGCGGACGGACCCGCCGCCGGACCCCCCGCCGAACTCGCCGCCGAACTCGCCCGGCTCACCCGGCTCCCCTTCGCCCTCGACCGCGAAGCCCCGCTGCGGGCCACCCTCTTCGCCGAAGGCCCCGGCGAGCACATCCTGCTGCTGGTCATCCATCACATCGCGGGCGACGGTTCGTCGCTGCGGCCGATGCTGCGGGACCTCTCGGCGGCGTATACGGCACGGCGGGACGGACGGGCCCCCGCGCTCCCGCCGCTGCCGGTGCAGTATCCCGACTACGCGCTCTGGCAGCGGGACCGGCTCGGCTCCGCCCAGGACCCCGGCAGTGCGATGGCCCACCGGCTCGCCCACTGGAAGACCGCCCTCGCCGGGCTGCCCGAGGAGATCGACCTCCCCTTCGACCGCCACCGTCCCGCCCGTGCCACCTCCCGGGGCGACTCCCTCCCCCTGACGGTCCCCGCCGCCCTCCACCGGGAGCTGGAGGCGCTGGCCCGCTCCCGGGGCGCGAGCCTCTTCATGGTGATGCAGGCCGCGTTCGCCGCCCTCCTCGGCAGGCTCGGCGCCGGGGAGGACATCCCCATCGGCTTCCCCACCGCCGGACGGTCCGACGACGCCCTGGAGGAGCTGATCGGCTTCTTCAGCAACACCCTGGTGCTCCGTACCGACCTCACCGGGGACCCCGCCTTCACCGAACTCCTGGATCGGGTAAGGGAGTCCACGCTCGACGCCCTCACCCATCAGGACCTCCCCTTCGACGTCCTGGTCGGGGAGGTGGTCCCGGAGCGCACACCGGCACGGCACCCGCTCTTCCAGGTGATGCTGGTGCTCCAGAACACCCGCGCGGGCCGACTGGAACTCCCGGGGATCACGGTGCGCCCCGAACGGGTGCACACCGGGACGACCCCCTTCGACCTGGTGGTCGAGCTGGACGACACCGCATCCGACACCGCACGCGGCACCGGCGGACCCGGCGGACCCGGCGGACCCGGCGGGTTGAGCGGCGCGGTCCACTTCAGTACGGACCTCTTCGACCGCTCCACCGTGACCGCCCTGGCCCGGCGGCTGCTGCGGCTCCTCGAAGGGATCGCCGCCCGCCCCGCGACCCCGATCGGCGCCCTGGATCTCTTCCTGCCCGGCGAACGGGACCAGGTGACCCGGAGATGGAACGACACCGCCCACCCCATCGCCGAGGTGACCCTGCCCCGGCTCCTTGAGTCCTGGGCGGCCCGCACGCCCGGCCGTACCGCCGTCACCGCCGACGACGGGCGGCTCACCTACGCCGAACTCAACACCCGCGCCAACCGGCTGGCCCGCCATCTGATCGCCCGGGGCATCGGCCCCGAACAGGTCGTCGCCATCGCCCTGCCCCGCTCGCTGGACCTGGTCGTCACCGTGTGGGCGGTGCTCAAGGCGGGCGCCGCCTATCTGCCGCTCGACCCCGGATACCCGGCCGCGCGCATCGCCTTCCTGCTGGCCGATGTCGGCCCGGCGGCCCTGGTCACCCTGGCCGCGACCGCCGCCGAACCGCCCGAGGGCCCGCCCCGGATCCCACTGGACGACCCCGGGACCCGGACCCTGCTCGCCGGTCTCTCCGGGGACGACATCCAGGACAAGGAACGGACCGCGCCGCTGCTGCCGCAGACCCCGGTCTATGTCATCCACACCTCCGGCTCCACCGGCACCCCCAAGGGGGTGACGATGACCTCCGGCGCGATGGTGAATCTGGTGCAGTGCCACACCGCGTGGATCGCCGACGGCCCGCCCGCCGACGATACCGATACCGATACCGATCCCGATACCGAGCCCGGTGGCCCCGTGGCCCAGTTCTCCGCCTTCAGCTTCGATGTCTCCGCCTGGGAGATCATCGAACCCCTCACCGCGGGCAAACAGGTCGCCGTGCCCGGTGCCGAGGTCCGCCGCGACGCCGCCGCACTGGTCCGCTGGCTGGACGAACACCGGGTCCGGGAGATCTGCACCCCCCAGGTGATGGTGGAGGCCATCGCCGAGGCCGCCCTCGAACAGGGACGCGCCCTGCCCGCGCTGCGCGACATCAGCCAGGGCGGCGAGGCCCTGCGACTCCCCGCCCGCCTCCGGGAGTTCCTGTCCCTGCGGCCCGGCCGCAGACTCCACAACCTCTACGGCCCCACCGAGACCCATCTGGTCACCGCGTTCGCCCTGACCGCCGAGGAACTCACCGACTGGCCGTCCACCACCGCCCCCATCGGCGCACCGATCTGGAACACCCGCCTCCATGTCCTGGACCCCTGGCTGCGGCCGGTGCCCCCGGGGGTCCGGGGCGAGCTGTACATCGCCGGTGCCGCCCTCGCCCGGGGCTACTGGGCCCGGCCCGGCCTCACCGCACAACGCTTCGTCGCCGACCCCTTCGGCCCGCCCGGCGGCCGGATGTACCGCACCGGCGACCTGGTGCGCTGGACCGAGGACGGCACCCTGGCCTTCGCCGGACGCACCGACGACCAGGTGAAGGTACGGGGCTACCGCGTCGAACCCGGCGAGATCGAGGCCGTCCTCGCCCGCCATCCCCGGATCGCCCAGATCGCCGTCGTCGTCCGCGAGGACACCAGCGCCCCCCACACGGGCAGACGGCTGGTCGCCTATGCGGTGCCGCACCCCGGGAGCGAGCTGACCGACCACGATCTGCGCGCCTTCGCCGCCGCCTCCCTCCCCGACTTCATGCTCCCCTCCGTCACCGTCCTCCTGGAACGGATGCCGCTGACCCTGAGCGGAAAGATCCACCGCCGGGCGCTGCCCGCACCGGACTTCACCCGCCACACCGCAGTACGGGAACCACGCACCCCCAGGGAACGGGCCCTGTGCGCGCTCTTCGCCGAACTCCTCGGCCTGGAACGGGTCGGCCCGGACGAGTCCTTCTTCGACCTCGGCGGACACTCCCTGCTCGCCACCCGGCTGACCAGCCGCATCCGCTCCACCCTCGGCGCGGAGCTGACCGTACGCACCGTCTTCGAGTCATCCACCCCGGCGGCGCTCGCCGCCGCCCTGCCCGACCGCCCCGACGACGAGGGCGGCGGCCGGCGCAGACCCGCGCTGCGACCCATGCCCCGGGGGGAGTGACCCCGATGACCACCCCGATTCCCCTCTCGTACGCCCAGGCCCGGATCCACTTCCTGGACCGGCTGGACGGCGGTACGGGCTACCGCATCGCCCTCGCCTACCGGCTCCGCGGCGAGCTGGACCGCGACGCCCTGCGGACCGCCCTCGCCGATGTCGTCGCCCGCCACGAGAGCCTGCGGACGGTCTTCCCCGCACCCGGGGGCATCCCCTGCCAGCGTGTCCTCGCCCCCGAGGCCGCCCGCCCGCCGCTCCCCGTCACCCCCGTACCGGACGGGAAGGAACTGGCCGAGGCGCTGGAGTCGGCGCTGCGCCGGAGCTTCGACCTCACCCGGGAACCACCCCTGCACACCACCCTGTTCGCCCTGGGCGAGCGGGAACACGTCCTGCTGATCCTGCTCCACCACATCGCCGCCGACGGCTGGTCCCTCGCCCCCCTGCTGCGCGATCTGACGGACGCCTACACCGCCCGTCTGCGGGGCCGGGCCCCGGACCGGCCACCCCTGCCCGTCCAGTACATCGACTACACCCTCTGGCAGCGGGAACTCCTCGGCAGCGAGTCCGACCCCACCAGCCTGATCAGCGAACAACTCGCCTACTGGCGCACCGCCCTGGACGGGCTCCCGGCCTGTCTGGACCTCCCCGCCGACCGGCCCCGGCCCGCGGTGGCCGGCTACCGGGGCGGCTCCGTCCCGCTCTCCATCGGCCCCGGGACCCACCGGGCCCTGCGCGAACTGGCCCGCGCCGAGGGCGCCACCCTCTATATGGCGCTCCAGGCGGGCCTGGCCGCCCTGCTGACCCGGCTCGGCGCGGGCACCGACATCCCGATCGGCTCCGCCATCGCCGGACGCACCGACGACGGTCTTGACGACCTGATCGGCATGTTCGTCAACACCCTGGTGCTGCGCACCGACACCAGCGGGAACCCTACCTTCCGCGAACTGATCGCCCGGGTACGGGAGACCGACCTCAGCGCCCAGGCCCATCAGGACCTGCCCTTCGCCCGGCTGGTGGAGGTGGTGCGCCCGGTCCGCTCCGCCTCCTGGAACCCGCTCTTCCAGGTGGGGCTGAGCCTGCTCGACGACATCGACGCGGTCCCCCCGCTGCCCGGCCTGACCGTCACACCGGAACCGGTGACCGCCGAGACCGCCAAGATGGATCTCTCCCTCCATCTGCGGCAGCGCCGGTCCGCGCGGGGGGAGCCGGCCGGTCTGGAGGGGACGGTGGAGTACGCCTCCGACCTCTTCGACCCCGGCACCGTCACCGTACTGATGGAGCGGTACGCGCGGCTGCTGGCGGCCGTCACCGCCCGGCCGGACCGGCCCATCGGCGAGGCCGGGCTGCTCACCCCCGAGGAGCGCACCCGGGTGCTCACCGGAGGCCCGCCGGTCGTCGACGGGCCGCTGCTTCCGGAGCTGTGGGCGGAGCAGGCGGTACGTACCCCCGGGGCGGTGGCCGTGGAGTGCGGCCCCCGGCGGCTCACCTACCGGGAGCTGGACGCCCGTGCGAACCGGCTCGCCCGGACCCTGATCGCCCGGGGTGCCGGGCCCGAGGACCGGGTGGCGCTGCTGCTGCCGCGCGACATCGATCTGATCGTGGCGGTGCTGGCGGTGCTGAAGACGGGCGCGGCCTATGTACCGCTGGACCCGGAGTACCCCCGGCAGCGCCTCGCCTTCATGCTGGCGGACGCGGCGCCCCGGCTGCTGCTGACCGTACGGGGAGGGGCCCGGGCGGCGGGGGGCGCCGACTGCCCGGTGGTGGAACTCGACACCGGCCCGGACGCGGATACGGGCCCGGACGCGGATACGGGCCCGGGTGTGGGCACGGCCCTCGACCCGGGTGCCGATCCGGATGCCGCTCCGGTCGGGGACGCGGACCGGGTGAGGACCCTGCGGCCCGCGCATCCCGCGTATGTCATCTACACCTCCGGCTCCACCGGCCGCCCCAAGGGCGTCCTGGTCGAACACGGCGCACTCGCCGCCTATGTACGGAACTGCGCGCGGCGCTACCCGGACGTCGCGGGGGTGAGCGCGCTGAATCTGTCGATCTCCTTCGACGCGGCGGTCACGATCCTCTATCCGCCGCTGATCAGCGGCGGACGTCTGCGGATCGACCCACCGCCGGGTCAGGGCGGCGGGCAGGGCGAACCGCCCGCACTGATGGCCGCGACCCCCGGCCATCTGGAGCTGCTGACCACCCTGCCCCCGGCGGCGTCGCCCAGCGGCACCCTGCTGATCGGCGGGGAGGCGCTGCACGGCCCGCCGCTCGCCCGCTGGCGCGCCCGCCATCCGGGGACCGAGGTGCGCAACCTCTACGGGCCCACCGAGACCACCGTCACCTGTTCGGAACACCGGATCCGGCCCGGCGACCCCGTCCCGCCCGGCCAGGTGCCCATCGGCCGGCCGCTCGACGGGGTGCGGCTGCTGGTGCTCGACGGACGGTTGGGGCTTCTGCCACCGGGTGTGGTGGGGGAGGTGTACGTGGCGGGACAGGGGCTGGCTCGGGGGTATCTGGGCCGCCCGGCCCTGACGGCGGAGCGCTTTGTCGCCGACCCCTTCGGCCCGGCCGGATCACGGATGTACCGCACCGGCGATCTGGCCCGGCTGCTCCCCGACGGTGTCCTGGAGTTCGCCGGACGGACGGACGACCAGGTCAAGGTGAGGGGGTACCGGATCGAGCCCGGGGAGATCGAGGCCGCGCTCAACGCGCTGCCCGGGGTGGCCCGGAGCGCGGTCGTCGTCCGGCAGCGGTCCGCCGAGGACCGCCGGCTCGTGGCCTACGCGGTGCCCGCCGGTGACCCCGCCCGGATCGATCCCGCCCACCTCCGCCGGATGCTCGCCGACACCCTGCCCGCGCCGATGGTCCCCTCGGCGGTGGTGGTCATCCCCGAACTGCCGCTGACCCGCAACGGCAAGCTGGACCGCGCGGCCCTGCCCGCGCCGTCGGCACCCCCGGCCGCGGGCGGCGCCGAAGTGTCGCTCACCCCGGAGGAGTCGGCACTCCGCGCGGTCTTCGCCGAGGTCCTGGGGGTGGCCGTGGACCGGGTGGGCGTCGAGGACAGCTTCTTCGAACTGGGCGGACACTCCCTGCTGATCCCCGCCCTGATCCGGCTCGCCCGGGACCGGACCGGGGTCGACATCTCCCTTCAGCGGGTCTTTCTCCAGCCGACGGTCGCGGGGCTGCTCCGGGACCGGGCGCCGGACCGGGGCGCGTTCGGCCCCGTACTGCGGCTGCGGGACGGCGAGGGCACACCACTGTGGTGCGTCCACCCGGGCAGCGGGGTGGGGTGGAGCTATACGGGGCTGCTGCCCCATGTGCCGCGCTCCCATCCGGTCCTCGCCCTCCAGGCGGCCGGTCTCGACGGGACGGGCGACTTCCCGGAGAGCTATGACGCACTCGTCGCCGGCTACTGCCGCCGGATCCTCGACGCCCAGCCGCACGGTCCCTATCTGCTGACCGGCTGGTCCCTCGGGGGTACGGTGGCCCACTCCCTCGCCGTACGGCTGCGTGGGCTCGGCCACCGGGTGGATCTGCTGATGGCGATCGACTCCTGGCCCCCCGGCTCCGTACCCGGGGAGTCGGCGGCCGATCCGGTGGACCTCCGCGCGGTGGCCCTCGACGGCGGCCGGTCCCCCGGGTACGGAGCCGTTCCGGCGGAGGCCGGGCCGAGCGAGGAACTGCGGATCGAGGTCACCCGTAACCTCATCCGGCTGGCGGGCGGCGCCCCGGTCCCGCCCGGGGTCTTCGACGGACCGCTGACCGTCGTCAGCTCGCCCGAGGGTGAGCGCGGACCCGGGATGGCGGCGCGCTGGCGCCCGTACACCGGTGGGCCGGTCACGGTGGTGCCGGTGGCGGCCGGGCATCTGCGGATGATGGACCCGGAGGCGCTCGCCGTCATCGGGCCGGTGCTCGGCGACGCCCTGCGCTCCCTCACCGGAACCGGTTCCGGTACGGGGTCCGGCACCGGGTGAGGGAGCGGCGGTACGGGTGAGGGAGCGGCGGTACGGGTGGGGGAGCGGTGGTACGGGTGGGGCGTCAGGCGGCGTTCAGGGCGACCGTCGGGTGCAGCCGGGACGCCCGTACCGCCGGATAGAGCCCCGCCAGTACGCCGATGAGCAGCGTCGCCGCGAACCCGCCCGCCACCGACCAGGGCGGGACCACCGGGGTCCAGCCCTGCGCCACGGCGAAGCCGAAGGTCGCCGCCGTGCCGAGGACCGCGCCCGCCGCGCCGCCCAGGGCGGACAGCAGCAGTGACTCCATCAGGAACTGGAGACGGATCGCGTTCCGGGTGGCGCCGATCGAACGGCGCAGCCCGATCTCCTGACGGCGTTCCAGCACCGAGATGACCATGGTGTTGGCGACGCCGACCCCGCCGACCAGAAGTGCCACCGCGCCGAGGCCCAGCATCAGGGCGGTCAGTCCCTTGTCGGTCGCCGCCTTCGCCGCGAGCGCGTCGGAGGGGCGGGAGACCTTGACGAGATGGTCGCCCTCGGGGCTGACCGTACGGGCCAGTACCGCACGGACATCGTCGACGGTCCCGTCCGGGGAACGCTCGAAGACCATCGTGGGGTGACCGTCGAAGCCGAAGTACTTCTCGGCCGAGGGGAAGCCGATCAGCGCCACCCGGTCCAGGGTGGGGACCAGTTCCACCGGGTCCAGGATGCCGATCACGACCACATACCGGTCGCCCATCATGATCTTCTCGCCCGGATCGGTGATGCCCAGCCGCCGGGCGGCGACCGAGCCGAGGACGGTGACGGGGAGCCGCTCGGTGGCGGAGTCCAGCCATCTTCCCCGGTCGACGCCCGCGCCGAGGGCGGTCAGCAGATCGGTACGGGCCGCCTGGGTGGTGACGCCCGCCGCCCGTTCCTCGGGCACCAGATCGCTGCGGCGGATCCCGGCGTCCACGCCGCCGGTCGCTGTGGCGTGCCGGACGGGGCCGATGCGCTCGACCATCGCCACCGCCGACTTGGGGAGCTTCACCTGGTTGCCCATCGGGTCCTCGCCCGCCTCGACGGTGAGGAGATTGGTGCCGAGCCGGTCGAGGCGGGCCATCAGATCCGCCTTGCTGGAGTGGGAGAGGCCCACCACCGCGACCATCGTCGCGATGCCGATGGCGATCCCGAGGGCGGAGAGCACGACCCGGGCCCGGCGGGCGCGCAGCCCGACGGCGCCCAGCCGGAGGATGTCCCCCAGCGGCAGCCGGGCGGGCCGCAGCCGGGCCCCGCCCTCCTCCGGTTTCCTACGGATGTTCATCGGGAACCCACCTCCCGGGCGGCGGAGTCCTCGACGATCCGCCCGTCCCTGACCCTGACCCGGCGCGGCAGCGACTCCGCGATCCCCTGGTCATGGGTGATCACACAGATGGTGGTGCCCGCCGCGTTCAGCTCGTGCAGCAGCTCCATGACCACCTCGCCGGAGGCGGTGTCCAGGGCGCCGGTCGGTTCGTCGGCGAGCAGCAGATCCGGCTCGCCCACCAGGGCCCGTGCGATGGCGACCCGCTGTTTCTCCCCGCCGGACAGCTGGGCCGGGCGGTGGCCGAGCCGATGGCCCAGCCGGACGCGCTCCAGGGCACTCCGGGCGCGGGCCCGGCGCTCCCGGCGGGGGACACCCGCGTAGAGCAGCCCGTCCGCGACATTGTCGACGGCGTCCCGGCCCGGGGCCAGATGGAAGTGCTGGAACACAAAGCCGATGTGCCGGGCGCGCAGCGCGGAGAGCCGGTCGTCGGAGAGCCGGCCCACGTCGTACCCGGCCACCCGGACCGTGCCCGCCGTGGGCGCGTCGAGGGTGCCGATGACCTGGAGCAGGGTCGACTTGCCGGAACCCGAGGGCCCGACGATCGCGAGGAGTTCGCCCGCTGTGACGGTGAGGCTCACCCCGCGCAGGGCGTGCACCTCACCGGCGTACGACTTGACCACGTCCCGGACCTCCACGACCGGGGGCGGGGCGGCTGCGGGGACGGTCATTCCGCTGCCACCCCGACCTTCAGGCCCTCCGTGATCCGCGGGCCGCTGACCTCGATGCGGCCGTCGGCCGTCATCCCGGTCCCGACCCGCACCATCCGGGACGAGGAGCCCTCGACGATCTCCAGTCCGTAGCCGCCGTCGGTGCCGCGCAGGGCGACGATCGCCTCCACCGGGACGGTGAGGACCCCCTTGCGGCTCTTGCTGACAAAGGTGACGCTCGCCGTGGACCGGGTGTTCTCGCCGGAGACCGCTGAGGCCCCGCCGTCCAGGGTGATCTCGACGGTGATGTCCTCCTGCGATGTGGCCTCGTCCTCGGAGCCCTCGGGGTGGACCGTCCCCGTCACCCGGCCCGGTCTGACGGCTCCGCTGGGCAGGGTCACCTCGACCCGGGTGCCCTGCTGGGTGAGGGAGACATCCTGGCGGTCCAGCTTGGCGCGGACCACGGGCCGGGTGGAGGCGACGGTGAGCACGGTGGTGTCCGGGCCGACCCGGTCGGCGAGGGCCGCGTCCGCGCGGACCACGGTGACCTCCTCGGGCTGGAAGACGACATGGCCCAGGCCGACCCTGCCGGTGGGGGTGCGGTTGAGGGTCTTCTGCCACCGCTCGACCGCCGCCTCGGTCGCCTCGTCGTAGAACGGGTCGACCAGTACCCCGGCGCCGTGTCCGAGTGCGGCGAGATTCCGCTCCAGCTGGAGGACATCGCTGCCCCGGGAGCCGACCTTCATCTCACGGAAGGCGGGCACCGGCCCGTACAACAGGCTGACCGGCTTGTCGTCCAGCTCATAGAGGGCCTGACCGCGCCGGACGGTGGCGCCCTTGACCGCCGCGACCGTCACCGTGCCCGCGACCGCCGGCCGGACCGGGCGGTGCTGGGCGAAGTCGATCCTTCCGTCGACCGTCTCGGACTGGATGAGATCGGCCCGGGTGATGGTGGTGGTGGCGGGCGGCCGTTCCCCGGCGCCGTTCCCGGATCCGGTGCCGCCACCCCCGTACACCAGGGCGCCCGCGCCCAGCGCCGCGGCGGCGAGGGTGACACCGCCGACGGTGAGTCCCGTACGTCGCCTCATCTACTGCATCCCGTCCAGGCCTTCGAGCAGCTTGCCCTCACAGGCCTGCCTGGCCTCCCGGTAGGTGGGCGAGTCGCGGTCGAGGACCGGATTGGCGGGGCTGGGGTCGCCGCCGGGCATGACCCCGCCGCCGGACATGGTGGGGTTGGTGAAACGGGAGACGCCGTTGTCGCGCATACAGGTGGCATGGGCGAGCAGGGACTCGTAGTCCTTCTGCTTGTCGCGCTCGGGCTCAAGCTCCATCGCCTTGGACATCTCGGGGAAGCAGACGCCGTTCTTGCCGCCCTTGTACTCCTCGCCGTTGCCCCGGGGGTCGATGACCTTCTCGATCTTCCCGAAGTCCAGATAGCCGCTGAGCCGGGGGTCGGGGAAGTCCTTCACCCCCGCCTTGGTCCGCATACAGCGGACGTACTCCAGCTGGGCGTCGTAGAAGGCGCTCCGGCCGGCGGCGGGCTTCGAGGTGTCCTTGCCCGCCGCGGTAGCCTTCGCGTCCTTCGTGTCCTTCGCGGATCCGTCCCCGGTCGGATCGTCGGGTACGGAGGCGACCTCGCCGCCCTTCTCCGAGCGGGCACCCTCCCCGTCGGAGCAGGCGACGGAGAAGGCGAGCAGCGGGGCGGCGACCACCGCGGCGAGCCGGAGCCGCGCGGTGCGTCGGGATGCGGTGTGTCGGGATGCCGTGTGCCGGGATGCGGTGCGGATGTTCATGGGACCACCGTCGGCACCCCACATGGTGGGCCGTCCATGGCCGCATGATGAACAGGTAACAATGCGCAAGGAGCCGTCGATCCCCGTCTGAACAGGGGAAACAGTCCCGCATAATCGGCGGCATGCCCCATGTACTGCTGATCGAGGATGACGTCTCCGTGCGCGACGGCATGGAGCTGGTGCTGCGCCGGCACGGCTACGCCGTCGACACCGCCGCCACCGGCGAGGACGCCCTCGCCCTGCTGACCGGAGCGGCGGGCGCCGCCGTGGAGCTGGCCGTGCTCGACCTCATGCTCCCCGGCATCGACGGCTTCGAGGTCTGCCGGCGGCTGCGCGCCACCGGCTCCACCCTGCCCGTCATCATGCTCACCGCACGCGGCGACGACAGCGACATCGTGTGCGGACTGGAGGCGGGCGCCGACGACTATGTGGTCAAGCCGGTGACCGCGCCGGTCCTGGAGGCCCGGATCCGGGCGGCGCTGCGGCGGGCCGAGCCGGTGCGCTCGGCCCGGGACGAGGACCACGCGGGGCTGATCATCGACCGGGCGGGGCTCACCGTCACCAAGCGCGGCGCGACCGTCTGTCTGCCCCCCACCGAGCTGCGCCTGCTGCTGGAGCTGTCCTCGTCGCCGGGCCGGGTCCTCAGCCGGGAGCAGCTGCTGCGGTCGGTGTGGGACCACGACTTCCTCGGTGACTCGCGGCTGGTGGACGCGGCGGTCGGCAGACTCCGGGCCAAGATCGAGGACAGACCCGCACAGCCGCGGTGGATCCAGACCGTGCGGGGCTTCGGCTACCGCTTCGGGCCGGTGTGAGCGTGGCCCTCCTCGGCCGCCGCCGCTCCGATCCCCCCGTCCGGCCCGACCCGTCCCCCTCCGACCCGTCCCCCTCCGGCCCGCAGCCCGGCAGGCGCTCCCGGTGGCGGATCGGCGGTCTGCGTACCCGCCTGGTGGTCGCCTTTGTCCTGGTCGCCCTGGCCAGCGGGCTCACCGCCACCGCGCTCGCCTACCGCGAGTCGCGCAACGCCGTCCTGGAACGCAAGCAGGACGCGGTACGGACCGAGGTGAAGACCCGGGTGGAACAGGCCGCGGCCGCTTTCGACGTCCCGGCCGACGAGGTCTCCCTCAACCGCTTCGCCACCGGGATAGCGGGCGGGCTCGGCGGCGACACCGTCGTGGTGGCCCAGTACCGCTCCCTCCGGGCCTCCTCCGACGACTCCGCCGACCGCACCAGGATCACCCCCGAGCTGCGGGCGGCGGTGCGCGACCGCGACCGGATGAGCTTCCAGCGGGTCGACCGGGACGGCACCCCCTATCTGGTGGTGGGCACCCCGGTCATGTTCGACTCCGGGGAGCCGTCCGGGGTCGATGTCTTCGCCATCACCTCACTGCGGGCGGAGCTGGAGGCCACCGCGGGCGTGGTCGACGCGGTACGCGACGGCCTGGTCCCGGTGGTGCTGCTCGCCACCGTCCTCGCCCTGCTCGCGGCGGGTACGGTCCTGCGCCCGGTGCGCGAGCTGGGGCGGGCGACCCGCCGCCACGCCGCCGGGGACCTCACCTCCCGGGTCCGGGTACGGGGCCGCGACGAACTCGCCGAGCTGGCAAGGGACTTCAACCGGACCGCGCAGGCGCTGGAGGCGTCCGTGGTCGAGCTGCGCGAGCAGGACGCGCGGGCCAAGCGCTTTGTCGCCGATGTCTCGCACGAGCTGCGGACCCCGCTCGCCGCGATGACGATGGTCGCCACCGTGCTGGACGAGGACGCGGCGACCCTGCCGCCGGACTCGGCCCATGCGGCCCGGACGGTCAGCGAGGAGACCGCGCGGCTCGCCCGGCTGGTGGAGGATCTGATGGAGATGTCCCGCTTCGACTCGGGGGCGGCCCGGCTCAACCCGGCCGCCACCGATCTCGCGGAGGCCGTCCGGGCCACCCTCTCGCTGCGCGGCTGGACCCAGCGGGTGCACACCGAACTCCCCACCGGTGTACGGGCCCTGGTCGACCGCCGCCGGATCGATGTGATCGTCGCCAATCTCGTCGGCAACGCGCTGCGGCACGGGGCGGAGCCGGTGACGCTCACCCTGGCCGCCGACCCGGCGGGCGACCGGTTGACCGTGGAGGTCGCCGACCGGGGCCCGGGACTGCCGCCCGAGACCCTCGCCCATGTCTTCGACCGCTTCTACAAGGCGGACTCCGCGCGCACCCGCTCGGAGGGGAGCGGCCTGGGCACCGCCATCGCCCTGGAGAACGCCCGGCTGCACGGCGGCACCGTCGACGCGGCCAACCGGCCGGACGGCGGAGCGGTGTTCACCCTGCGGCTGCCCTGGCGGCACACCCCCGAGGAGGAACGATGAGACTCCCGCATCCCCCGAGCGCCCCGCATCCCCCGCGTCTCCCGCGTCCGGCGGCCGTCACCGTACTGACCGCGCTGACGGCCCTGACCGCCGCGCTGCTCGCCGGGTGCGGGGTGCGCCCCACCACCGTCCTGGACGGCGGTGACGCCGCCGGAGGGCTGACCAAGGGGATACGGATCTACTTCGTCTCCTCGACGGGGCGCCTGGAGGCGGTCTCCCGCCCCGAACACGATGTGAGCGCGGTCGCCGACCCGGCCGGCGTCCTCAAGCTGCTGGGCGCCGGCCCGACACGGGAGGAGCGCGCCGCCGGGCTCACCACCCTGGTGACGTCGGAGGGGTACGAGACGGGATACCGCGCGGCCCTCGACGCCGATGGCGGGGTCACGGTCGATGTCCCGCAGCCGGAGCTGTCCCCGGATTCGCTGGCCGGCCGGCGGCAGCTGGGCCAGCTGGTGTGCAGCATGGCGCGGGGCCGGGCCCTGGCCGACCGCAGCGGCACCCGGCGGACCGATGACATCGAGGTCACCGTCCGGGCCTCGGACGCGAAGCCCCGCACCTATGTCTGCTCGGACCTGATCGGCTGAGCGCCGTCCGGGCCGCCCGGCCGGGCCACCGTGCCCGGCCGGACGGTTCCCCCGCCGGTTGTCGGTGGGGCGCCGTAGGGTGGTGGGTGGCTTGCTCGTTGCTGTCCGGTGGGGTCTCGCACACGGTTACGGGGGTTGGGGTGCTGGCGGAGCGGATCGCGGAGCGGCGCGCGGGTGTGGGGGATCCCCGGGCGCTGGTGGGGGAGGTGCGGCGGGCGCTGCTGCTGGTGCCGCTCGACGGCGGCGGCCTGTGGGCGGCGGAGTCCGGCGGGGTGCGGTGGATCTGCGCCTTCACGGACGAGGCGGCGCTGGCGCGGTTCGCCGCCGCACGGGGCGCCGGCGGGCAGGAGTGGGAGTTCGCGCGTATCAGGGGCGCCCGGCTGCTGGACGAGGTGGTGCCGGGCCTCGGAGCGCCCGCCGGGGTCGCGGTGAATGTGGCGGACGGCGACGGTTCGATGCTCTTCCCGCCGGTCGGGGGGATCGTCCCGGACACGGCCGCGGTGACCGGGGCGGAGGGGGAGCGATGAGCGGTGGCGCCGGGGATCTGAAGGTCGACCCGGAGAGCGTCCAGCGGATCACCACGGGGCTGCGGGCGGCGGTGGGGGAGCTGCGGGAGATGGGCTCCGGCAGTGGCGCACTGCTGGGCAAGGGCCTCTCGGGGCTCTCCCTGACCGGGATGGAGGCGGGCCACCACGGTCTCTCCACCGACTTCGAGGACTTCTGCGAGCGCTGGGAGTGGGGTGTCCGGGCCCTGGTCCAGGACGCCAACACCATCGCCGCCAAGCTGGGGCTGGCGGCGGGGCTGGTCTGGGAGGAGGACCGGTACATCGAGGGCACCCTCAAGGTCGCGGTCAATGCCGGTGTGGGCAATCCGCAGGCCTCCGAGGCCGAGGTGGTCGAGCAGGGCTGGGGCGAGGTGCTCAAGCCCGACTATCTGGACCCCGACTACAGCCCCGAGTCCTTCGACCGGGCGGGCGAGGAAGCGGCCCAGACCTGGAAGGACACCGGCCGGGCGCTGGCGACCGAGGGCATCGGCGGTCACACCAACAGCAGGATCAGCGATCTGGTGGGGGTGGATCAGCGTGCCTTCGACCGGGCGGTGGACGACACCTTCGGTCCGTCGCCGCAGGAGCGCGCCCAGGCGCAGGGCGGCGGGGCCGGGTCCGGCGGGGAGTCCGGCGGGGGGAGCTGACCGGGGAGCACGGACGGACCGGGCGCCGGGGGCCGGATGGTCGGGGTTTTGATGTGCTGTGCAATCACATGATGCTTCCGGGGCGGACGTGAGGCGGACGGGTGGCAGGCCTTCCCGGTGTCCTGGACGATGGGTGGACGGTTCCCCGGCCGGTCGCCGCCGGGCGGGATCCGTCGCTTCAGGGGCGGTCACCGGACCGGCCCCGGGGGCACTCCCCGTTGGGAGGGATCACCATGACCCCAGCACAGGGCCCGGACCCTGCGGAGCTGCCGGTCACCGCGGCCGTGGTGCGCGAGCCCGGCGGGCCGTTCGTCCTCGCCCCGCTGACCCTGGACACCCGGCTGCGGCCGGACGAGGTCCTGGTCAGGGTGGCCGCGACCGGTGTGTGCCAGACCGATGTCCATGTCCGTGACCGGGGCGGGCCCACCCCGCTGCCCGCCGTCCTCGGCCATGAGGGCGCCGGTGTGGTCGAGCGGGCCGGCGTCGCCGTCACCACCGTCGCCCCCGGTGACCATGTCGTCATGTCCTACCAGTCGTGCGGACGGTGCCGCCCCTGTCGCGGCGGATCCCCCGCGTACTGCGCGCGGACCTTCCCCGCCAACTTCGGCGGGTCACGGCTGGACGGGACCAACGCGCTGCGCGAGGGCGACCGGGTGGTGCACGGCCACTTCTTCGGCCAGTCGTCGTTCGCCACCCACGCCCTCGCCACCGAGCGCAATGTGGTCAGGGTCGACCATGACCTCCCGCTGGAGCTGCTCGCCCCGCTGGGCTGCGGGATCCAGACCGGGGCCGGGGCGGTGCTCAACTCCCTGCGGGTCCCGGCCGGGTCCTCCCTGGTGGTGCTCGGCACCGGCACCGTCGGACTCGCCGCGGTGATGGCCGCCCGTGCGGCGGGCGCCTCCCCGGTGATCGCGGTGGACATCGTTCCCGCACGGCTGGCCCTGGCGGCGGAGCTGGGCGCGGGTCACACCGTCGACGCCCTGAGCGAGGATGTCGCCGAGCGGATCGCGAAGATCACCGGCGGCGGGGCGGACTTCGTCCTGGAGATCACCGCCCGGCCGGAGATGCTGACCCTCGCGGTCGACGCCCTCGCCCCGCTGGGCACCGCCGCGCTCATCGGCGGCGCCCCTCCCGGGACCCGCGCCGAGGTGAACATGACCGCCCTGCTCGGCGGGCGGACCCTGCGCGGCATCACCCAGGGCGACTCCATTCCCCAGCTCTTCATCCCCCGGCTCATCGCGCTGTACCGGGCGGGCCGCTTCCCCTTCGACCGGCTGATCCAGGGCTACCGTTTCGAGGAGATCGACCAAGCCGTCGCCGACACCTGCGACGGCACCGTCGTCAAACCCGTGCTGCGCATCGGGGAGTGACCCCGGAGGCCGGGCGCCGTCACCGCGCGGGGGCCGTGGGGTCAGAGCAGCAGCAGGACCACGGCCGCCCAGACCGCCGCGACCACGACGATCACCGGTCCCAGCGGGGCGCCCTGCTCGGCGGGGACGGCCTGCCGCTCGGGGCGCAGATCGGGGCGGTCGGCCAGCAGGCGCAGGGTCTCCGCCGCGTCGAGCGCCGAGGACTCCCGGCCCAGCTTCCGCTGGAGCCAGAAGAAGCCGACGGGGCTCAGCTCCACATCCTTGCCCCCGGAGACGGTGATCTCCACGGTGTCGGGGCGGTGGCGCACCCCGGTGACGGAGTCCCAGGGGATGTGCCGCACCCGCCAGGGGCCCGCGACCCAGATACCGTCACGGTCGGCGGTCAGCCGCCAGTTCAGCCCCGTCGCGATCGAGTTGACCAGCGTCGGCAGGACGAGGAGGGCGAGCAGCCACTGCCACCAGGACGGCTTGTCGTCCAGGATGGTCCACACCCCACCGCCCTGCACCAGCAGCAGAAAGAGCCCCACACCGCGTGAGGCGGCATCCGCCGACCAGCTCCGGGGCGCCGGCGACGGCTCCATCCCGGCCGCGATCTCCGCCAGCGAACGGCGCCGGTCGCGGCGGCCCGTGGTGCCCCGCCGGGTGCCGCCCGAGGGGCGCGGCGAGCCATGGCCCACGGGCCGTACGGGGGAGACGCTCCGCTCGACATCGATCTCGCCCTCGGGTGACGGAGAGGTGGCGGGAGCGAGGAGGACCACCTCGGCGCCGTGGTACGGGGCGCCGTACAGCACCGCCTCCCGCAGCGGCGAGTCATGCCCGTGGTCGCCCTTCAGCAGGGCTTTGAGCTGCTCCGCGTCGCGCCGCATCCGCTCCTCCTCGGCCTCCTCGGCCTCGTCGGGATAGACGGCGTCCGGATCCCCGCTGTGGGCGTCGGCGTCGGCGTTGTCGTCGTCATCGACGGAGTACAGCGAGTGGAAGGTCAGCAGGGGCCGTTCACCGGTCGGGTCATCGGCGGCGTAGACACAGGTCAGACCGGACTCGTCCTCCCTGACCAGCACCTTCAGCACCGGCAGCGGCCCCCGGTCCAGGGCCCTGGAGCGGTGGCGTCCGGTCAGCCCGTTGGCGAGGAACGCCAGCCCCGGGAGGCCCATGGCCAGGATCATCAGCTGCCAGCCGACGATGTCGTACGGCTCGGACACCAGCCGGACCCACTCGCCGTCCACGGCCAGCGCGACCCGGGAGCCCACCGGGTGGTCCTCGGGATAGTCGGTGCCCACCGTGTGCCGCTGGTTGTCGTCGGTCTCGACCAGCAGGGGCGACCGGTCGTCGTCACGGACGTCGACCCGGACGACCTGGGCGCTCACCACACCGCCCCGGGCGGCCCGTTCCTCGTACGCGTCGATCTCCTGCCCGGCCTGCCACAGCGCGCCGCCCGACAGCGCCAGCAGTACCACCGCGACCAGGAGGGAGAACCGTCCGCGGGCGAGGCGGCCCACCGGCGGGGGCAGCGGATGCCGCTCGGGCCCGGCCGCCTCCACGGCGAGCGCCCGCTGGCGGCGTATGACTCCCAGCCGGTGGGCCAGGGCCGCGGTGGAGAAGGCCAGCGCCGCGAGGAACCCCCACTCGCCCGTGCCGGTCACCGTGTCGGGGTCCGTCAGGCGGAACAGGCTGTCGGCGGCCAGCACCACCTGGGCCAGGAGCGCGAGCCGGGGCTGGCGCCAGATCCAGTACAGGGTGATCAGCAGCAGGGCGAAGTGGGACATGGATGCCCACTCGGCGTCGCACGGCCGTGCCGGGGTGCAGGCGGCCTCGGGTTCGGAGACGATCGCCCACAGCGCCCCCGCCACCAGGACGGCCAGGGAGATCAGGGGATGGGCCCAGCGGGCCGGCCGGGCCGCCGACCACCTCCGGGCGTCGGCGGTCCGCCACGTGGTGGCTCCGGCGGGTATGTGCTCCGGCGGAAGGGGCAGGGGAAGGTCGCTCACCTCCGCATTATCGTCCCAGGTGGCGGCGGGTCCGGCGGCCGGGGCACCGTCCGCCGTGCCCCGACCCGGCCCGCCCCCGCCCGCTCCCCTGACGGGGTCTGCGTTCCGGCCGATGGGCTTCGAGCCATGGGCACGGGGCGGGTGCCCCCGCGTCATGGACCGCGCGCCCTGGACCGCGTGCCCTGCCCTCCGGGCCGGGAGCGCGGCGGCGGCGGACCCGGGCGGACCCACGCCGGACCCGGCGTCGGACCCACGTCGGACCCACCGCCGGACCCACCGCCGGGCCCACGGCGGAGCCGCGTCGGACCCACGGGGGACCCGCGCCGGGCCCGTCGCGGGTGTCCGGAACCCGGTGTCCGTACCGGCCGACGGCGGGCCGTCTGTCCGAAAGACGATCTTGCCTGGTGGATATGCCGGAGATCATGCTTCCTATCGCGCCAGGTCCCCTGGGGCCGAGCGCTCCCCCCACCGTACGGGCGCTCCACAGGCCGGCCCGTCCGGCGTCCGGCAGTGCCGCCGATCGCGGACGCGCCGACCGCTCGTACTTCCCCCCACCCCGGAAGGACACCCTGTGCCCACCGACGATTCCCGAGTCCCCACCCCCCGTACCACGGTCGCCGTCTCCCGCCCGGCTGTCGCCGTCCCCGAGCACCTCCTGACCCAGGAGGAGATCGTCACCGCCCTCGGCGACTTCTTCGCGGGCGTCCCCCAGGTGGAGCGCGGCCTCGAACTGATGCGCCACGCCACCGTGGAGACCCGGAGCATGGCCGTCGATCTCAAGGAGATGCTCTCCCGCCGCACCTTCGGCGAGCGCAACGGCCGCTACACCGACGAGGTGGTCCGTCTCGGCGCCGACGCCGCCACGCGGGCCCTCGCCGACGCCGGGGTCGCCGCCGCCGACGTCGACTACTTCGTCTTCGTCTCGTGCACGGGGTACGCACTGCCCGGCCCCGACGCCTACATAGCCCAGGAGATCGGTTGCAGGCCGACCGTACGGAGAACTCCGATCCAGCAGCTCGGCTGCGCCGCCGGGGTCTCCGCACTGGCCGAGGCCTTCCACTTCCTCCAGGGGTACCCGGACGCGACCGTCCTGGTGGTCGCCGCCGAGCTGAGTTCCCTCTCCTTCCAGCCGGACCGGCACGAGCTGAGCGACTTCATCTCCAACGGCATCTTCGGCGACGGGGCCGCCGCCACCGTGCTGCGCCGGGCGACCCCCGGGGCCACGGGATTCCGGATCCAGGCCGCCCGGCAGCATCTGCTCCCCGACTCCCACTCGGTGATCGCGGGCAGCACCACCGAGGACGGCTTCCACTTCCGTACCGATCCCCGGGTCCGCGCCACCGTGCCCCAGGTGGTACCGGAGATATCGGCCTTCCTCGCGGAACTCGGCTGGGCGCCCGGCACCGCCGCGTTCTGTGTCTCCCACACCGGCGGGCCGGTGATCATGGACGGTGTCGAGAGCGGTCTGGGACTGGTGCCCGGGACCCTGCGCCACAGCCGGGAGAGCATGGCCCAGCTCGGGAACACCTCCAGTGTCTCCGTCCTCGATGTGCTCCGGCGCCATCACGACAACGGCTCCCCCGAGGACGGCTCCCGGGGCCTGATGGTGGCCTTCGGGCCCGGCTTCACCACCGAGATCCTCGCGGGCACCTGGAACGAGGGCGTCCCGGCCGCCGTGTCCCCGTAACGGGAGTCCCGGCCCGCCCCGCAGGAGCGGAATCCCCCGGCCCGCCACACCGTGCCCCGGCCTCTCTTTGACTTCCGGGCGCGGCCTCCCCCAGAATCACCACCATTCCACTAACTAACTAGTGAAACGGGGGAGTGGATGACCGACGTATCCTGCCCGTCCGCCGTCGAGGCGCGGGACCTGGGGAAGAAGTACCTGCGGGGCTGGGCCGTGCGGGAGTGCTCCTTCCGGCTGCCGGAGGGCTCCGTGACCGCGCTGGTCGGCCCCAACGGCGCCGGGAAGAGCACCTTCCTGCGGATGGCCGCCCGTCTTCAGCGGCCGACCGCCGGCGAGCTGCACATCTTCGGCACCGAGGTGCGCGACCGCGCGGCCCTGGCCCGGATCGCCTATGTCGACCAGGCGAAGCCGCTCTACAAGCACTTCACCGTCGCCGAGACCCTGCGGCTCGGCCGTGAGCTGAACCCGGGCTGGGACCAGGGGGTCGCCGAACGGATCGTCGCCGCGGGCCAGGTGCCCTTCGGTGCCCGGGTCGGCACCCTCTCCGCCGGTCAGCGCACCCGGGTGGCCCTCGCCCTCGCCTTCGGCAAGCGGGCGGGGCTGCTCCTCCTCGACGAGCCGATGGCCGACCTCGACCCGCTGGCCCGCCATGAGCTGTCGGCGCTGCTGCTCGCCGAGGCGGCGGAGCACGGCATGACCGTCGTGATGTCCTCGCACATCCTCGCCGAGCTGGAGGAGATGTGCGATCACCTCCTGGTGCTCAGCGGCGGCCGGCTGCGCATGGCCGGGCCCGCCGAGGAGCTGATCCCCGCGCATCTGCTGGTCACCGGGCTCGCGGACCCCGGCCCCGGCACCTCCGGAAACCCCGGCGCCCTCGGTGACGGAGTGCTGCCCGCCGTCTTCGGCCGCACGCATGCCGTGATCGACTCCCGGGTCACCGGACGGCAGTTCACCGCCCTGATCCGGCGCCCGGAGGAGCCGGGCGCCGAGGACGCCCTGCGCACCGGCCCGTACGAGACCGTCGAGCCCACGCTCGAAGAGGTCCTGCTCGCCTATCTGCGCTCCCCGGAGGCGCCCGCGCTGATCGCGCCCGGTGTCCGGGTACCCACCACCTCGTATGCCCCGAACTCCACCAAGGAAAAGGCCGCATGAGCGCCATGACGACCAACGCCCCGGCCGGCGGGACCGGCACCGCCGCCCCCCGCAGCCGCTCCCCGCTGAGCGGCGCCGTCTGGGTGGCCTGGCGCCGCCAGCGGCTCTCCCTGCTGGTGCTGGCCGCGGTGGCCGTGGCCCTCGCCGTCTACTGCGCCCTCGAACGGGATCAGCTGATCGACTTCCTGGACTCGGGCCGGCAGCGGCCCGGGGAGTGGCTGCCCGAGCGGTACGCCGGACCGATCGACTACGGGATCCTCCTGCTGAACATGCTGCCGCTGGTCGTCGGTGTCTTCGTCGGCGCCCCGCTGCTGGCGCGGGAGGAGGAGAACGGCACCCTCCGGCTGCTGGTCACCCAGTCCGTCAGCCGCAGCCGGGTCGTCGCCACCACCCTCGCGGTGCCCCTGCTCGCCGTCGCCGTCTGCACCACCGCGATGTCGATGGCGCTGACCTGGATCTGGCGCCCCGCGCGGGACTTCCATGACGGCGGCAACTGGTGGATGAGCGGGGCCTTCACCACCACCGGCCCGATGCCCGTGGCCCTCGCCGTCTTCGCCACCGCGCTCGGCATCGCCGCCGGGGCCGTGCTGCGGCGCTCCCTCGCCGCGATGGCCACCACCTTTGTCGCGCTCTTCCTGGTGGAGGCGGCTCTGGCGCGGCGGGTCCAGGATCTGTTCGCCTCCCCGAAGCAGCTGGCCTTCCCCCTGGAGGGTCAGGCGAAGGAGCTGAAGCCCGGACAGGTCGAGTTCGACCAGTGGATCGGTACGGCGGACGGAAAGCTGTACGGCTGGGGGCACTGCACCCTCCCCACCGAGAAGGAGGCCGACGCGTGTCTGAAGGAGACCGGCATCGTCAACCGTGTGGTCGAATATCTTGAGTACGGGCAGCTCGGGGGGATGCAGTGGAGTTTCGCGGCGGTCCTGCTGGCGATGACCGCGGCGTTGGCCGTCTTCACGGTCTGGTGGGCGCGGCGGATGTCCCTGTGAGGGTGGCGCCCCCGACGGGCAGTGGCAGCAGGCGAGAAACGAGATGGTGACCGTGGTCGAGTTCCGGATCGACCGGCGCAGCGGCGTCGCCACGTACCTGCAGATCGTCCAGCAGGTGAAGCAGGCGCTGCGGCTGGGAGTGCTGGTGGAGGGGGACCGGCTGCCCACCGCCGCCCAGGTCGCCGCCTCCACCCGGGTGAACCCCAACACCACCCTCAAGGCCTACCGCGAGCTGGAGCGCGAGGGGCTGGTCGAACCCCGCCCCGGCGTGGGGACCTTTGTCAGCCAGTCCCTCACCCGGCTGCCCGCCCAGGACACCGACCGGCTGGCGGCGGAGCTGGCCGCCTGGATGGAGGGCGCGCGCGGCGAGGGCCTCGAACGGGAGGATGTCCGCGCGCTGGTCGACGCGGCGCTGGAGGAGTGCTTTCCCCCGGCGTAGCGTCCTGCGGCGGGGGAGCGCGGGGTCTGTGCGCCCGGGCCGGGTGCCCGCCGTCGCCGCCCGGAGGGGATCCGGGTGCCGGTCACCGTCTTCCGGGGCCGGTCACCGTGTGAGTCCGGGGGCCGGTCACCGTTTGAAGACGTCCTTCATCTTCTCCTTCGCCTGGCGTGCGTCGCCCTCGGCCTCCTTGGCGCGGCCCTTGGCGGCCATGCGCTCATTGCCCACCGCGCGCCCCGCCTCCTTCTGGACCTTGCCCTTGAGCTGCTGGGCCTTCGCCCGTGCCTTCTCGTCCTTGGCCATGACGCCCTGCCTTTCGGGGGTACGGGGGAGGGGTGGCCTCCCGGTACGCCCCGGGTTCCCCGGGCGGGAGTGGTGAAACCCCCGCCCGGGTCTGTGCGATCCGGTGGCGATCCTGGGGGATACGGTCGCTACCAGTAATGACGACGGCCGCCGACGGCGTGCCCGAGCGCCCCGAGCACCCAGAGCACCAGGCCGATCACCACCAGGATGATGCCGATCGTCCAGAGCACGTTCAATCCGGTGATCAGCCCGATGACCAGCAGAATGACTCCAAGAATGATCATGGTCACGCCTCCGGGGGTCGTCAGGGTGGGAAATTCATCCCATAAGGAGAAAATCCCACTATTGCCGACATATGAAACACCGTGGGGATGCGGGACTCATGGCGTGAACCGGAGGTCGGTGGCGCTCTCCATGGGGGTGGTCATGGGAGTGACCACCACCCCGCGTTCGGGTGACACCGCCGGGAAGCCGGCCCCCGCCCTGCCGTCCGGCCGCTAGGCACGGGCCCATGCCCCATGGATCGCACCCCGCGGCCCGGACGATCGCCGCCGCCACCCTCGCCCTGCTGCCCGCCCTGCCGCCCACCCTGCTGTCGTCCACCACGCCTGCGAGCGCCGCTCCGTCCCTTCCGGCGACCGCGGGCCCGGCCGTCTGCGCCGACGACCCTTCCCGCCCGTCCACCGCCATGGCACCGGAGGCGGATCCCGGCGCCTGGTGCGCGGCTCCGCTCGGCACCGGGGCCCGGTGGTCCCGGTAGGACGGGACCGCCCGGACCGGCGGCGGCACCCCCACCGCCCGTACACATAAGGCCCCTTGGGCGCCGGGCCCGGTCGGCCCGGCACCCCCGGTCGGCCTTCCGCGCGCCCCCGTGTGCCCGTATCACCCGCCGGGCCGCAGGAGTACGATGCGGGCCTCCGCGAACGTCCCCCACAGGTACCCGCGCATGTCCTGGCACAGCCGGGAGCTTCTCCCGGCGCCTCCCGGCCCCCGGCCCCTCCCGCCTCCGCCCGGCCCCTCCCGACCGAAGGACCCAGCCCCTCGCCCCGACCGAAGGAGTCCGCTATGGCCCGTAGCGCCCCGACCCTGCTCGCCCCCGCCCCCGCCGGCAGCGGTCTCGCCCCGGTGATGGGCGACCCCGGTCTGCCCTATCTCGGCTACGCCCTGGACACCATCCGCGACCCCGCCGCCCACTTCCGCCGCCGCCGTGACCGCTACGGCCCGGTCTCCTGGGGGAACTTCCTCGGCCGCCCCATCATCTCCGTCCAGGGACCCGAGGCGGCCCAGACGGTGCTCGGCAACCCGGAGAAGGCCTTCGCCTCCGGCCCCGGCTGGCACTTCTTCATCGGCCCGTTCTTCGAACGCGGCATCATGCTCCTCGATTTCGAGGAACACCTCCGGCACCGGCGCATCATGCAGCAGGCGTTCACCCGTGAACGGCTCACCGCCTATCTGGAACGGATCGACGACAGCGCCTTACGGAGCGTCGACTCCTGGCGGCCGGGACGGGCCAGGCTGCTCCCGCTCTTCCGGCGGCTCACCCTCGACATGGCCATGGATGTCTTCCTCGGCCTCGAGCCGGACCGGGCCCGGCTGCGCCGGGTCGAGCGCGCCTTCATGGACGCCGTGAGCGCCGGGCTCGCCTTTGTCCGCTTCCCCGTTCCCGGACTGCGCTGGAGCCGGGGGCTCAAGGCCCGCAGGGAGCTGACCGACTTCTTCACCGGCCATATCCCGGCCAAGCGCGCCCAGGGCGGTGACGACCTCTTCGCCGTGCTCTGCCGGGCCCGGTCCGAGGACGGGGAACGCTTCAGCGACACGGATGTCGTCAACCACATGATCTTCGTCCTGATGGCCGCGCACGACACCTCGACCATCGCCCTGACCACCATGGCCTACTATCTGGCCCGGCATCCGGAGTGGCAGGAACGCTGCCGTGCCGCGTCCCGGGCCGTCCCCACCGACCGGGTCGACATCGCGGTCCTGGACTCCCTCACCGATCTCGACCTGGTGCTGAAGGAGTCACTGCGGCTCTGCCCGCCCGTGCCGCTGCTGCCGAGGGTCGCCGTCCGCGACACCTCGGTCCTCGGCCACCACATCCCGGCGGGCGCCCTGGTCGCCGTCACCACGTACAGCAATCACCGGCTGCCCGAACACTGGCCGGACCCCGAGCGGTTCGACCCGGAGCGCTTCGCGCCGGAACGCCGGGGGGAGATCACCCACCCCTACGCCTGGTCCCCCTTCGGCGGCGGCGTCCACAAGTGCATCGGGCTCCACTTCGCCAACCTCCAGGTGAAGGCGGTCATGCACCGGCTGCTCCGGTCCCGGTCCTGGTCCGTGCCCGAGGGCTACACCTGGGAACTCGACATGAGCACCCTGCCGGTACCCAAGGACGGACTCCCCGTCACCCTCGCACCACCGGACCCGGCCCCCTGACCCGGGCGCCCCCGCGGGCGGGGGCGGCGCCCCACTGGGCCGCCGGGGTGAAGCCGTGCCCGGAAGCGGCCCGGTGCGCCTGTCCCCGGCGGGGGAGCGGGGCGGAAGAACTACTGTGGGCCCGTCGCCGCTCCCCGCGTACCCCATCCGTCGCACCGAGCCCACCTGGCACACCACCATGCGCTGTTCCCTCTCCGGCCCGGCCGTCCTGATGACCGCGGGCTCTCCCTTCCTTCTCGCCGCCGCACCCCCCGAAGCCGCCGGGAACCCCGCCCTGTTGGGCGGCGGGCTGGTGGCGGCTGTGCTCCCCTGGGCCCTGCGGACGGCCCGTGGCGCGGTCGCCGCGCGGGCCGGCACCGCACCCGGAGCCGCCCGCGCCGACGGCGGTACGGGGAGCGCACGGCCGCCCCGGAGGGCCCGCTGGGCGGTGCTGCTGGGACTCCCGCCGCTCGCCCTGCTCCTCTGGGCCCTGTGGCTGGGGCGCTGGGTCCGCCCCGGCGCCGACGACTGGTGTTTCCTCCCCTTCGTCCGCGACGAGGGCGTCCTTGGACTCGTCGGCAAGTTCTACCTCCAGGACAACGGACGGATCGTCAACGCCCTGCTCACCGGGGCGTACGCGCGCTTCGATGTCGCCGGGCACCAGTGGTACCCCGCCGTCGGCGGAGCCGTCATGGTCGCCGTGGTGTGGGCGGTGGCCGCCGCACTGCCCGGCCGCTGCGGGCTGACCGCGCCGCGCGGAGTGCCGTTCCTGGCCGCCGTGACCGTCACCGCGCTCTTCCTCCTGGCCTCCCCGAACACCTACAAGACCCTCTACTGGCCCGCCTCCTCGGTCTCCCACACCCTCGCCCCCGTCCTCGCCTGCGCCGCGCTGCTCCCGCTGCTGTGGGCCCGGTCGCGCCGGGCCCGTACCGCCGCCCTGGCCGGTGTCTTCCTCGCGGGTGCCGCCCTCGGCACCCTCTCGGAGGAGTCGTCGGTGGTCGCGCTCACCGTCCTCGCCGCCGTCCTGGTACCGGGCCGCGCCTTCCTCCCCGAACACCGCCGGGTCCGGGCGAGGGCCTGGTGTCTGGCGGGGGCCGCCGGTATCGGCACCGGGGCGATGGTCCTGCTCACATCGCCGGGGTCGCGGACCCGGCGGGAGCGTTACGACGCGGAGGGGATGACACCGTTCTCCCCCGAATCGCTCACCGGTTCACTGGAGGCCTTCGCCGAGATCCTGGGGACCCTCCTCACCACCTGGCAGTACCTCGGCGCGGTCGCCGTCGGGGTCCTCGCCGGGCTGGTCCTGCGCACCCGCCCCGGCCCCCCGGTGCTGCTGCGCCCGCGCCGGGCCACCGCCCTGCTGCTCTGCTCCGGGACCCTGGTCCTCCTGGTCGCGGGGTATCTCTGCACCGTGGTCGCCTACCCGGTCTTCGGCTCCGGCATCGTGGTCGTCACCCGGGCGTGGAACGACTTCCTCTTCCTGTACGTGGTTCTGCTCCTCGGCGCGGGGGTGCTGCTCGGCCGGGCGCTCCGGCGGTACGGGCGGCCCGTCACCCGCCCGGTGGCGGTGGGCGGCGCGGCCCTGGCGCTGGTGGTCTGCGGGGCGCTCGCCGTCCCGCTGGCCGGGCTGGGTACGGACATGCGGGTACGGGCCGAGCGGTGGGACCGTCAGGACCGGTGGATGCGGGACCGGGCGGCCCTCGGCGCGCGGGAACTCCCGTACACCCCCACCTCGGTCGCCGGGATGGGGGAGCCGTTCGGGAAGCACGGCTCCTGGCCCGCCGGCTGTGTCGCCGACTACTACCGCGTCGACCGGGTCACCCACTCCACCCGGCTGCCCTGACCCCGGCCGGGGCCGGGCCCCGACGTGGACGCGCCACCGGGACCGGGCCGTCGGCATCCCGTCGACGGCCCGGCCCCGCGCGCTCTCAGCCCGTGCTCACAGCGCCCGCTGGAGCCGGTCCGCCACCAGCCGGACAAAGCGGGACCGGTCGCCCGGCTCGCCGCCCTCCGCCAGCAGCGCCATGTCGTGCAGCAGCTCGGCCGTCTCCTCCAGGGCGGTGTCCCCCTGCCCGTCGCCGAGGGCCGTCCGCATCGCCTCGACCAGCGGATGCCCCGGATTGATCTCCAGGATCCGCTTCACCTCGGGCAGCTCCTGCCCCATGGCGCGGTACATGTTCAGCAGTGCCGGGGTCACATCGCCGCTGTCCGAGACCACACAGGCGGGCGAGACGGTCAGCCGGGCGGAGAGCCGGACCTGCTTGACCCGGTCGGCGAGGTGTCCCGACATCCAGGTCACCAGCGGGGCATAGCTCTCCTCGCGCCTGCTCCGCTCCTCGTCGTCCTCGTCCTTCTTCCCGGCCTCGTCGAGGTCGAGGTCGCCCTTGGCGACGGAGCGCAGCTGCTTGCCCTCGAACTCCGGGACCGTGTCGACCCACACCTCGTCCACCGGGTCGGTCAGCAGCAGCACCTCGATGCCCCGCTCCCGGAAGGTCTCCATGTGCGGGGAGTTCTCCACCGCCTGCCGGGACTCCCCGTTCAGGTAGTAGATGTGCTCCTGCCCCTCCGCCATCCGCTCCACATATCCGGCGAGTGTGGTGGGCTTCTCCCCATCGTGGGTGGAGGCGAAGGAACAGGCGCCGAGGATCGCGTCCCGGTTCTCGAAGTCGCTCAGCAGCCCCTCCTTGACGATCCGGCCGAACTCCTCCCAGAAGGTGGCGTACCGCTCGGGGGCCGCGGTCATCATCTCCTTGACCGTGGAGAGCACCTTCTTCGCCAGCCGCCGGTGCATCAGCTGGATCTGGCGGTCCTGCTGGAGGATCTCCCGGGACACATTGAGCGACAGGTCCTGGGCGTCGACCACACCCTTGACGAAGCGCAGATACGGCGGCATGAGCGCTTCGCAGTCGTCCATGATGAAGACGCGCTTCACATAGAGCTGGACACCGCGCTTGTACCCCTGGAGGAAGAGGTCCCGGGAGGCCTGCGCGGGGATGAAGAGCAGTGCCTGGTACTCGAAGGTCCCCTCGGCCTGGAGCCGGATGGTCTCCAGCGGGTCGTTCCAGTCATGGCTGATGTGCTTGTACAGCTCGTGGTACTCGTCGTCGGTGACCTCGGAGCGCGGGCGGGCCCACAGCGCCTTCATCGAGTTCAGCACCTCGGGCCCGGTCTCCTCGGCCGGGGTGGTGCCGTCGTCGCCCTCGCCGTCCTGCGCCTGGGACTGGGACTGGGCCTCCGGCTCACCGGCGGCGGGCGGGGGCACCTCCTGGACCAGCCGGATCGGCCAGGTGATGAAGTCGGAGTACCGCTTGACGATCTCACGGATCTTCCACGGCGAGGTGTAGTCGTAGAGCCGGTCCTCGGTGTCCTCCGGCTTCAGCCGCAGGGTGACCGAGGTGCCCTGCGGCGCCTCGTCCACGGTCTCGATGGTGTACGTGCCCTCGCCGGTCGAGGTCCAGCGGGTGCCCCGCTCCTCGCCCGCCCGGCGGGTCAGCAGGGTGACCTCCTCGGCCACCATGAAGCTCGCGTAGAACCCGACGCCGAACTGGCCGATCAGCCCCTCGGCGGTGGTGCTGTCCGCCGCCTCCTTCAGCTCCCGCAGAAAGGCCGCGGTGCCGGAGTTGGCGATGGTGCCGATGAGCCGCACCACCTCCTCGTGCGACATCCCGACACCGTTGTCCCGCACGGTCAGGGTGCGGGCCTCGCGGTCGGGCTCGATCTCGATATGGAGATCGGACACCTCCACGCCGAGGGTGTCGTCACGGAGGGCTTCGAGGCGCAGCTTGTCGAGCGCGTCGGAGGCGTTGGAGACCAACTCCCGCAGGAATACATCCTTGTTCGAGTAGATCGAGTGGATCATCAACTGAAGAAGCTGGCGGGCTTCCACCTGAAACTCGAACGTCTCAGTCGGCATGGTTCGTGATTCCTTCGCTGATCACCAGGGTTGGACAGTGACGGGGGAACTGTAGATCAGGACGCGCCCACGGGGACGGAGAGGGCGTGCCGGAAGAGGTCGCGCGGGTCCCAGCGGGCCTTGACCCGGCGCAGCCGGGCGGCGTTCCCCCGGAAGTAGAGGGTCTGCCAGTCGGTGCCGGAGGTGTTCAGGGCGGGGTCGGCGAGATCGGCGTCGGGGTAGTTGATGAAGGCGCCGTCGTTCACCGCGTCGGGGCCGGGCACACCGCCGGTGTCGGCGTACATGTCCCGGTAGAACTCCCGTATCCAGGAGAGATGGGCGGCGTCCTGGTCCGGTGTCGGCCAGACCGTGAGATGGACGGCCTTGAGGACCGAGTCGCGCTGCGCGGTCGCGGTGGCGGCCGGGGCGACGGTGTTGACCCTGCCCCCGTAGGTGTTGAGGGTGAGGCTGCCGAAGGCGTCGGTGTCGGTACGGGTGAGCTGGCGGTGGACGGCGGCGAGCTGGCGCGGGGTGAGCCGGCGCCGCAGATGGCCCGACTTGATCTTTATCCGCCAGTCGCCGATGGCGTTCTCACCGGAGCCGCGCAGGGTGGCGGTGAGCCAGGGCAGCTCCCGCGAGGAGCGGGCGGCGGGCCGGGCGGTGCCCGCACTCAGGGCGTCGAGGTGTTCCGCGAGCAGCCGCTCGGCCGCCGGCCCCGGGGCGGTGATCTGGCCGAAAAGGGTGGGGCCGCCGCCCGCCGGGCGGGAGAGCGAGAACTCCGCGTAGAGCGCGGCGGCGGGGGAGTCCGGGGCGCTGTTGCGCTCGGCCCAGCGGCCGTAGTTGTCGACGAGCCGGGTGAAGGCGGCGGTGTCCAGATCCTTCCACTCCCAGGACGCGCGGAAGGTCAGCGCGGTCGCGGGGGGCCTCGGTAACAGCCGCTCGGGCGGGGTGGCGTCGGTGGTCCCCGGGGAGCGGAACCAGTAGCGGGTCACCACCCCGAAGGAGCCGCCCCCGCCGCCGGTGTGGGCCCACCACAGATCCCGGTGGGGGTCGCCGGGCTCCCGGGTGGCGACCACGCTGCGGGCCCGGCCGGCCCGGTCCACCACCACGACCTCGACCGCGTACAGATGGTCGGAGATCAGCCCGTACAGCCGGCACAGCGGCCCGTAACCGCCGCCCGCGACATGGCCGCCGACCCCCACATCGGGGCAGTAGCCGCCGGGCAGGGTCACCCCCCAGCCGAGGTGGAGCAGCCGGTAGACCTCCTCCAGGGTGGCCCCCGGCTCCACCACGAAGGCATGGCGCGCCGGGTCGTACGCCACCTCCCGCATCCGGGAGAGGTCGATCAGCACCCGGACACCGGGGTGGTCCACGAAGTCCTCGAAGCAGTGGCCGCCGCTGCGGACGGCGAGCCGGGCGCCCGCCCGTACGGCCTCCTGGACACAGGAGACCACCTGGGCGGTGGTCCCGGCCGGGCGCACCACATCGGGGGTGCCCCGGAAGCGGTTGGCGCCCCTGCTCACCAGATGGCCGTAGCGGGGATCGCCCGGCCCGACCCTCGGTGCCTCGGGGGTGCCGGGTGCGTCAGGTGCGTCGGGGGTACCCCCGGCGGCCCGCGCACCCCCCGCCGGCAGCAGCGCGCCGCCGCCCGCGAGCGCGGCGACCCCCAGCGCGCCCCGCCTGCTCCGCCCCGCCCGTCCGTGCCCGGTGCTCTCCCCGCCCATGGCCGCTCCCCTCACCGCCGGTCGGTGGGGAACGCTACGGAGCGACGCGCCCCGGAGGGAAGACCGCCGCCCCACCCCCCCGGCGGGCGGGTGGCCTCACCGGGTGGTTCACCGGGGCCGTACGGAGGGCCGGGCAGGGTCCCGTACGGCCCCCGGCTCCCTCCGGGCGCGGACGGCGGGCCGGGAACGGGACCACTCCCCGGCCCGCTTTAGGGAGCCGCAGGCTCCGGTGTCTTCCATGAGCCCGTGACACCGATGTCCCTCCCGGATCGGCACACGCACCACCCGCGGAACCCTTGAGCCCACCGCACCGACCGCACCACGAGCGGACGGTGCGTCGGGCTGCCCGCACGCCGCCACGGCAGGAGACGACATCGCCGACTCCGTCCCCGAATGGGAGAGCCGAACCGCTCATGAGGACCCCCGCCCGCGCGGACGCCCCGCGCCCCGTACCCCGGACCGGTGATCGCCCATGGTGAACCCCACCGCCACCGCTGCCGCCACCTCCAGCGGCGCCCCCGCCGTCATCGCCCCCGAGGGCGTCACCACCCCCCTGACCGCCGAGGACTTCACCCGTATCGCGGGCAACCTCGCCGGCTACCCCTTCGTCAAGGTCGTCCTCGACCGCGACGAATCGACGCTCCACATCATCGACAGCACCGGCAATCCGCTCCATGTGCACTACATCGCCGAACACATCCTCGGCACCCCGCCCGAACGGCTCCTGCGGGACATCGACTCCTTCAACCACGATGTCTATGTCCGCCCGGACCGGCGCTTCTACCTGGGACTCCTCGCCCTCCACCGGCGCCGGACCCCGGGCACCGACGGCCCCGAACAGCCGCTCCTCTCCCTGGAGACCGTCGAGGCCGACACCATGGACGGCGCGATGCTCCGCTCCTTCCACCAGCAGGTACGCGCCCATGTCGACCCGGCGCTGCCGCTCTACTGCAAACCCGCCAACCACCACCAGGAGACCTCCGTCGCCGCCGTCCCGGCGGCCGAACTGCCCCGGCTGCTCGCCCATGAACTCTTCTCCCAGGGCGCGTACGTCCCCCTCAACACCGGAGTCGCCTACGGCAGGCTGCGCCTCTTCCGTACCGAGGCCGCCTATCGCGCCGCCCTGCCCACCCTGCGCTGGCACGACATCGTCGTCATGCCCCGCGTCCCCGACGACATCCCCCGGATCTCCGGCCTGGTCAACGCCGAGCACACCACCCCGCTCTCCCACACCAATGTCCTCGCCACCGGCTGGGGCATCCCCAACGCCATCCAGACCGACATCCTCGACCACCTGGAACGCGCCGGACTCGGCGGCCAGTGGGTCCGCTACGAGGTGGCCGCCGCCGCCGGAGAGGTCCGGATCGAGGAGGCCGAGCAACCCGCCGACCTGGACACCGGACGCCCCTGGTCCGGCGATCTCGTGGTGCTCGAACGCCCCGAGACCGAGGCCGCCTCCATCGTGGAACTGTCCCGGCTGCGCCGGGGCGACCACTACCGCTACGGCACCAAGGCCGCCAATATCGGCGAACTCTTCGGTGTCCTGGAGAACGGCTCCGGCCGCTGGCTCGGCTTCTACCGGGTGCCCCGCCCGCCCCGCGCCGACCTCCTCGACCATCTCGCCGGACTCCTCGACGTCCATGGCCCCGCCGACGACGCCACCCTCTCCGCCGCCGCCCGCCGGCTGGTCCGCAAGTACGTCCAGGTGCCGCGCGGCATCGCCCTGCCGTTCTCCCTGCAACGCCGCTTCCTGGAGTCGTCGCCCCGGATCCAGCAGACCATCGGACGGCTCAAGATGGTCCTGGAGGTCGGCGCCGGACCCCTCGACGCCATCTGCGCCGAACTCCAGCACCTCATCACCACCACCCGGCTCCCCGACGACATCCGGGCCCGGATCGACGAGGCCGTCGTCACCCATCTCTCCGGCGTCGCCCGCTTCGTCGTCCGCAGCTCCTCCAACGCCGAGGACCTGGAGGGCTTCTCGGCCGCCGGGGTCTATGAATCCGTCCCCCACGCCCGCACCACCGACGCCATCGCCGACGGTGTCCGCGAGGTCTGGGCCTCCGTGGTCTCCGCCCGCAGCGTCCGCCTCCGCGACGAGGCCGGCATCAGCCTGGAGGACTCCTACATGGGCGTCATCGTCCAGGAGGAGGTCCCGGTCCCCCTCGGCGGTGTCCTCGTCACCTGCAACCCGCTGGACGCCCGCGACTTCCGCAATGTGTACGCCAACATCTCCACCGGCTCCGTCGCCGATGTGGTGGACGGCGTCGCCGCCCCCATCCAGCACCTCTACAACACCGTCGAGGGCGGCGGCCGGACCGTCTCGCTCGGCTCCGCCGGCACCGACCTCGACACCCGCACCCGCGTCGCGCTGGGCCGGCTCGCCCTCATCGGACGGCTGCTCCAGTCCCACTTCTCCCCGGACTACCTCTACGAGACCCCCGTCGACGTCGAATGGGCGCTGGACGGCGAACTGATCCGGCTGCTCCAGATCCGCCCCTACCGGGTGCGGGCGGGCGGATGACGCCCTCCCTGCCGCCCGCCGCCCGGCGGGTCATCAGGCTCCACAACGGCTACAAGCTCTTCACCGGACTGCTCTGGTGGCTGCCGGTCTTCTATGTCTACCAGCGCGACAGCGGGCTGGACGACGCGGAGATCTTCCAGATCCAGAGCCTCTACTACCTCGCCTTCTGTCTGCTGGAACTGCCCACCGGGGCCCTCGCCGACCGCTTCGACTACCGGCGCTTCCTCCAGAGCGGGGCCCTGGTCCTCACCGTCGCCAATCTGCTGCCCGCCGTGTGGACCTCGTACAGCGGCTTCCTGACCCACTTCCTGCTCTTCGCCCTCGCCAACTCCCTGGTCTCCGGGGCGGGCAGCGCCTATCTGTACGAGTACCTCCAGCGCACCGACGCCGGCGCGGCCTATCAGCAGGCCGAGGGGAGCGGACGGGCGTACGCCCTCACCGGCCGGATCGTCTGTCTCCCGGCCGCCGGTGTACTGATGCAGTGGCAGGCCCCGTCACCGTATGTCCTGACCACCCTGTGCAGTGCGATGGCCGTGGTCCTCGCCCTGCGGCTGCCCGCCCTGCCGGGCCACGGCGGCAAGGACGGCGGCAAGGACGGTGGCGGGGGGCGGGCGCCGCTCTTCTCCCCGCGCGACCAGTGGGAGGCGCTGCGGACCCTGGGCACATCCCCCGTCCTCGCCCTGCTGATGGCGCAGGGGGTCGCCGTCTTCACCCTGGTACGGATCGGCCAGGCCAACCTCTTCCAGCCGATCCTCACCGAGAAGGAGCTGCCGCTCGCCGCCTTCGGCCTCATGATGGCGGTCACCACCGTCTTCGAACTCGCCGGGGCCGCCCGCTCCGGCTGGCTGCGCCGCTTCGGCGAGGTCCGCTCCGTCTTCGCGCTGACCGTGGTGATGGCCCTCGCCCTCGGGCTGCTGGTGCCCGCCGGGCTCCCCGCCACCGCCGCCCTGCTCTGTCTCTTCTCCCTCGCCGCCGGACTGGTCTTCCCCATCCAGCGGCAGGTCGTCAACCGTGCCATCCCCGACGCCCGGCACCGCGCCACCCTGCTCTCCACCGAATCGCTCCTCGACCGGGCCGTCTGCGCCCTGGCCATCTGGGCCCTCGGCGGCTTTCTCGCCCGGGGCGAGATGGAGCGGTTCCTGCTGATCACCGCCGTCGGCACGGTGGTGCTGATGGGCGCCCTCGCGGTCCTCGTCCATCTGGTGCGCCGCGCCCCGCGCCGCCCCGCCGAGGGGCCGCGCTCCCCGCGAAAGGAGAACGTCGCATGAGTCGAGTCCTGTACGTCTATGCCAAGGGCGGCACCGCCCTGGAGCACGCCTTCCCCCGGATCGCCGCCCACGCGGAACTGCATGTCCTGGCCCTGATGCCCCTGCCCACCGCCGCCGCCGACCACTGGCGCCCGCACTGCGCCTCCATCACCGAGGCCACCGTCCCCCCGGGAGCCGCCTCCGGTGACACCGTCACCGATGAGATCGTCCGGGTCGCCAAGGAGATCGGGGCGGACGCCGTCCTCACCCTCTCCGAGTTCGCCGTCCTCGCCGTGGCCCACGCGGCCGACCGGCTGGGGCTGCGCGGCGCCGGACCGGCCGCTGCCGAACGCGCCCGCGACAAGCGGCTGATGCGGGAGGTCTGGGCCGCCGCCGGGGTCCCCGTCCCCGCCTTCCGCCGGGTGGGCTCCGAGGCGGAGCTGCGCACCGCGCTCACCGAACTCACTCCGCCGGTGCTGCTCAAGGCGGCCTGGAGCGCGGGGTCCATCGCCCAGCTGGTGCTGCGCTCGCCCGACGACGCCGCCACCGCCTGGCCCCAGGTCGCCCAGGCCCTCGACAAGGGCCGTGAGATCCGGATGAGCGAGCTGTACGAGACCGGCGCCGACCGGGCCCTGATCGTGGAGGAGATCATCGAGGGCAGCGCCGCCGACTGGTACGGCAGCGACAGCGGTAAGAGCAGCAGTGGCAGCGAGGTCGGGGACGAGGGCGCGGGCGGGGGCCACGGCGACTACGGCGACTATGTCAGCGTCGAGGGGATCGTCGCCGGAGGGGTCCACCACGCCCTCTGTGTCACCGCCCGGATGCCGCCCATCCCGCCCTTCAACGAGGTGGCCAGCACCGCGCCCTGTGTGCTCTCCGAGGCCCGGCAGCGGCAGATCGAGGAGGTCGCCGGGCGCGCCGTGGACGCCCTCGGCCTGGACACCTGCGGCACCCACACCGAGCTGAAGCTCCGTGCCGACGGCGGGATCGCGGTCATCGAGACGGCGGCGCGCTTCGGCGGAGTGATGATCACCCGCATGGTGGAGGAGGTCTTCGGACTCGACCCGATCTCCCTGCTGGTACGGGAACTGCTGGGCGAGGAGGTCGCCTACCCGTCCCGGATGCCGGTCTCCGGCCGGGGCGCCGCCGCCTCCCTGGTCGCCGCGCCCGCCGACGCCGTCGGCACCCCCTGGCGTACCCGCCCGGCCTGGCGCCCCCGCCAGGTGGAGTGGGACGGGATCGTCACCCCGGGCACCGCCGTCGAACCGGTGGCCGCCTTCGATCTGCCGCCGGACCATCCGATCCCCGACTACGACCCCGCCGCCGGGGCCGCCAACTGGCTGGGCGTCCTCTTTGTCACCGCCGCCGACGCGCCGACCCTGCTGAAGGACTGCACCGCCGTCCTCGGCGGACTGGAGGAGGCACTGAACCGGGTGGCGCCGGTGGAGCCCGGGGACCGCCGCCGGGGCTGACAGGACCCGCCCACGGAACACGCCGCGCTGGGGACAGCGCCGCGCACGACCGGCCCCCGGGCCACCGGTCAGCGCGGCGGCAGCGGCGTGAAGGGGTTGGGCGTCAGCCCGGTCCAGCCGTGGAGCACCGCCCGGCCCGTCTGGCGGATGACCCCGCCCGACTCCACCGTGCCCGCCTCGGCGACATAGAAGCGGTCGTCGTCCAGGGCCACCAGACCGTACTGACCGGCCGACTCATAGCCGTACACCCCGGTCGGCCCATGGTGCAGGCCCTCCGACCGCAGGGCGAGCAGCCGCCCGTACTCGGGCTCGCGCTGACCCCGGATCAGCCCCCAGGAGGGGCGCTCGGATCCGTCCACGACGAAGAGCGAGTAGTTCGGGAAGGTCTTCTTCTTCCCCTTGTAGACGGCCATCAGCCAGTTGCCGCTCTCGTCGTCGTACTCCAGATTCTGCACCCCGTAGGTGGTGTTCCCGGTGTACAGGAAGTGCTTGCCGTCGGGTTCCGACGGCCCGCTGGTGTGCGGGTCGGTCTCGGTGAGCGGGCGCTCGTACTTGCCCCACCGCCGTACGTCGTACTGGAGCAGCACCTGATGGTCGTTGTCGGCGCGGGTGGTGTTGGAGTAGACGCCGTACGCGACGGTCAGCCGCTCCCGGCCGTGGCGGCCGAAGGACGGGCCGAAGGCGATGCCGTCGATCCCGCTGCACCCGTACCGGTGGTCGGGGGTGTTCCCGGTGTTGCCGTCGAAGACCCCGTCGCCGTTCATGTCGGCGGTGTAGTCCTCCACCACCTCCCGGAGATGGACCGTGGAGACCACCCCGGTGGACTGGGCGTCCATGTTCATCCGGGTGATGCGGTCCGCGTCGAAGAGCGCGATGTAGAACGCCTTCGCCGCCTTGTACTCCAGTGAGGCGTAGACCCGGCCGTCGGATCTGTTGACGTCGAGATCACCGAGGTGACCGGTGAAGCCGGTGACGGAGCCGATGGGGGTGCCCCGCAGATCCGTCTTCACCAGCAGATTGGTGAAGGAGAAGTACATGAACCCCTTCCGGCGGTCCAGGGCCATGCCCTGGAGATGGCCGGATTGCCACGCTCCGCCGTCTATGGCCGGGGGCGCGGGCCGGTGCCTGCCCTGGTCCCCGGCCGCCTCGGGGGCGAGGGCCCGGGCGCTTCCCGCCCCCGCCAGTACCGCCGCCGTGGCGACGAGTGAGGTGAACAGGGCTGTGACGTTCCTTCGCATGGGCTCCTCCGAGATCCTGCCGCAGTGGTTCGAGGGGTCCGGCCCGCCTCGCCGGAGTTGTCCGGGCGCGAGAGTGATTCCCGGTGGGTGTGCACGGGAGACCAGCGGAATGTGAACGTGGCGCGTCTCGTGCGTGTGCGAACGGAAATTACCCGGGGGAAGGTGTGAAGGAAGCGCGGTGAAGGGTCCGCCCCCCGAAGGGGGCGGCGTTTTAGGCGGTGTGGCCGACGGGGGTGCCCGCAGCCCCGACGGTGGCGCCCGGACCACCCACCCGTGGTGCCCGGACCGCCGACGGTGGTGCCCGGACTCCCGGCGGCGCGGCGGGGTTCAGCGGTCGCCGGTCGGCAGCAGCAGCCGCCGGACCCTGCCGACCGTGGTGGGCCGGTCCCAGGGCACCACATCCATGGTCGCGGCGGCCCAGGCGGGCACCCGGCGCGGCGGACAGGGGACGAAGGCCGTCACCCGGCACCCCGCCCGCTCCACCACCCGGGCCAGCTCCCGCCACTCGTCGGGGGTGCTCCGGCGCGGATGGACGGCGGGCCCGCCGATCCCCAGATCGCTCAGGACCAGCACCCGGGTGCCGCGTGTCGGCGGGGTGTACGGGCCCCAGGACCAGCGGGCCTCGTCGCCCGTCCCGCGCAGCGGCGCGTCCTCGAAGTACCGGACCCGGGTGCGGTCCCGGCCCACGACCGCCCGTACCTGGTCCACCAGATCGGTCCGGTCCCGGGCGAAGGGGGCCATCCCCGCCCCGAGGTCCACCAGGATCTGCACCCCGAAGCGGAGCGTCGCCACCGGCAGCAGCGGCACCCGGGTGAGGGCATGGCCCCGGGCCAGCCGGCCGACGATCCGGGGGATGTCCGGCTCGCCCTCGGCGACCACCCGCGCCACTGCCGTCTGCACCAGCGCCGCCGACGACCGGGGGGCGAAGAGCGGTTCATGCGGCGGCACCGGGCTGCCGGGGCCCGCGCGGGCCGTCGGCAGCGAGGCCGTGCCCCACTCCTCGGGCGGCGGTGTCACCTGGGCCACCGGCGTCAGCAGCCGGACCGCCGCCGCCCCCTCCGCCGGTTCCGCCGGGGGCTCGGGGGCGCCGGGCTCCGGCTCACCGGCCGGCTCCGGGGCGGGCTCCGGCTCCCCGGCGGGCGCCCCGGGTGTTCCGTTTCCGGGCTCCGGCTCCCCGTCCGGCTCCGGGGCGGCGGGCCGCTCCCCGTACGCCGCCGGATCCCGGGGGGCGAAGCCCAGCAGCGCCGCGATGGTCCGCTGCCGCTCCCGGTCGTCGGGGGCGGCCAGCGACAGCGCCCCGGCGAGATCCCCGAGCCAGATGTCCCCGGCCATGTGCTCAGCCCCCCGGCTGCTGCGGCTTGAGCAGGGTCAGGCTCTTCAGCAGGGGCCAGCGCGGGTCCTCGACATCGATCCCCAGCGTCCGGCAGGCGCGCAGCGCGTCCAGGAACTCGGCGGTGGACGGCGGCCGGATCGCCCGGGCGCGGGCCTCCTCGCGGGCCCGCTCGATCTCCTCGGCCAGCTCCCTGGCCAACTCCTCGTCGGCCGGGCCGAACTCCCGGTAGTCGCTGCGGAAGTGGGCCTCGGCGATCTCCACAAGGCGGCCCGCGTCCGGCTGCGGCAGCGAGGCGATCACACAGCGCCGCAGAAACGCCTGGGGCAGCTCCCGTTCCTCGTTGGTGGTGATGACGACCAGATGGCGCGGCGGCTCCCCGTCCGTGCCTGACCCGGTGGCCGCCCTTCTCCGTACCGTCTCACCGGTCTCGGCGACGGTGAACCGCTGTGAACCCAGGGGCACCAGCAGACCGTTGGGGAGGTCCGGGTCCGCCTTGTCGATCTCGTCCACCAGCACCACGGCGTGCGGCCGGTCCCGGTCCCGGTCCCGATCCCGGTCCTGGTCCCCGGTGTCCTTCCTGGCGCCGTCGCCCGCCGTGCGCGCCGATACGGGGTCGAAGGCCCACCACAGCGGCCCCGGGGTGACATAGCGGCCGTCGTCCAGTTCGGTGCCCGCCGTCCGCACCTGGGCATCGCTCAGCCTGCGCACATGGTCATAGGTCCACAGCAGATCGTCCGCCTTGGAACGGGAGGTCACCACATGCTCGTAGTAGCGCCAGCCCCAGGTGTGCGCCACATGGGCGGCGAGCGAGGACTTCCCCGACCCCGGTTCGCCGCGCAGCAGCAGCGGCCGGCCGGTGGCCAGCGCCACCTCGACGGCCAGCGCGACATCGGGCGTCATGAGGTAGACCTGCCCGTCCCGGGAGTCGGGGGAGCGCGGTGGCCCCGGGGTCCGGTGCGCCACCGCCGCCGGGCCTCCGACAGCCGGGCCTCCGACAGCCGGGTCCATGGCCGCTGAGCCCGTACCCGCTGGGTCCATGGCCGGTGGTGAGTCCATTCGCTTTACCTCCATGAGCCGTTCAGCCGCTTGGGCAGGTCGAGGAGATCCCTGGTGAGCTGATAGCCGAGGATCTCCTCGTCTCCGGTGAGGCCGGGTGCCACCATGACAAGGTCGTCCAGCCGCCAGGCGTCCAGGGTCCGCCGGTCCGGCACGCTCTCACCGGTCAACAGCAGCAGCACCAGCCAGGGAAAGCGGTGCCGCAGCGCGCCCACCGCCCCGGCCACCACGGCGGGCCGCAGCCCCGCCACATCGACGCTCAGACAGTGCAGCACCCCCTCCCGGGGCCGGAACCGCTCCGGCGGCCACCCGGGTGGATGGTTCAGCAGCTTCCGTACCGCCTCGACGCACTCCTCGGTCAGCTCCTCCGCCGCGTCCTCGCCCAGCGGCAGCCCTCCGGCCGACTCGACGTGGTAGCGGTCGATCTGGAGACACATCGCCCGGTCGACATAGTGCTGCGCCGTGCTCTGCTGACAGGCGTTGAGGACCACCGCCCGGCTGCCCGAACGGTTCGGCGGCGGCAGTATGTGCCGGGCGGACTCGCCATTGACCCAGATCGGCAGCAACTGCGCGATCAGCCGGTTCAGCTGGTCGGTGCCGAGCGAGCCGGACAGCTCCATCAGGGCGCTCTTCAGGGGCGCGCCCGCCACCGTCCCCAGCATGCGATGGGCGAGCAGCCGGCAGGCCCCCGCGTCCGCCCGGACATGGCCCAGCTCGTCCTCCCGGATGCCCAGCACCCGGGCGGCCTTCAGCAGCGGCCGGTCGCTCCCGGCCTGCCCCAGCTGGTCCGCTATCCGGCCCACCCAGTGGCGCATCGGGTCGGTGTCCGAGCCCTCCGTGCCCTCCCCGGGGGCGGGTTGCTCCGGAAACCGCTCCAGCACCGCGTCGGCCAGCCGCTCCGTGGCGTCCGGCCCGGCGTCCAGCTCGGCGTCCAGCTCGGCGTCCGGCCCGGTGCCCGGCCCGGCATCCGGCCCGGTGCCCGGCCCGGCATCCGGCCCGTTGTCGCGGGCGAACTCCACCGGCAGCACATCCGTGAACCCCTCGTCCCGCAGCCGCTGCGAGGTCATCGACCCCATGAGCACGGGAATCACCCGGAAGCGCGGATTGAGCGCGCGCCGCCACAGCAGGATGTTGACCTCCCGCCGCACCCAGAACGACGTCAGCGCCGCCTCGTTGAAGAAGACGACCGCCGCGTCGCACTCCCCGAGCCACTGGTAGAGCGTGTCGCACCAGTCGTCCCCGGGACGCAGCGCGTCCATGTCCACCCGGACCTCGAACCGCCGGGCGGCGAGACCGTCGGTGACCCGCTCGATCACCGCCAGGGTGCCCGGGTCCCGCTTCGCACTGTGACTGATGAACACCTGGGTCACCGCGCTCGGCCCCTGCTCCGCACGCCGACGGGGCACGGCGTACCACGGGAGCCCGGTCCACGGAGCGTCGTAACCCTGCTGTCGTACCCCTGCCGGTGTGCCGACCGTATCGGTGTCCCCCCGTACGTCTCCACAGCGTGATTCTGGCGGAACGGAGGGCCGTTCGGCAAAGATTCCGGGTGTCCGGCCCCTACGATGGGCGGAACGGGGCGGTGCCGGCCTGGTGCGACAGCGGGGGAGCAGGGGAGATGGAGCCCACGGAGACCCTGGTGGGACTGCCGTCACCGGCGGTGGCACCGCTGGTCGAACGGCTCGTCCCCGGCCCCGCCCGGAGCGGCCCCGAGCCACTGTCGGCGTTCGTGGTCCTCCCCGGCGGCGGTGCGCCCATCGGACCCGACGAGGGCAACGCCCTGATCTCCGAGCTGTTCCGGTACTCCTCGCACGGCCGGGGCCGCCGCTTCACCGCCGAGGAACGCACCCGGATCACCGCCGCCCTCAATGAGTCCCTGACCGCGCTGGGCACCCTGCGGCTGACCGATCGGGAGGCGGTCGGCGGGGGACACCGGGCGCTGCGGGACCGGCTGCTGCGCGAGGGCTCCATCGGGCGCGGCCTCTCCGCCAAGGGCAAACATGTCTGGCAGGAGCTGCTCAGCACCTTCTGCGTCCATGTGCTGCACCGGCTCGCCCACCGGGCCCCCGAATCCCCGGCACCGGCGGACCACCGGGCCCGGAGCAACGCCGAGTTGATCCGGCGCTCCGACGAACGGCTGCTCGCCCAGCGGCGGCGGCTGGAGGAGAGCGACCGCGACTTCGAACGCGACTATCTCGCCCGGATACGGGAGGAACACCGCACGGTCCGCGTCCTCGGCCTGGCCGAGGAGGGCGTCTCCGACGCCTCGGCGACCCGGCCGGCCGACCGCGTCGGGGTCACGGTACGGGCCGTCACCCCCCGGGGCGCCTCCCGGGACGCGGGGCTGCTGCCCGGGGAGCACCCACGGCTGCTGGTACGCGGCGGCCCCGGCTCCGGCAAGACCTTCCTGGCCGCCCGGCTCGCGATCGGGGCCACCCGGGAGGACGCCCCGCCCTGGCTGCGCGGACGCATCCCCTTCCCGGTCCCGCTCCGCTCACACACCGCATCCGACGCCCCACCCGGGACGGTCGACGAACTGATCGCCTCCCGCCCCGGCTTCCCCCTGCAACGGCTCCACGACGGCTGGATCGACCGGGTGCTCTCCGAGGGGCGCGGACTCGTCCTCCTGGACGGCCTGGACGAGGCGGCCTACGCCTATCGCACCGCCGTCGGGAAACTCATCGGCGAACTCGTCACCGTCCACCCGGGCAACCTCTGTGTGGTGCTCACCCGCCCGCACGCGGCCCGCGACGGCTGGCTCGCCCGGTCCGGCTTCACCGAGGCGACCCTGCTGCCGCTCACCGACGACGAGCGCACCGCACTCGTCCACCGGTGGAACCCCGGGGCACCGGGCGGACCCGACGACCCCGGGAGCCCCGAAGGCCCGGACAGTTCTGATACGGGGGCGGCGGCCCTGGAGGGTCTGCTGCGCTCCCGGCCCCCGCTCGCCGAGGCTGCGGCCACCCCCCTCATCTGCGCGACGCTCTCCGCGCTGACGGCCGAGCACGGAGTCCTGCCCGCCCCCGCCTATCTGCACGGGGTCACCGCGCTGCTGCTCGGCGCCCGGGACCGCGCCCGGCGTATCGGTGCCGAACGCGCCCTGCCGCTCCTCGACGAGGACCGGTACGCGGCCCTCCAGGCCGTCGCCCACCGGATGGCCCTCGACGGGCGGCCCGAACTCCCCTCCCGTACCGTCCTCCAGCTCTTCGAGGAGAGCGTGCCGGGCGTCGGCACCGGTCGGCGGGCGGTGGCGGCACGTGCCCTGCTCGCCTATCTGACCGAGCGCGCCGGGCTGCTGACGGCCCGTCCGGCGGACTCGGTCGCCTTCACCCATACGGCGGTACGGGACTTCCTTCTGGTGCGCCGGACCCTCACCACGGGCGACCGCCCCGTCGTGGCCGCGCCCGCCGGGGTGCCGGAGTGGATCGCGGCGGCCCGGGAGGACGGATACGAGGACGGATACGGGGGCGGGCACGCTGCCGGGGCGGTGCCTCCCCTGCCCCTGGAGCCGGTCGCGGCCGACGACGAGCCGCCCACGCTGGTGGTGCCGGATCCGGCCCTCGTCCCACCGGCCGAGACCACCCAGGCGGAGCCCCCGCAGGCCCTGCCCTCCCTGGGCGCGATCCCGCCGCCCCCGGTCCCCCCGGCCACCGGCCCCGCCCGGCCCCGTACCCCCGCCGCCGGTCCCGGGGCCGCCCCCCGGACCGCCTCCGACAGCGGGGTACGAGGGCTCGCCGCCGCGCTCAGCGTGGCCACCCGGATCGAGCCCGAGCTGCTGCGCGCCGTCCGGGTCCGGCTCTTCCCCCGGCTCGACGTGGGCGACGAGTCCGACCTCTGGTTCGGCCCCTGGACCGCCGCCCGCACCCAGGGCGCCATCGCCCTCCGCCCCGGGCTGCTCCCCGAACTCCGCGCCGAACTCGCCGAACGGCTCCGCCACAGCCCCCCGGACGACCCGCTGTGGAACCTCGGCGAGCTGGTCTCCCGCACCCATGCCGCCCTCTCGCCCGCGCTGCGCCTGGAGGAGCGGGCCGTCTGGGCCGATGTCTGTGTCCGCGCCGGTCGCGCCGAGGCGCTGGAGGAGGTGCTCCGGCCCGCGCTGCGCGCCCTGGTCGCCGAGGGCCGCGACGGGATCGCCGACTGGCTCGCGGGGGCCTGGCCCCGGCTCCCCGACGCCGTCCGGGGGACCGTCACCGCCTGGCAGCTCGCCACCGTCACGGCCCACCGGATCCCCGGCCATGGCCCCGCCGTCCCCGAGCCGCCCCCGGCGCTCGCCCCGGCGGATGTCGCCGTCCTCGCCGACGCGGTCCCCCAGGTACCGCTGACGGTGGCGCGCGTCGGCCGACGACTGCGGCTGGGCGGCCCCGTGAACGGCGGGGACGCGATCCTCGTACCCGACACCGATCCCCGGATGGTGGAGATCCTGCCGCTGCCCGACGGCCCCGCGCGCACGGTCCTGGTGGCATCCTGCGCCACGACCACCGTACGGATCGGCGCCGGGGGCGCCCGGCTCCGTACCCCCCTCGGCGCGGTCTACGAACTCCGGGGCGACCGTACGACGGACAGCGCTCCGCCGGAGGCCCGGAAGCTCCCGGAGCGGGCGACCGCCGCCGAACTCCTCGCCCTGCTGGACTCGGACATCTCCCTGAGCGCTCCACTGGCCGCGCTGGAGGGGCTGCGGGGGCTGCTGGAGCTGCTGTGCGAGGCCGGGCTCCCGGAGGTGGGGGTGCTGCCGGAGTACCGCCTCCCCGGGTCGTCGCGCCGGGTCGACGCGCTGGTCACCGGGTTCGGCCCGGAGGGCGAGTCCGTCTTTCTGGTGGTGGAGATCAAGGGGGGACAGCGGGTGGCACCCCAGGCGATCCGGACCGCGCTCTCCCGGGTCCGCCGGGACCGGGACCATCTCGTCCGGAGTCGGCTCCACTTCGCCGCGAGTCCCCAAAGGATGGGCGCCCTGGTCTACTGGGGGCGGACGGAGACCCGCTCGCTCACGGCATATCCGCCCACGGACATTCCGATCCTCGGTGAGTTCGCCCGGAACGAGGCCGTCGAGTTGCTTCAACGGCGCTTCTCCGAGCGGCCCGGTCTACCGGCCGCCGAAGATCTGCTCGACGGACCCGGGTGGGCCTTCTACTCCGTGCATCCGCAATTCACCGTGGCCCCGGGGTGGGAGGAGGGGTACGAGCGCGTGCTGGCCGAGGTGGTACGGGCCGGCAGCGCCGAGGTCAAGGAGGTCATCGTCGTCACGGGTGGCCCAGCCGGCGGCGGCACCGCCGTGGGGCTGGCCGTTCTGCGGGAACTGACGCGTCGCGGAGTCTCCGCCGTGTACACCAGCGCTTCAGCCGCTCTCAACGGCGCGGTTCGTGCGGCCTGGGCCTGCGGTCCTCCGGAGCTGGACAACATTCGCAACCTCGACTTCCTCCGAGGGCCGGGCGAGGGGCGCCCGTTCTCGCTGATCTGTGATGGTGCCCAGTACATCCGGATGTTCCCCAGGCGCCGCTCGCAGATCGAGAAGCTGATCAAGACCGCCCGGGTCCCCGTCTTTCTCCTGGACGAGCGGGGCGGCGGTCACCCCGGGGAGACCGGTACCTTCGCCGCCATCGCCCGTGCCGCCTCCCAAGCGGGCTGCACGGTCCGGGAGATCGACCTCGACGCACTGGCCCAGCCGCAGCGGGCCCCGTACGACCGGTGGGTCTCCGTCCTGCTCGGTCTGGAGCCGGACGGCTCGGTCCCGGGCGGCGGCCCTCCGCCCAACCCCGAGGTACGGCTCGCCGACACCCCGGGGGAGCTGGAGGAGCTGGTCTCCGCACGGATACGGCGGGGCCGCACCGCCCGCCTTCTCGCGGGGTGTTGCTGGACCGACCCGCCCGAGCACGGGAGCGGTTCAGGCATCCGACTAGGTGGCTGGTGGCGCCCCTGGGTTTCCCGGTCGTACGCGTCGCACGACGTTCCTGGCGCCGACACCTGGATGGTCCACCCCCAGGGCTTCGCCAGCATCGGCACCCCCCATCTCGCCCGGGGCACCCTCTTCGACTGGTGCGGTGTCATCATCGGCCCCGACCTGGTCTGGCGCGACGGCGACTGGGTCACCGACCGCCGCGCCTCCCGCGATCTGCGGATCCGCGACGCGTCCGACGAGGACGCCGACCGCTATATCCGGGCCGCCTACCGCACCCTGCTCACCCGGGGGCTCCACGGAGTGGTGGTCCACTCCACCGACCCGGAGACCCGGGCGATGCTGCGCGGGCTGCTCCCCGGGGGCTCCGGACCGGGGTGACGGAGCCCCCGGAATGACGGAAGGTCAGCAGATCCGGGGCAGCTGCTCCCCGAGCGGCAGATCCACCACCCGGGTCGCCCCGAACCCCGTCCGCGCCACCACCATCCCGGGATGGTCCGCCACACACTCGCCGATCACGGCCGCCTCCGCGCCCAGCGGATGCGCCCGCATCGCCGCGAGGACCGCCTCCGCGTGCTCCCGGGGCACCCAGGCGACCAGCTTGCCCTCGTTGGCGACATAGAGCGGGTCGAGCCCCAGCACCGCACAGGCGTTGGCGACCGGCGGCGGCACCGGGACGGCGCGCTCCGTGATGGCGATCCCGACCCCCGCCGCCGTGGCGATCTCGTGGAGCGAGGCGGCGAGGCCGCCCCGGGTGGGATCGCGCAGCACCCGCAGCTCCGGGGTGACCGCGAGCATGGCCTCGACCAGGGTGCCGAGGGCGGCGCAGTCGCTCTCGATCTCCACCCCGAACTCCAGCCCCTCCCGCACGCTCATGATCGCCACGCCATGGAGCCCGATGGCCCCGCTGACGATCACCACATCGCCGGGGCGGGCCCGCTGGGGCCGGATGTCGACCCCGGGCGGGATCAGCCCGATCCCGGCGGTGTTGAGATAGATCCCGTCGCCGTGGCCCGCCTCCACCACCTTGGTGTCACCGGTCACCACCTCGACCCCGGCCGCGCGGGCCGCGTCCCCGAGCGCCTGGGCGACCCGGGCGACCACGGCGGTCTCCACCCCTTCCTCCAGGATCGCCGCGCAGGAGAGATAGACCGCCCGCGCCCCGCTCATGGCCAGGTCGTTGACGGTGCCGTTGACGGCGAGGTCCCCGATGGAGCCGCCGGGGAAGAAGAGCGGCCGGACCACGAACGAGTCGGTGGAGAAGGCGATCCGGGCGCCGCCGAGTTCGAGGGCGGCCGAGTCGCCGAGCGTGGCCAGGGTGCGGTTCCCGAAGGCCGGGAGGAAGACGTTCTCGATCAGTTCGGCGGAGAGCGCCCCGCCCCCGCCGTGGCCCATCACCACCCGGGGGTGGTCGCGCAGGGGGGCGGGACAGGTCCAGTCGGCGATGTCGACCAGCGGCAGCCGGGGAAGCACGGTGTCAGCCAACGGGGTCCACCTCCCGGGCGGGGACCGGGGCGCCGAGCCGCCGGTAGAGGTAGTACGCGGCACACGCGCCCTCGCTGGAGACCATGGTGGCCCCCAGGGGGGTGCGCGGGGTGCACAGGGTGCCGAAGGCCGGGCACTCATGCGGCTTCAGCAACCCCTGGAGCACCTCGCCGCTGTGGCACTCGGCGGGTTCCCGGGTGTCGATGCCGGTCACGTCGAAGCGGTACTCGGCGTCATGGTCGCGGTAGCGGGGCGAGAGCCGCCAGCCGCTCCGTTCGATCACCCCGATCCCGCGCCAGGCGCGGTCGGTGACCTCGAAGACATCCTCCAGCATCGCCCGCGCGGCCGGGTTCCCCTCCGGCCGTACCGCGCGCGGATAGGCGTTCTCCACCCGGTGTTCGCCCCGCTCCAGCTGACGCACGGTGCGCCGGACGCCCTCCAGGATGTCCAGTGGCTCGAAGCCGGTGACCACGATCGGCACCCGGTGGCCGGCCGCGAGCGCCGGGTACTCCCCGGTGCCCATGACGCTGCACACATGACCGGCGGCGAGGAAGCCCTGTACCCGGCAGTCGGGCGAGGTCATGATGGCCTCGATCGCCGGGGGTACCCGGACGTGCGAGACCAGCATGCTGAAGTTGCGCACCCCGCGCTCGCGGGCCTGGTGGACCGCCATGGCGTTCGGCGGGGCCGTGGTCTCGAAGCCGATACCGAAGAAGACCACCTCGCGGTCGGGGTGTTCACGGGCGATCCGCAGCGCGTCCAGCGGTGAGTACACCACCCGGACGTCGCCGCCCTCGCTCCGTACCCGGAACAGGTCCCGGTCGGTGCCGGGCACCCGGAGCATGTCCCCGAACGAGCAGAAGATCACCCCGGGGCGGGCGGCGATGGCCAGCGCCTTGTCGATGACCTCCAGGGGGGTGACACAGACCGGGCAGCCGGGGCCGTGGATCAGCTCCACCTCGTCGGGGAGCAGCTGGTCGATGCCGTGCCGGATGATGGTGTGGGTCTGTCCGCCGCAGACCTCCATCAGGGCCCAGGGGCGGGTCACGGTCGCCCGGATGTCGTCCAGCAGGCCCCGGGCCAGCTCCGGGTTCTGGAACTCCGTCAGATATCTCACCGGCCCGCCTCCCGCCCGGTCCACTCCGCCGTCTCCTCGGGGCCGGCCTGGGCCGCCGCCTCCCAGGGGTCGCCGAACTCCTCCTGGATCAGTCCGAGTTCGGCGAAGAGTTCGAGGGTCTTCAGCGCCGACTCCTCGTCCAGCCGCTGGAGCGCGAAGCCGACATGGACGATGGCGTACTCACCCACCGCCAGGTCCGGCAGATACTCCAGGCATACGTCCTTGACCACACCGCCGAAGTCCACGACCGCCATCCGGGTGCCGTCCCGCTCCTCGATCTCGATCACTCTGCCGGGCACCGCCAGGCACATCGGCCCGCCTCCTCTTCTGTCTCGTCCGTCGCTTCTGTCTCGTCCGTCAGGGCCCGCGCGGCCACCATCAGCTGGCCGAGTGCCAGTCCTCCGTCATTGGGTGGCACCCGGCGGTGCCGGAGTACGGTGAAGCCGTCCGCCGCCAGTGCCGCCGCGCATGCCGACAGCAGCAGGGCGTTGCCGAAGACCCCGCCGGTCAGTGCCACCGTGGCCAGGCCGTGGCGGTCCCGGGCGCGTACGCACAGGGCGTGGACCAGCCCGGTCACCCCGGCGTGGAAGCGGGCCGCCACCAGCCCGGCGGGTGCCCCGGAGCGCAGATCGGCCACGGCCGACACGAAAACCGGGGCGGGATCAGCCGTCCAGGGCCCGTCCGTCCCGGGGGAACCCTGTGGTGGCGGCTCCGGTTCGCGCAGGACGAACGCGTACCCCGCGCCGGAGAGCGGGCCATGGGCGTACGCCGCCGCCTCCAGCTCGATCGCCGCCTGTGCCTCGTACCCGGCCCGGTGGCAGACGCCCGCCAGCGACGACATCGCGTCGAAGAGCCGGCCCATGCTGGAGGTGGCCACCGAGTGCAGCCCGGTCTCCAACTGCCGGGCCAGCACCCGCAGCTCGTCCTCCGGGCAGGCCGCCACACAGGCGAGGTCGGGTGTCCAGGCGATCCCCGAGGCCCGCAGCCAGGAGAGGGCCATCCGGTACGGGCGGGCCACGGCCGCGTCCCCGCCCGGCAGCGGTACGGGCGCCAGCCGGGCGAAGCGGCCGAAGCCGTCGTAGTCGGCGATCAGCACCTCACCGCCCCAGACGGTGCCGTCGGTCCCGTGGCCCGTACCGTCGAAGGCGACACCGATCACCGGCCGGGTGCCGTCGAGACCGTGCTCCGCCATCGCCGCCGCGACATGGGCGTGATGGTGCTGGACCCGGGGGACCGGCCGGCCCGCCGCCAGCAGCTCGGCCCGCCGGGCGGAGCGGTAGCCCGGGTGCCCGTCCGCGACCGGAGCCGCGCCCGACACCCCGGTGACGGCGGTCAGATGGGCCACCGCCCGGTCGAAGGCGCGCAGGGTGGCCAGGTCGTCCATGTCGCCGATATGGCCCGAGAGCCAGGCCCGGTCGCCCTCCGCGAGCGCGAAGACGTTCTTGAGGTCGCCGCCCGCCGCGAGCACCGGCCGCACCGGCACCGGCAGGGGTACCGGCGTGGGGACGTACCCCCGGGAGCGGCGCAGCGGCAGGGGTTCGCCGTCCACCACCCGGACCACCGAGTCGTCGCAGGGCACCCGGATCGGACGGTTGTGCGCCAGCCAGCCGTCGACCAGCGGAGCGAGCCGTTCCAGGGCCTCGGCATCGTCGGTGACGATGGGCTCGCCGGCCAGATTCCCGCTGGTCATCACGAGCACCGCCGGGCCGTCGGGATCGCTGTCCAGGCCGAGCAGCAGATGGTGGAGCGGGGTGTACGGGAGCATCACCCCCAGATCGGGGGAGCCCGGTGCGACCCGGCCGGCCGCGATCCGGCCGGAGGCCCCGGGGCGGCGGCGCAGCAGGACGACGGGCCGCGCCGGGCCGGTCAGCAGCCGCCGTTCCGCAGGGCCGAGGCGGACCAGCGGTTCGATCTCGCCGGGGGTACGGGCCATGAGCGCGAAGGGTTTGGCGCCCCGGTTCTTGCGGCGGCGCAGCAGCTCCACGGCGTCCGGGTCGGTGGCGTCGCAGGCCAGGTGGTAGCCGCCGAGCCCTTTGACGGCCAGGATCGCGCCCTTCGCGAGCAGCCGCCGGGCCTCGGTGAGGGCGCTCTCGCCGCCGCGTACCGGGGCGCCGGGGACGGTCAGGGTGAGCCGGGGGCCGCAGTCGTGGCAGGAGACCGGCTGGGCGTGGAAGCGCCGGTCCGCCGGGTCGGTGTACTCCCGGGCGCAGGCGGGACACATCGGGAATCCGGCCATGGTCGTATGGGCGCGGTCGTAGGGGAGCGCGGTGACGATGGTGAAGCGCGGTCCGCAGTCGGTGCAGGTGATGAAGGGGTGACGGTAGCGGCGGTCGGTGGGGTCGCCGAGTTCGGCCAGACAGGCGGCGCAGGTGGCGGTGTCGGGCGGGATCAGGGTCCGGGCCCGGCCCGTCCCGGTGCGGGAGGAGGGCACGATCGCGAAGCCGCGCGCCCCGGTGGCGCGCACGCTCTCCTGTCGTACGGAGACGACATCGGCGAGCGGCGGGGCGTCGGCGGCCACCCGGCGGCAGAAGGCGTCGACGGCCTCCGGTGCCCCCTCCACCTCGGCGAGGACCCCGTCACCGGTGTTGGTGACATGGCCGGAGAGCCCGAGCGCGGTGGCGAGGGTGAAGACGAACGGCCGGAAGCCGACGCCCTGCACCAGCCCCTGGACGGCGACCCGCCGCCGCAGGACCGCCGTGGCCGGGTCGCCGGTCACCGCCGGTCCGCCACCGGGGTGCCCTGGGGTCGTTCGGGGGTGTACGGGTGCCCGTGCGCGTGGTCCGGCTCATGGTGGTGGTCCGGCCCGTGATGGGCGTGCTCGGGGGTGTGCTCATGGGCGTGGATGTGGTCGTGCGGGTGCGGGTGCGGGTGCGGGTGCGGGTGCTCGTGTTCGTGCGCGTGGTCCGGTACGGGAAGCGGCGCCCCGGTGTCCTGCCCGCCGGCCATCACCGGGCGGTGCGGGCGGTCCCCCTCACGCACCCCCAGCGCCCGGTCCAGCAGCACCCCGAGGCCCTGTCCGGTCCTGGCGGAGGTGAAGACCACCTCGACCCCCGGGTTGACCCGGGCGACATGGTCGAGGAAGGCGGCCTCGTCGAAGCCGACGGCGTCCGCCAGATCCACCTTGGTGACCAGTACCAGCTGGGCCAGACCGAACGCGGTGGGGTACTTGAGCGGCTTGTCCTCGCCCTCGGTCACCGACGCCAGCGTCACCCGCAGCGACTCGCCGAGGTCATAGACGGCGGGGCAGACCAGATTGCCCACGTTCTCCACGAACAGGATCCGGGTCTCCGGCGGGAGCCAGCCCGCCAGATAGCCGCGCAGCATCACCGCCTCCAGATGGCACAGCCCGCCGGTGAGCACCTGCTGGACCGGGACCCCGGTCCTGGCGAGCCGCCGGGCGTCGTTCTCCGTCGCCAGATCGGCGGTGAGGGCCGCCACCGGCACCCCCCGCTCCCGGGCCAGCGCCAGCTCCTCCTCCAGCAGCGCGGTCTTGCCGCTGCCCGGACTGGAGAGCAGATTGACGGCCACCGTGCCCCGGGCGGCCAGCTCGGAGCGGAGCAGCCGCGCGATGTCGTCGTTGTGGGCGAGGACCGCCTGCCGGAGGTCGGACGAACGGCACATGGCACCTGTCCCTACTGATCGTTCCCGTATCTGTCGTGTGCCCGGCCGGGGTCAGCCGTGGACCCGTTCCGCGCCGTCGGCCCAGGCGACCTCACGGATCCTCAGCTCCCGTCCGCTCAGCAGCTCCGCCGTGGCGCCCGCACAGCGCGGACAGAGCAGATCGGGCGGCAGCCCCGGCGCCCACGTGACCCCGCAGGGGTCGCAGCGCGCCCGGGCCGGAATCGCGACGGTCTCCAGCTCCGCGCCCTCCAGCACGGTCCCCGCGCAGGCCAGACCGAAGCAGAACGCCAGGGCGTCGGGGACCACCCCGGCCAGCTCACCGATCTCGACCCGGACCGCCGTCGCCGCCGTCGCGCCGCGCCGCTCGGCCTCCCGCGCCACCTGCTCGACCACGGCCGAGGCGATCGACATCTCATGCACGGCACGCCTCATTCCACGGCCGGTCCACGGCCTTCAGCTGCACCACGGTCCCGCCCGCGCGGGCGGGCGTGCGTCCATTCCACGGCCCCCGCCCGGCGGGGACGGGGCGCCACGCCGCCGGGCCCGTACGGCCCGCCCCATTCGCAGCAAGGTGCCCAGGAGCGGGCCGGGAAGGGCGCGGCGCCGGTCGTACGGGTCACATCCGGGAGATCTCCAGATACCGCTTGATGTCGGGCATGGTGCGCCACAGCACCAGCCCGATCGCACCCGCCAGGGCCGTACCGATCACCGCTTTCAGCATGATGACGCCTCTCTCTCGGACCGCTCTCTCCCGGACCGCTGGGACCCCGTCGCGCTCTCCCCGCCCCGCCGCCCGGACCCCGCCGTGGCCGTGACCGGCGGCCCGGCCGTCGTCTCCTCGTCGAGCAGCCGCCGCACCAGCCGTACCGCCTCCTCGACGGCGGCGGTGACCGGGGCGCTCAGCCCCATCCCCTCCTCCAGGGAATCCGGTTCGCAGCCCACGACCAGGATCCGGCGGGGCGGGCTGCCGCCGGTGCCCGCGCTCAGCGCGGAGAGCAGCGCCAGGACCGCGTCCGGGCCCATGCGATGGCCGTCGAGGGCGGGGGTCGCGGAGGGTTCGACGGGGCCGGTCTCCGGCTCGATGAGATGGAGCGTGCCGGGCGGGGAGCCCCGGCCGACCGCGTCGACCAGGATCAGGGTGCGATAGCCGTCGAGCAACTGATAGGCGAGATGGACCCCGCGCACCCCGATGTCGGCCACCTCGACCCCCGGGGGCAGCGGCCCGGCCGCGAGCCGCCGGACGCACTCCACACCGAAGCCGTCGTCCCCGAGGAAGACATTGCCCACCCCGGCGACCAGCACCCCCGCGCTCATGACTCCTCCAGGGGGGAGACCTCGTCGGGCTGGAAGTAGCGGAACCGGCCCTGGGCGCGCCAGAGATCGGCGCCCGGGTCGTCCTCGACGGTGACCGCCAGATGGACCGAGCCGTCCACATCGTGCAGCACCGCCTCCACCCGGGCCGTACGGCCCGCGAGGAACAGATCCTGGGCGTCGGTACGGCGCCGCCCGGGGCGCAGCCGTACCCGGTCGCCCGCGCCCACCAGCCGGCCCTCGACGGGCACCCGGTCCCGCCCGGGATCCACCTCGCGGTCCCCGCCCGGGTCCCACCAGGGCAGCTCCCCGGGCCGGGTGGCATCCGGGGACGCGGTGGCGGACCGCAGCGAGCGCACCGCGCCGTGCAGCCGTTCCAGCACCTCGGGCGGGATGGCGGCGGCGAAGTCGACCACCGCGCCCGCCCGTTCGTCGGTGCCGCGCGCCTCCCGCATCTCCCGGTCCGTCAGACAGGCGGTGCGCAGCGCGAGGATCTCGTCGATCTCGGTGGCGTCGTAGAGGGCGGCCGGGGACTCCGGGGCGATCTCCGGATGGTCCTCCAGGATGATCGGCGAGGAGAGCAGCACATCGTCGCCCGCCCCGGCCAGTACCGGCCAGGTGTGCTCGTTGCGGCACCCGGCCACCGCCGGGGCGGCCCACCGGGGCGGGTCGGCCGAGGAGAGAAAGGCGCCGGTGTCGAGGGCGAGCAGCAGATGGGCGGAGATCAGCGAGTACGGCAGGGCCTCGGCCCGCTCGTCCCCGCCGGTCCGGTCCGGCCCGGAGCCGACGCCGGTCCGGTCCGGCCCGGAGCCCCCGGCATCCTCTGTGTCCTCGGCGTCTTCGGCGGGCCGCAGCTCGCCGGTGTTGGCCACCTCGGCGGTGAGCCGCAGCGCCCCGTACGGGCCCGGGATCTCCCGTACCCGTACCCGGATCACCCCCCGGACCTCCGCACAGCTCCGCAGCAGCCGCCCCACCGGGGCCCCCGCCTCCTCGACCGTCTCCTCCTCATGGCGCGGCGGAAGGCGGAAGGGGTGCTCGAACCCGCCGGGGCGGGTGAGCCGGTCCACCGGGAGCAGCAGCCGGACGGTCTCGGTCACCCCCTCGTCCCAGGGGACGAGGATCCGGTCGGCCAGCTCCAGTTCGGCCACGGTCCGGTGGACGCCCGGGGCGGTGCGCCGCTGAACGGTTCTGCGGCGCGCCCGCAGAAAGCGCAGTTCGACCGCGAGCCGGGCCCCGGCGCGGGGCTCCATCAGACAGTCGGTCCGCTGGTGGGAGGGGTCCTGTCCGGCCGTGCCGAGGGCGGGCGGCACCAGGACGCCGAACTGCCAGCGCAGCCGGTTCTTGGCGGCGGAGGCACGGTACGGATAGAGGACATACCCCTCGAAGAGGACGGCGTCGGCGATCCGGCGGGCCGGGGCCAGCCGCTCCTCCAGGGCGTCCGGAAAGGCGTCGACGGCCTCGGTCATGACCCTTCCACCCCGTCGCCGTTTCCGCTGCCCCGGTCGTCGTCGCGGGCGGCGGCGTCCAGCAGGGCCCGTACGGTCGTCTCCCAGGAGGGCAGCGCCCGCCGGGTACGGAAGGCCAGCAGATCGTCCATCGCGTCGGCGGGCAGCCGCAGCCAGCGACAGCCGGGGAAGTGCTGCTCCATCATCTCCCGCCACACCTTCACCGGCAGGCGCACCGGGGCCTCCCGGTCCCAGGGCACGGGCGTGACATGGAAGCCCGCCGGACCGCTGAAGACCGTGCCGGAGAAGAGGATCAGCAGGGGGACATCGCCGCTCTCCAGGGCGTCGAAGTAGCGGGTGGCGGCGATGTCCAGGTCATAGGTGCACGGCACCGGGAGGTCGATCTCGGTCTCCCCGGTGAAACCGGGCACCATCAGCGGGACCTCGGCGAACTGGAGCGGGTGCAGGGTCCCGCCCCATCGGGAGCGCTCGCCGAAGAGCCCGTTCAGCCGTTCCCCCTCGCCCTCGTCGTAGCCCCGGCGGGCCGGTTCGATCCGCAGCTGGCAGCGGAGGGCGAGGGCGTGCACCGGGGTGCCGGCCGGGGCGGTGATCCGCAGCCGGAGCATCAGGGTCGGCCCGGCGGCGTGCCGGTCGGCGCGCACCTCGGTACAGCGGAAGCCCAGCTCTCTCATGCCACGGCCTCCGTCGACAGGGGCCGGGCCCGGTCCTCCAGCGCCGCGAAGAAGGCGTCCAGCTCGGCATGGGCCTCACTGCCGCCGTCGAAGCCGCGCCAGCGCAGCCGCATCCTGCCGACGAGTTCATAGGCGAGGTCGACCGGGACGAGACAGCAGTGGATCCGGTCGCCGGTCCGGCGCAGCAGCAGGGCCTCCACATCGGGGCGGAGCGCGGCGGCCAGCCTGCTCCGCCCGAAGGCCGCCTCCCAGGCGGACGTGTCGAGTTCGGCCTCGGTGGCCCCGGCGGGGCTGGGGTAGCAGAGCACGGGGCGGCCGAGTGCCGAGTCGTGCAGGACGAAGGCGGTGCTGACGGGGGTGCGCAGGGCCGCCCAGGCCGCCGGGTCCATCTCCTGTCCCGGGTCGGTCAGACAGCGGTCGGAGAGGGCCAGATAGCGTCCGGCGCGGGCGGCGGGCGGTTCGAAGAGCAGGGCGCAGGCGGTGCAGACACAGACCAGGGCGCGGGCGGTGGTGTCCGCGAGATGCCGGTGGCCCGGGGCGATCTCCTCTCCGCACAGGCCGCACCGCTCGGGGCGGGCGGGGGCCGGGCCGCGCAGGGTGCGCAGCAGCTCCGTACCGGGGAGGGAGAGCGGGGAGCGGCTCCGTTCCGCCGTGCCGCCCGCCGTACCCGCCGCTGTGCCCGCCGCCGCTTCCGCCCGTGAGGTGCTCGTGGTGCGGGTCGCGCCCGTCGGGGCCGTCACCGTGCCTCCGCCGGTGTCGCCGCCGGGGGCCTGCTGCCGATCTGGAGCAGCGGCGCCGGGGGTTCGGCGCGCTCCCAGACGATCTCGCTGACCTCGGGGGCGTGACAGGCGATGGCGCCCTCGACGTCCTCGGGGCCCCCGCCGCAGCCGCACCCCCGTTCGGCGCGGCGCAGGGTGAGCCGGCCGCTCTTCTCGTCGAAGCCGTCCGGTTCCAGCCGGACCGCGCCCGCTCCGGCGGCTTCGAGGGCCCGGCCGATGCGTACCCGTACGGGATCCGGGTGGAGGTCGTGCAGCACCAGCAGCCCGGCGACCACCGGGTCCTGGACCGCCGTGGCGAGGGAGCCCGGGGGCAGCGCCGTCACCAGCCGGGTCAGCCCGTCCCCGTAGAGCGCCATCAGGGTGCGGACGAGGTCCTCGCCCGCCTCCCGGGCGCCGTCGCCGGCCAGCCGGTCCAGGCTCCGCTGGACCCGCAGTCCGGTCTCCTCCGCCGTCATCCGCCCAGTCCGCTCAGGCCGGTGGGGACATGCATCCGCTCCAGGGTGCGGCCCTTGCCGACATACATGTGCACCCCGCAGGGCAGACACGGGTCGAAGCTGCGCACGGCCCGCATGATGTCGATGCCCTTGAAGTTCTCCGGGGGGTTCTCCTCGAAGATCGGGGTGTTCTGCACGGCGTCCTCGTACGGTCCCGGGGTGCCGTAGCTGTCCCGGACGCTGGCGTTCCAGGGGGTGGGGGGATAGGGGTGGTAGTTGGCGATCTTTCCGTCGCGGATCACCATGTGGTGGGAGAGGACCCCGCGCACGGCCTCGGTGAAGCCGCAGCCGATGCTCTCGTCCGGCACCTCGAACCGCTCCCAGGTCTTGCTGTTGCCGGCCCGTACCTCGGCGAGGGCCTTCTCCGCGAAGTGCAGTGCCGCCGCCGCCGCGTACGCCTGGAAGTAGGTGCGGGCGCGGTTGCGCTCGATGGCGTTGCTCCAGGCGGGGATCCGCCACTCGAAGGTGGTCTCCGGCTTGGTCATGGAGCGGGGCAGATTGATCTTCACACTGTGTCCGGTGGCCTGGATGTAGCCGATGTCGACCAGCCCGGAGAGGGCGGTGGACCAGAGCCGGGCGATGGGGCCGCCCCCGGTGTCCAGGGCGAGATGCTCCTTGCCGTCGAACCAGCGTGGGGACATCACCCAGCTGTACTTGTCGGCGAAGTCGCGCTTCTGCGGGGCGGGGATGGTGTGCTGGTTCCAGGGGTGCCGGGGGTCGACCGGGTTGCCCAGCGGGTCATGGGTGACAAAGAGGTCCCGGCCCTGCCAGTCGTCGTAGTACGAGCTGCCGAGCAGGATCCGGATGCCGAGGTTGATCTCGGTGAGGTCATTGGTGACCAGCTTGCCGTCGACCACGACACCCGGGGTGACGAACATCTTCCGTCCCCAGTCGGTCATGTTGCGATAGGTGAAGTCGCAGTGGTCGGGGTCGTTGAGACTGCCCCAGCAGCCGAGCAGCACCCGGCGCCGGCCGACCTCCTCGTACCCGGGCAGTGCCTCGTAGAAGAAGTCGAACAGGTCGTCGTGGAGCGGGACGACCTTCTTCATGAACTCCACGTACCGCATCAGCCGGGTGAGATAGTCGGTGAACAGCTGTACGGTCGCGACGGTCCCGACGCCACCGGGATAGAGGGTGGAAGGATGGACGTGCCGCCCCTCCATGAGACAGAACATCTCCCGGGTGTACCGGCTGACCTGGAGGGCCTCCCGGTAGAACTCGCCCTCGATGGGGTTGAGCGAGCGCATGATGTCGGCGATCGTGCGATAGCCGTGGTCCCCGGCGTGCGGGGCCTCGGTCCGCTCGGCCAGCTCCAGCACCCCGGGGTTGGTCTCGCGGACCATCCGCTCGCAGTAGTCGACGCCGACCAGGTTCTCCTGGAAGATGTTGTGGTCGAACATGTACTCGGCCGCTTCGCCGAGGTTGATGATCCACTCACCGAGGTGCGGCGGCTTCACCCCGTACGCCATGTTCTGCGCGTACACCGAGCACGTGGCGTGGTTGTCGCCGCAGATACCGCAGATCCGGCTGGTGATGAAGTGGGCGTCCCGGGGGTCCTTGCCGCGCATGAAGACGCTGTAGCCGCGGAAGACCGACGAGGTGCTGTAGCACTCGGCGACCCGCTTCGCCTTGAAGTCGATCTTGGTGTGGATGCCGAGGCTGCCCACGATCCGGGTGATCGGATCCCAGGACATCTCCATCAGGCCGCTGCCGTCACCGGCCGCCTTGGTCTTCGGTCCCATGGTCTGTGTCGTGCCCTTCTGCGTACGGGGTGGGGGCGGGGCTGCGGCCGGCGGGACCGGCGGGAGGGGTCACCAGGGGCTGCGATAGCCGGTGGTGAGGGTGGCGCCCGGGTGGCGCCAGCGCGGTTCCTTGTCGACGGTCCGCAGGGTGATGGAGCGCAGCTTGCGGATGACCGAGCCATAGGCCGAGCTGGCGTCACTGGAGACATGCGAGCCGGGCGGCGGGTCCATGAAGGGCATGAACTTGTCGGGGAAGCCGGGCATGGTGCAGGCGATGCAGATACCGCCCACATTGGGACAGCCGCCGACGCCGTTGATCCAGCCGCGCTTGGCGACATTGCACTTGACCACCGGGCCCCAGCAGCCGAGGCGCACCAGGCACTCGGGGGTGCCGTACTCGGTGGCGAACTGGCCCTGCTCGTAGTAGCCGCCCCGGTCGCAGCCCTCGTGCACCGTCGCACCGAAGAGCCAGGCCGGGCGGAGCCGGTCGTCCAGCGGGATCATCGGCGCGGACCCGGCGAGCTGGTACAGCAGATAGGTCAGGGTCTCCGCGAGGTTGTCGGGCTGGATGGGGCAGCCCGGCACACAGACGATCGGCAGCCCCGCCTTGGACTTCCAGCCCCAGCCGAGATAGTCGGGGACGCCCATGGCGCCGGTCGGATTGCCCGCCATGGCATGGATCCCGCCGTAGGTGGCGCAGGTGCCGATGGCGACGATGCCGGTGGCCTTGGGGGAGAGCCGGTCCAGCCACTCACTGGTGGTGATGGGCTGGCCGGTGAGGGGATCGTCGCCGAAGCCGCACCAGTACCCCTCCTGCTTGATCCGCTCATTGGGGATCGAGCCCTCCACCACCAGGACGAAGGGGTCCAGCTCGCCCCGCTCCGCCTTGAAGAACCACTCGATGAAGGTGTCCGCGCCCTCCACCGGGCCGCACTCGAAGTCGATCAGCGGCCAGTGCACCGCGATCTTGGGCAGCCCCGGCAGCGCACCGGTGACGATCTCCTCGATGCTGGGCTGCATGGCGGCGGTGAGGGCCACCGAGTCACCGTCGCAGCTGAGGCCCGCGTTGATCCAGAGGATATGGATGACGTCGCTCTCCGCCGCCGGGTCGTCCGCGGGGGAATGGCTGCCGGTGCGCGGGGCGGTGCCGGTGTCGCTCATGTGGTGTCTCCCCGTTCCAGGGCAGAGGTCGGTCAGGGGGAAGCCCCTTACCTAAAGGTCATAACACTCCATGAGCTGACATGTCGGCTTATGGAGCGCCGTTGGGGTCGCCCGGAAAGCCCCGCCGCGACAGGGCCGTCCGGCTGATCCATGCCATCGGACCGGGGCGGCTGTGATCCGCGTCTCAGGGGTAAACCGGCGGGCCGTCGCCGGGCGTATGGCCGGGAGAAACGACTCAGCGAGGAGCCGATGGCACACCAGACACACCGTGACCCCCGACCGTCCGCGGTCACGGTCCCGCAGCCCCGTGCCACCGGGGAGGCCAACGGAGAGGCCGCCGGCTCCCCGGCCGGATCCGGGGCGTCCGGGGGTACGGGGGGATTCCGCCGCGCCGCCCCGGCCGGTGGTCGGCGGGCCGGTGGCCGGCGGGCCGGGAGGACGGGGCGGTCCGCCGGGTTCGCGCGAGCCGGCGGGACCGGGCGGGCGCTGTGGACCGTGGTGGCCGTCCACGCCGTGACCACCGCCGTCCATCTGGTGATCCTCGCCCTGATGAACGGCCCCGACGGCCCCGCGCTGAAGGACCGGCTGCTGGCCTGGGACGCGTCCCTCTATCTCTCCATAGCCACCGACGGCTACCCCGACACCTTCTCCTACGACGGCGAGGGCCGGCTGACCGGGAACACCCTCGCCTTCTTCCCGCTCTACCCGCTGCTCACCCGCCTCCTCCACCAGAACACCGGGCTGGACCCGGGCTCCGCCGCCGTCGCCGTCTCCCATCTGGCACTGGCGGCGGCACTGTTCGCGGTCCACCGGCTGCTCACCGGGGTGTACGGGGAACGTGTCGCGGTCATCGGCGTCATGCTGCTCGCGGGTGCCCAGCCGATGGCCCTCACCTTTCTCATGGCGTACAGCGAGGCCCTCTTCCTGGCGCTCGCGGCGGGCACCCTGCTCGCCGCCCACCGGCACGCCTGGCTCACCGCCGGGTCCCTGGCCCTGCTCGCCGGGCTCACCCGGCCCGCCGCCTTCGCGGTGACCGTGGCCCTGGTCGTCGCGGTGGTGCTGGAGATCCGCCGCGTCGGGCGGCCCACCTGGCGGCCGGCCACCGCGGTCGCGCTCGCCTGCGCCGGGACCCCCGCCTATCTCCTCTGGGTGGGCAACCGCCTCGGGCGCCTCGACGGCTGGTTCGTCGTCCAGGAGGCGGGCTGGGGCACCCGGTGGGACAACGGCGCCGCCTTCTTCCGCTTCCTCGGGGACACCCTGCGCTCCGGCGACGGCTGGGTGCCCCTCAGTACGGCGGTGCTGCTGGTCGCCGCCGTCTGCGGCACCGTCCTCGCCTGGCGGCGCGGCGCCTGGCCACCGCTGCTGGTGTACGGGACCACGGTGCTCGTCATGACCCTCGGGCAGAGCAACTACTACCACTCCAAGCTGCGGCTGGTCGCCCCGGCGCTGGTCTTCCTGCTGCCGCTCGCCGTGGGGCTCGCCCGGGCCCGCCGCCGTACGGCCGTCGTCGTGCTGGCCCTCTCGCTGCTCTTCGGGAGCTGGTACGGGGCCCATATGCTCACGGTCTGGCGGTACGCGATCTGACCGGACGGGCGGTCCGGGGCGGGCGGTCCGGGATGTGCGACGGGCGTTCCGCGAGGCGGGCGCTCCGGGACATGCGTGTGCCCGGGGGCCGTGGCGCCGGCCCCCGGGCACATGGCTCTCCGGTCAGCGGCCCTGGAGGGTCCGCACATTGTTGCCGAAGGTCCAGTTCCTGGATCCGTCCCAGTTGAGGGACCAGGTCATCAGCCCCTTGAGGGCGTTGTTGTAGCCGTTCCAGGCCTGGGCGACCAGCGACGGTGACATATGGCCGCCACCCGCGCCGACCTGGGCGGGCAGCCCCGGGGCCTGCTTGTCGTAGGGGACCCGGATGGTGGTGCCCTGGATGACCAGCCCGCGGTTGAGGCAGTCGGTCTGGGCGCGGAACCCGGCGACCGTTCCGGCGGAGTAGGAGTCACCGGAACACCCGTACATGGCGCCGTTGTAATACTGCATGTTCAGCCACCACAGGCGGCCGTTGTCGGCGTACTTCTTGATGATGGGCAGATACGAGCCCCAGATGGAGCCGTAGACCACACTGCCGCCGGTGACATAGGCGGTCTCGGGGGCCATGGTCAGCCCGAAGTTCGGGGGCATCTGGGCCAGCACCCCGTCGATGATGTGGATCAGGTTGGCCTGGGAGGCGGAGAGCTGGTTGATGTTCCCGCTGCCGACCAGACCGGTCTCGATGTCGATGTCGATACCGTCGAAGTTGAACCGCTTGAGGATCGGCACGATGGTCGCGATGAAACGGTCGGCCACGGTGCGCGAGCTGAGGTCGATGCCCGCGGCGGCGCCGCCGATGGACATCAGGATGGTCTGGCCGTCCTGCTTGGCCCGGCACATCTCGGCGGGGGTCGGCACCCGGACGGTGTTGTCCATGCCGTCCTCCCACAGCACCGTGCCGTCGGAGCGGATCACCGGGAAGGCGGCGTTGAGCACGTTGTAGCCGGCCGCGCGGATCCGGGGATCGGTGATGGGGATCCAGCCGAGCGGGGGATGGACGCCATTGGCGGCGCCGTCCCAGTTCTCCCAGTAGCCCTGGAGTACCTTGCCCGCGGGCTTCGACTTGACGGCGCAGACATCGGCCGGGGGCGGGGCGAGGGCGGTGGCGGAGGCGGCGGCGGGCAACTGGGCGAGAAAGGCCAGTGCGAGACCGGCGCCGACCAGGCGCAGGGTCCGACGGATCATGCGTGGTGCTCCCTTCGTGCCGTTCATGGGGACGGCCGGGAGGAGAGCGGTACGGCGGCACAAGCGGCCGTGGCAGGGACGACGGGGCCTCGGGGGTGGGGGGACACGCTCACCTCCTGGATGTGGGGCCTGGAGAGGTACGCGGGCCCACGGTAAGTTGGTCCAGACCAACCGTCAATGGGGCGGTACCGCAAGGGAGTTGAACACCTCGCGCGCGCCGGGTGTACGCCCGGCGGATCCGGCGCGGCCCGGGTTGTCCACAGGGGAGGTCGACTGTCGGTGCCGTCTGCCACAGTGGCTCCATGACCACGGACACCATGTCGCCCGAGGCGCTCCCCCTCGACGACTTCTGGCAGCTCATCGATGTCGCGCGCGGACAGGTCACACCCGACCGCCCCTTCGCCGACGTGCTCACCGACGTGCTGGCGGCCCGCCCGCCGCAGACCGTCCTCGCCTATGAGCGCAGCTTCACCCGGCTCCATGACGAGCTGTACCGATGGGATGTGTGGGCCGCCGCCTATCTCATAGGCGGGGGCTGCTCGGACGACTCCTTCATGGACTTCCGCGCCGGGGTCATAGCCCAGGGCCGTGCGTGGTACGAGCAGGTGCGGGAGTCACCGGACAGCCTCGCCCGCCACCCCATCGCCCTCGGCGGCGAGCCCGAACTGCTGGAGGAGATCCTTTTCGACGAAGGGGTGAACTACGCCGCCGCCAAGGCCTATCCCCGGGCCCTCGGCGACCCCGAGGCATGGGACACCATGGTCGCCGAGGGATATGACGCCGACAGCCCGGAGGAGACCGTCCTCGGCGAGGACTTCGACTTCGAGGACGAGAGCGAGCTGCGCCGCCGGCTGCCCTCACTCACCGCGCTGCTGATCGGCGGCGGAGCGGGTTCCTGAGGCCGGCCTGGGGGACAGGGGCCCGAGGGAGGGGCAGGGGATGCGGGGGAGGGGAGGGGAGGGGGGCGGGGGCCCGGGGGAGGGGGTCAGATGCCGGGGGTCGCCGCCACCGCGCCGGAGGCTATGGCGGAGGTCAGCGCCGCGTGATCACGGGTGTTCTGATCCATGTACCGCACGGCGAACTCACCGAGCGAGCGGTCGAAGGTCTCACCGCCGCCCAGATAGGAGGCGATGGCGAGCCGGTCGCCCGAGCGCGCATGGGCATGGGCGAGGGCCGTGCCGCACAGCTCGGCATAGCGGCGCAGCATGCCCGGGGTCATGGACTCGATGTCGACCGAGCCCTTCATGTCCCTGAGCTGCCGCCAGTAGAAGTGGCGGCCGTGCGGCCCGGTGACCCAGCCGAGGAAGATGTCGCTCGCGGCCTGGAGCAGCAGCTGCCCCGCGACCACCCGATGGCCGTGGTGGTCATGGACGCTGGGGGTGAGCCACTGTTCCAGCACCGAGGGTCCGGCCTCCTTGATCTGGAGGAAGAGGGGGTCGTCGGCGTCCCGTCCGGTCAGCAGCACCACGAAGCAGCGGGTGCCCACACTGCCGACCCCCACCACCTTGGTGGCGACATCCACCACCCGGAAGGCGTCGAGGAGCCGCCGCCGGTGCTCGGGAAGGCTGGAGCGGTAGTCGGTGAAGATCTTGCGGATGGTGTTGCGGCCCAGGGTGTCGACGGGGGCCAGCAGCGGTGGGTCGCTGATGATCCGGCGCTGCCCGTTCACCACCTCCGTCAGTTTGCGCTGGGCCTGGAGGCTGGTGCGCCGGCGGGCGCGGGCGAACTGGGCCTCCACGAGCGAGCGGTTCCCGGGCCGCACCAGCGGCAGCAGTTCGGCGGTGTCGATATGGGCGTACCAGACCGCCAGCTCGCCCTCCGTGGCCAGTCTCCGCATGGTCTGCCGGTAGCCACGGGCGGCGGCCTCGGCGGCGCGGCGGGCCTGTGCCGGGCCCTGGCCGTTCTCCAGCGCGGCGACGGCGGCGCTGACGGCGAGCCGTTCCACATCCCACTCGAAGGGGCCGGGCAGGGTCTCGTCGAAGTCGTTGAGGTCGAAGAGGAGGGCGCGCTCGGGGGAGGCGTACATCCCGAAGTTCAGCAGATGGGCGTCGCCGCAGAGCTGGACGGTCAGTCCGGTGTGCGGGCGGGCGGCGAGGTCGGCGGTCATCACGGCCGCCGCGCCGCGCAGAAAGGCGAAGGGGGAGACGGCCATCCGCCCGTAGCGGATCGGCAGCAGTTCGGGCACGCGGTCCACCGCCTGCCGCTCCAGCACCCCGATGGGGTCGGGCCGGTCGGCGGACGGGACCCAGGCACCGTAGGAGGACCGGGGGACGGACTTGCGTTCGGCCTTGCCCCGGCTGGTCCGCCCGGCGGGTGCGGCCGGTGTCGCCATGGAGACCTCCTGCGTACGAGCCACCGTGCGGCGCGGCGCCGGGGATCCCGTCGCACCCGCCGTGCAGAGGGGGCTGTGATCCAGTGAACGCCGTACGGGCGGGCGGCGCAATCGCGGCCCGGCGCCCCGGGGCCTTTGGGGGTCCCGGGGTGCCGGACCGTCGCGCGGTCATGACCGTCAGTGGTCGCCACCCGAGGTGACATCGAGGCGGCGGGTGAAGGTCCGCCCGCCGTCCTGGGACTCGTAGACCCCGTCCTGGCTCGCCGCGATCAGACGCTTGCCGTCGAGGGCGGTCAGTGCCTGCGGGGCCCCGCCGGGCAGGGTTCCGGCCGGGCGCCAGCCCTTGCCGCCGTCGTCGCTGACGGAGAGCTTCCCCTTGATGTCCACGCCGTAGAGGACGTTCCCGGGTGTCCAGGAGAGGAAGGCGTGCCGGGGGCCGGAGCCGGGGCCGAAGCTCTCGCCGCCGTCGGTGCTCCGGGAGATCCCGGACTCGGTGGTCGCGAGCACCGTTTTGGGGTCGTCGGGGCTCACCGCGATGTCCAGGGCGGTGAGCCGGGAGCGGCTGTCCCAGCTGTCGCCGCCGTCCTTGCTCACCCGGAGCAGGCCGTTGGTGGAGTCGTAGCCGTAGATCGTGTCGTGGGCGACGACCAGGGAGTGGAAGTCGACCTCGCCGACCAGCGACTTGTCCTTCCAGGAGCGGCCGGAGTCGGTGCTCTCGATGAGCCCGAGGTTGGCGGGGGCGTCCCGGTCCGGCGCGGGATGGCCGCTCGCCAGGAAGCGGCCCTTCCCGGCCACGGTGAAGCCCATGAAGTCGTCCTTGCGGTCGCCCACCAGGGCGGGGTGTCCGTTCTTGTCCGGGGTGTAGATCCCGTTGTGCGTCGCCACATAGAGCTTGCCGTCGGCCGGGCCGATCTCCACACCGTGGATATGGCTGATCGAGCCGGCGCCGGAGGTGTCCTGGTCGTCGCTCCCGCCGCCGGAGCAGGCGGTGAGGGTGAGGGCCAGCGCCCCGGCGGCACAGAGGGATATGAGGGTACGGCGCTTCATCATCAGGTCCTGATCAGTGGGGTACGGGCCGCTGCGCGGCCGGAGGGACCGCGCGGGGCGCGGCGAAGGAAGGGGCCGGGACGGGACCGCGGGTGACGGTCTCCACGGCGCCCTCCACGGTGGCTGCGCTCTGCTGGAGCGGTACGGATACGGGTGGTGCGGGCATGG
>NZ_JBEPCY010000023.1:0-123485 GCF_040299965.1 Streptomyces sp. NPDC000594 | reverse complement strand
CCGCGGGGGGCGCTGCGGTCCCGCGGGGGGTCCCAGTCCTCGGTCCGCCCCGGGCCCGGGGCCGGGGCCTGGGCGGGCGCCCCGCCCGGGGCGGCGGGGACGGCGGCCCTCGTGGTGTCGGGGTCGGACCGGGACCGCGCCGCTCACCTGCGGGTCATCGGCGGGTGGGCGGTCGCCCGGCCGCTGTGGTGCTCGCGGCCTCCCGGTCCGGTGGGTGGATCAGCCGGCCGGACCGCCCCAGAATCCCTGGCCCGCCGCGCCGTCCTCGTCACCCGGGCCACCGGTGTCGGCGGTGGCGCTGGTGCTCGGACCGGGGCTCGGGGTGCCGCACTGCCACTGGTCCCAGGGGGCGCAGGAGGCGGAGGCGCTGGCCGTGGGCTCCGTGGTCGGATCCTGCGACTGGGTCGCCGTGGGCTCCGTGGTCGGGTCCGTGGTCTCCGTCGCCGTGGGCTCCGTGGTGGCCTCCTGCGACTGGGTCGCGGAGGGGGTGGGCTTCGGGCTGGCCGCGCCGCCGCCCCAGACGCTGTCGGCGTCGATGGGCTCCGGCTTGGGGAAGTTCTTCGCCTTCTCGCCCTTGAGCGCGTCCGACATATAGAGCTGCCAGATCTCGGACGGGAAGGAGGATCCATGGATCTTCTCCCGGCCGCCGGTGCCGAACATCTTGAGGAAGCCGCGCTCCTTGGCCTTCTCGTTGTCGTCGAGGCGGTACATGTCGATCGCGGTCGACAGCTGCGGGGTGTAGCCGACGAACCACGCCGACCTGTTGCCGTCGGTGGTACCGGTCTTCCCGGCGACCTGGCGGTTGGGGAGCCGGGCGTTCTTGCCGGTGCCCTTGTCGTCCTCGACCACATCGCGCAGCACATCGGTGATGTTGTGGGCGATCTGCGGGGTGAAGGTGCCGACCGGGTTGTCCTTGTGCTCGAAGATCGTCCGGCCCCGCTTCAGGACCTTCTGGACGGAGTACGGGTCCCGGCGTTCGCCGTTGGCGGCGAAGGTGCCGTAGGAGCTGGCCATCCGGATGGCGCTGGGGGTGGAGATACCGAGGGAGAAGGAGGGCACATTGGCCTTGTCCAGCGATCCCTCCCGCAGTCCGGCGTCGACGGCCGCCTGGCGGACCTCGGAGATGCCGATGTCCATGCCGAGCTGGACGAAGGGGGAGTTGGCCGAGACGATCATCGCCTCGCGGAGGGTGACATCGCCGTAGTCCTGGTCGTTGTCGTTGACCTGGTACAGCTCGGCTCCCTCCTCGTTCCGCCAGACGTCGCCGTTGTACCGCTTGATCCTCAGCTTGTTGTCACCGTTGTAGGTGGACTTGTCGGGGTTGAGGATCTTCCGCTGCTGCGCGGTCTGGACATCGCCGAGCTGGGGGTTGCGGACCCCGTCGCGCATGGCGGCGGCGAGTACGAAGGGCTTGAAGGTCGAGCCGACCTGGGCGCCGGTGGTGTCGGCGTTGTTGGTGTAGTGCTTGGTGGCGTCCACACCGCCGTAGATGGCGACGATCTTTCCGGTGTCCGGCTCGACCGAGGCGCCGCCGAACTGGACATGGGTGTCCGTCTCCGGGCGCTTCCTGGGGTCGATGTTCTCCTTGCGGACCTTGGTGATCGCCTTCTCCAGCTGGGCCACCTTCTTCTTGTTGAAGGTGGTGTGGATCTCGTAGCCGCCGGTGGCCAGCTGGCTCGCGCTGATGTGCTTGTTGTTGGCGAGGAAGTTCTCCTTGGCGAGGTCGACCAGATAGCCGACCTGTCCGCCGAGGCTGGCGCTCTTCTTCACCGGGTCGGGCTCGGGGAAGCCCTTGTCCAGGAAGTCGTCCCGCTTCGCCGCGTCGAGGTAGCCGTCCTTGGTCATCTCGTCGAGGATCCAGCGCCAGCGCTTCTCCGCGCGCTCCCGGTTGCTCGCCTTGGTCGCCGCCGGGTGGATATCGATGGCTCCCGCCGGGTCGTACCAGGTGGCGCCCTTGAGCAGGGAGGCGAGGACGGCGCACTCGCTGGCGTTCAGATCCTTGGCGTCCTTGCCGTAGTACGTACGGGAGGCGGCCTGTATCCCGTAGGCGTTGCGCCCGTAGTACGAGGTGTTGAGATATCCGGCCAGGATGTCCCGCTTGTGCACCTCGTTGTCGATCTTGATCGAGATGAAGAGTTCCTTGAACTTGCGGCTGACCGTCTGGGACTGGTCGTTCAGCCGCGCGTTCTTCACATACTGCTGGGTGATGGTGGAGCCACCCTGGGTGTCCTGGCCCTTGGCCATGTTGAACAGGGCGCGGGTGATACCCCGGGGGTCGACGCCCGAGTCCTTCCAGAAGGTCTTGTTCTCCGCCGAGATGACGGCGTTCTGCATGTCCTTCGGGATCTCACCGATGTCGATGTTCTGCCGGTTGTACTCACCACCGGTCGCGGCCATCTGGCTGCCGTCGTCCCAGAAGTAGACGCTGTTCTCGGCCTCGGCCGCCTTGTCGGGGTCCGGGATGTCCACCCAGGCGTAGGCGAGGGTGGCGGCCACCATCAGACTGCCGAAGAAGCTCAGGCAGAGCCCGGTGGTGAGCTTCCAGGAGGGCACCCAGCGGCGCCAGCCGTACTTGCCCCAGCGGGGATAGTCGATCAGCCTGCGGCGCCCGGGAGGGCCGCCGTCATGGCCGTCCGCGCCGCCGCGGCGTCCGCCGCCACGGCCGCCGTGGCCGGATCCGGCCCCGTCCTCCGGCCGTCTGCGGCCGCCCCGGCGCGCGGCACGCCGGGCCTCGGCGCGGCCCCCGTAGGGGCGCTCCTGGCCGTGTGCCGCGAAGGAGTCGGCATCGACTCCTTCGTACGGGGCCGCTCCGCGGCCGGAAGTCTGCTGGGCACGCCTTGCAGCCGCACGCCCGCCACCTTGGGGCTGCGGCGGTTTGCGACGGTGCTCGCTCATCGAACAACTACTCCTCGGGCAGGCGAGACGCCTGGAAGCGGCAGTGGTGGTCCGGTCCCCCCGAAATGGATACGGGCGAGTCCGGCCAAGGAATCGTCCGCTGTGCATCCACGGCGATGACGCTCAAACGCGTCACGTGGTTCCCGGTGGTCTGCATCCGCACAGACTACGCACGCCCAAATCACTCCGGACTCCGAAGTTCACCCCAAAACAGGCAAGTTGCTCCGTATCAATTGACGATGTGACGCCGTTCACGATCACCCCCCTTGTCGCGGGGGTCCCTCCGCCCTATCGTGCTGATGTATCGAGTCGATACATCAGCACGGCATAAGCGGCCGGGACGGTGGAGGAGGGCCATGGTGAGCAGACGCTCGGGCATCCTTGAGTTCGCCGTCCTCGGGCTGCTCCGTGAGGCTCCGATGCACGGGTATGAGCTGCGGAAACGGCTCAATACCTCGCTGGGGATCTTCCGTGCCTTCAGTTACGGGACGCTCTACCCCTGCCTCAAGACACTGGTCGCCCATGGCTGGCTGGTCGAGGAGACGGGGGACACCTCCGAGGACGCCCTTCCCGCTTCACTCTCAGGACGCCGCGCCAAGATCGTCTACCGGTTGACGCCGGAGGGCAAGGAGCGCTTCGAGGAGCTGCTGGCCCACACCGGCCCGGACAGCTGGGAGGACGAGCACTTCGCCGCCCGTTTCGCCTTCTTCGGGCAGACGGAGCGCGAGGTGCGCATGCGGGTGCTGGAAGGCCGTCGCAGCCGGCTGGAAGAGCGCCTGGAGAAGATGCGGGCCTCCCTGGCCCGCACCCGTGAGCGGGTGGACGGCTACACGCTGGAGCTGCAGCGGCACGGCATGGAGTCGGTGGAGCGCGAAGTGCGCTGGCTGAACGAGCTCATCGAGAGCGAGCGGGCGGGGAAGGACCAACGGCGGTCCACCACCGACGGCTCGGCTCAGCAGGACAACAGAACTGGGTCGCCGGACGGCCTGCCCCGGAACGCGGGTGACGAGAGCAGCGGAGGAAACCCCTCCCGGCCCGTCACCCCGCCGGATCCGTCCGACGGCACCGTCAACTGAGACCCCGCGGTCCGCAGGGTTTCATCCGAGATCACACAGGGAGCAACCGGAATGGGTTCGGTTCGCGTAGCCATCGTCGGCGTGGGCAACTGCGCCGCCTCGCTGGTCCAGGGCGTCGAGTACTACAAGGACGCCGACCCGGGCAGCAAGGTGCCGGGTCTGATGCACGTCCAGTTCGGCGACTACCACGTCCGGGACGTCGAGTTCGTCGCTGCCTTCGACGTGGACGCCAAGAAGGTCGGCCTCGACCTGGCGGACGCCATCGGCGCCAGCGAGAACAACACCATCAAGATCTGCGATGTGCCGAACTCCGGTGTCACCGTGCAGCGCGGCCACACCCTCGACGGTCTCGGCAAGTACTACCGCGAGACCATCGAGGAGTCCCCCGAGGCCCCGGTCGACGTGGTCCAGATCCTCAAGGACCGCCAGGTCGACGTTCTCGTCTGCTACCTGCCCGTGGGCTCCGAGGCCGCCGCGAAGTTCTACGCGCAGTGCGCCATCGACGCCAAGGTCGCCTTCGTCAACGCCCTCCCGGTCTTCATCGCCGGCACCAAGGAGTGGGCCGACAAGTTCACCGAGGCCGGGGTCCCGATCGTCGGCGACGACATCAAGTCCCAGGTCGGCGCCACCATCACGCACCGTGTGATGGCGAAGCTGTTCGAGGACCGGGGTGTCATCCTGGACCGCACGATGCAGCTGAACGTCGGCGGCAACATGGACTTCAAGAACATGCTGGAGCGGGAGCGGCTGGAGTCCAAGAAGATCTCCAAGACCCAGGCCGTCACCTCGCAGATCCCCGACCGCGAGCTGGGCGAGAAGAACGTCCACATCGGCCCGTCCGACTATGTGGCCTGGCTGGACGACCGCAAGTGGGCCTATGTCCGCCTGGAGGGTCGCGCCTTCGGCGATGTCCCGCTGAACCTGGAGTACAAGCTGGAGGTCTGGGACTCCCCGAACTCCGCCGGTGTCATCATCGACGCCGTGCGCGCCGCGAAGATCGCCAAGGACCGCGGTGTCGGTGGCCCGATCCTCTCCGCCTCCTCGTACTTCATGAAGTCCCCGCCGGTGCAGTACTTCGACGACGAGGCCCGGGAGAACGTCGAGAAGTTCATCAAGGGCGAGGTCGACGGCTGACCGGTCCATCCCGCGCGGGGTCCCCGGGTCATCCACCCGGGGACCCCGCGCGTATGTGACGCTTGACCGCATGTCCGTCGCCCGTGATCTTCGTACGCTGCTCGCACTGAGCGGTTTCCGGCGGCTGCTGACGGTCCGGCTGCTCTCCCAGCTGGCCGATGGCGTCTTCCAGGTCGCACTCGCCACCTATGTGGTGTTCTCCCCGGAGAAGCAGACCTCACCGGCGGCCATCGCCTCCGCCATGGCCGTCCTGCTGCTGCCCTACTCCCTGGTCGGCCCGTTCGCCGGGGTACTGCTGGACCGCTGGGAGCGGCGCCAGGTCTTTCTGTACGGGGGGCTGCTGCGGGCCGTCCTCGCGGGCGGGACCGCCGTCCTGATCGTCGCCTCCGTTCCCGACTGGCTCTTCTACGCCTCCGCCCTCGCCGTGACCGCGGTCAACCGCTTCGTCCTGGCCGGGCTCTCCGCCGCGCTCCCCCGGGTGGTCGACGAGGAGCGGCTGGTGATCGCCAACTCGCTCTCGCCCACGGCGGGCACCCTGGCCGCGACCGCGGGCGGCGGGCTCGCCTTTGTGGTGCGGCTGGCCGCGGATACGTCCGACACCCCCAATGCCTCCGACGCCGCCGTGGTGCTGCTCGGTGCCGTGTTCTATCTCTGCTCGGCCCTGGCCTCGCTGCGGATGGACCGGCGGCTCCTCGGCCCCGATCTCGACGGTCCGCGGGCCCGGATCGGCGAAGCCCTCGCCTCCACCGCCCAGGGGCTCGCCGAGGGGCTGCGGCATCTGGCCCGGCGCCCTCCGGCGGCCGGGGTGCTGGCCGCCATGACGCTGATGCGCTTCGCCTATGGCGCCCTGACCGTCATGGTGCTGATGCTCTGCCGCTATGCCTGGTACGACGACGAGAAGGACGGCCTGGCTCTGCTGGGGGTCGCCGTCGCCGTCTCCGGAGCGGGCTTCTTCGCCGCCGCCGTCCTCACCCCCTGGGCCATCGGGCGGCTGGGACGTCTCGGCTGGATGATGACCTGCGCCGGCACGGCGGCGGTCCTGCTTCCCGCGCTGGGGCTGCCCTTCGCTCCCGGACCGACCCTGGTGGCCGCCTTCGTCCTGGGGTTCATCACCCAGGGATCGAAGATCACCACCGATACCGTCGTCCAGACCTCGGTGGACGACGCCTACCGGGGCAGGGTCTTCTCCCTCTACGACGTGCTGTTCAATGTCGCCTTCGTGGGCGCCGCGGGAGTCGCGGCACTGCTCCTGCCCGCCGATGGACGATCCGTCCCGCTGGTGGTGATCGTCGCGTCGATCTACGCGGGAATCGCGCTGGCCCTCGCCCATCGCCGACGGGCCGAGGGGGTCCGCTGACGGGTCCGGGCAAGGCTCGGGGGCGATGTTTCACGTGAAACATCGCCCCGGCCACGGTCCTGTTTCACGTGAAACATCGCCTCGGGCCGTCCGCGCCGCATCCGGCGCGGACCGCTTTCTACGGTGTGTTCTGCTCGGCCCACCAGGAGGTGAGCGCGGCGACGGCCGCCTCGTACTCCAGCGGACCGTGCTCCAGGCGCAGCTCCAGCAGATGGGCATACGCCTTGCCGATCACCGGTCCCGGGCCCACGCCCAGGATCTCCTGGATCTGGTTGCCATCGAGGTCGGGCCGGATGGCGTCCAGCTCCTCCTGCTCCTGGAGCTGCGCGATCCGCACCTCCAGCCCGTCGTACGCCCGCGAGAGCGCCGATGCCTTGCGCTTGTTCCGGGTGGTGCAGTCGGACCGGGTCAGCTTGTGGAGCCGGGTCAGCAGCGGTCCGGCGTCACGGACATAGCGGCGGACGGCCGAGTCGGTCCACTCCCCGGTGCCATAGCCGTGGAAGCGCAGATGCAGCTCCACCAGCCGGGAGACATCCCTGACCAGCTCGTTGGAGTACTTGAGCGCGACCATCCGCTTCTTGGTCATCTTCGCGCCGACCATCTCGTGGTGGTGGAAGGAGACCCGGCCGTCGCTCTCGAAGCGGCGGGTCCTCGGCTTGCCGATGTCATGGAGGAGCGCGGCCAGCCGGAGCACCAGGTCCGGGCCGTCCTCCTCCAGATCGATGGCCTGTTCCAGGACGGTCAGGGAGTGCTCGTAGACATCCTTGTGCCGGTGGTGCTCATCGCTCTCCAGCCGCAGCGCGGGCAGCTCGGGGAGCACATGGTCGGCGAGCCCGGTGCCGACCAGCAGAGAGAGCCCCTCCCGGGGGTGGGCGGAGAGAAGCAGCTTGTTCAGCTCATCCCGTACCCGCTCGGCGGAGACGATCTCGATCCGCTCCGCCATGTCCTTCATGGCCGCGATGACCTCGGGGGCCACGGTGAAGTCCAGCTGGGCCGCGAAGCGGGCGGCGCGCATCATCCGCAGGGGGTCGTCGGAGAAGGACTCCTCGGGGGTACCGGGCGTCCGCAGCACCCGGGCCGCGAGATCCTCCAGACCGTTGTGCGGGTCGATGAACTCCTTCTCGGGCAGGGCGACGGCCATCGCGTTCACCGTGAAGTCCCGGCGCACCAGATCGTCCTCGATCGAGTCGCCGTAGGACACCTCGGGCTTGCGCGAGGTCCTGTCGTACGCCTCCGAGCGGTAGGTCGTGACCTCGATCTGGTAGCCGGCCTTCTGGCAGCCGATGGTGCCGAAGGCGATGCCCACATCCCAGACCGAGTCCGCCCAGGGGCGCACGATCTTCAGGACGTCCTCGGGACGGGCGTCCGTGGTGAAGTCCAGATCATTGCCGAGCCGGCCGAGGAGGGCGTCCCGGACCGAGCCGCCGACCAGGGCGAGCCGGAATCCCGCCTCCTGGAAGCGGCGGGCGAGATCGTCGGCGACCGGCGCTACGCGGAGTAGCTCCGCGACCGCGCGGTGTTGCACCTGGCTCAGGGCGGTGGAGGTCTCTTCATTGGCGTTCGGCACAACAGAACAGGGTACGTCCCCCCGCGCGCGTCCACCGCCGCCCGCGCCCGGACCCGGGGATCCCGGGGCGCCGGAGATCCGTTGCGATCTTGTGAAGCGGTCCGCGGCACTTCGGCCGGGCCCACCTCGTTACCATGCGTGGACGCAACCAGGGTCCGTCAGGGCGACCCTGGCGACTGCGACCAACCGCAACAGACGACAGGGACGGACGTGCGCGTGGCCGAGGCGGCAGTCTTCCAGGGGGGCTCTTCCCCTTCCCCGGCCCGCCGGTGGCTGCGCCACAGAGCCTCGGCGCTGGTCGGTGCGGTGCTGCTGACGGGGCTGCTGGGCGGGACGCTGCCCGCCACGGCCCAGGCGGCTCCCCGGGACGCCTCCGAGGCCCGGTCGGACGCGGATACGGTCGATGTGTCCCTCACCACATTCTCACCGGCGGCTCCGGTGGCCGGCCAGACCCTGAAGATCAGCGGAACGGTGGTCAACCAGGGCAAGCGGCCCATCCAGGACGCCGAGGTCACCCTGCGGGTGGGGCCCCCGCTGTTCGGCCGGACCGGGATCGACCGGGCGACCGAGCGGACCGACTTCCATCCGAGCTTCGACGGCACCCCGGTCGACGACTCCTTCACCTACAAGCTGCCCAAGCTGGCCTCCGGGATAAGCCGGGACTTCTCCCTGCGGGTCCCGGTCGACGAGCTGAACCTCGGCGCCGACGGGGTCTACCAGCTCGGGGTGACCGTCTCCGGCCGGACGGGCCAGCACTCCTTCAGCGAGGTGCTGGGCATCGAGCGGACCTTCCTGCCCTGGCAGCCGGACGCACTGGAGAAGAAGACCCGGATCACCTACCTCTGGCCGCTGATCTCCTCGTCCCATCTGACCTCCCAGACCACCTCCGGGAACCAGCAGGTCCCCGTCTTCAAGGACGAGTCGCTGGCCCGGGAGATCGCCCCGGACGGCAGGCTGGGCCAGATGGTCTCCCTCGGCCGGGATCTGCCGGTCACCTGGGTGATCGACCCCGATCTGCTGACCAGTGTCGCCGCCATGGCCGAGGGCTACCGGGTGCAGCGCGAGAACGGTGAGGGCACGGTCGCCGGGGAGAGCCAGGAGGTCGCCAAGAGCTGGCTCAAGGAACTCCAGCAGGCGGTCGCGGACGACGAGGACGGCACGGTGGTCGCCCTGCCGTTCGCCGACCCCGATCTGGCCTCGCTGGCCCACCGGGGCAAGGAGGTCTCCGGCTCCCTGAACCAGCTCCAGCAGGCCACGGAGGTCGCCGCCGACACGGTGGAGACGGTGCTCCATGTCGAGCCGTCCACGGACTTCGCCTGGCCGGTGGAGGGGGCGATCGACTCCTCGATCGTGGATGTCGCCACCTCGGCGGGGGCCGACAAGATCATCACCCGGAGCGACAGCCTCCAGGACAACCTCACCTACACGGCCAGTGCCGCCCGGCCGATCGGCGGCGGCACCACCGCCGTGGTCGCCGACTCCCGGCTCTCCAAGGCGTTCCAGGGCGACATGCTCAGCTCCGGCGCCTCGACCCCGGCCGTCCAGGAGTTCCTCGCGCAGACGCTGGCGGTGACGCTCCAGAACACCGACCAGCAGCGGAGCCTGGTGGTCGCGCCGCAGCGGACACCGACGGCCTCCCAGGCCCGCTCCATGGCGGAGGTGCTGGTCGCGCTGGGTGCCCAGCGGTGGACCCAGCCGATGGACCTGGTCCCGGCGGCCGGGATCAAGCCCGACCCCAGCGCCAACAGCAAGGTGCCCCCGGCCTCCCGCTACCCCGCCGCCCTGCGCAAGCAGGAGCTGCCGGTGGAGGCGTTCCAGGACATCCGGGACACCCAGGACGCCCTCAACAAGTTCTCCGTGATCCTCACGCAGAAGGACCGGGTGGAGACGCCCTTCGGCCGGGCCATCGACCGGGAGCTGTCCACCACCTGGCGGGGGCAGCCGGTCGAGGCGGCGGAGTACCGCTCGGCGGTCCGGGACAATCTGCGGGTCCTCACCGAGCAGGTGCGGCTCATCAAGAAGTCCCAGATCACCCTCTCGGGGCGGAGCGCGACGATCCCCATCACCGTGCAGAACCGGCTGATGCAGGATGTCGACCGGCTGGTCCTGCGGCTCAGCTCGAACAACGCGGGCCGGCTCAGCCTCGACGGCGACCGGGGCGGGGTCGCCAGCCGGCCGATCGAGATCCAGGCCGGCCACAGCCAGTCCGTGAAGTTCGACGCCAACGCGAACGCCAACGGCCAGGTACGGATGAAGGCCCGTCTCTACACCGAGGACGGCAAGCCGTACGGTCCGGAGATGGAGTTCACGGTGATGGTCTCGGAGATCACTCCGACCGTGATGCTCGTCATCGCGGGCGGGGTGCTGCTCCTGGTCCTCGCCGGTGTGCGGATGTACACCCAGCGCAAGCGCGCGGCGGCCCAGGACCGGGCGGCCGCCGCCGGGGACGGTCCGGACGGCGGGGACGGTCCGGACGGCGGGCAGCCGGAGGACTCCGGGAACGGCGCTCCGGAGGGGCCCGGGACGCCCGGGGCCGACGGTGGCTCCGGATCCGGCGAGGACGCCCCGGAGCAATCCCCGGAGGACTCCCCCAAGGAGGGGCCCCGCTCCGAGGGCGGCATGGGCGCCGCCGATCCCGGGCAGCCGAGTGACCCGACGCCGGACACCGGTCCCGAAACCGGCAAGCCGTCGGGCACGGGTGAGAAAGTGGACCGTTGAGCGATGTCGTGGCCGGCCCGGCCCGGGACGATGAGGTGGGGTACTGATGAACGCGCCGTACGACGGTGACCGAGGCCAGGGCCCGGGTGTGGACCCGGCAGGCCAGGTCCCGCCGCAGCCCGCCCCGGACCCCTCCTCGCAGGATCCCTACGCCCCGGGGGCGTACCCCCCTGCCCAGGGTCCCCAGGACCAGCAGATGTACCCGCAGGGTGGCTACGCGCCGGAGGGGTACGGCTATCCCCCGTACACCCAGAACGCCCAGAACACGCAGAACATCCAGGACGCTCCGGGCCAGGGTGCCCCCGGTCAGGGCGGTCCGGGCCAGGATCCGCAGCTCCAGGATCCCTACGCCCAGGACCCCTATATCCAGGACGCCTACGCCCAGGATCCCTACCGGCGCCAGGATCTGTCCGCCCAGGACCCGGTGACCGAGGCCCTGTACGACCGGTCCGCGCACCCCCCGCCGCCGCCCGGCACCTACCCGGAGCCGCAGCCGCTCTACCAGCAGCCCCCGGCCTCCCCGTACGCGCCGGACCCGCGGGTCTGGGCCCAGACCCCGCCGCCCGAGCCCGCCGGCCCCTCCCGGCACCTGCCCTATGGCGACGACGCCCGGACCACCCAGTACACGGGCGTCGACGAGCTGGTCACCGGTGACCGCAGGGCCGAGCCCGACGCGTTCGCCCATCTCTTCCGGGACCAGCAGGTCACGGCGCAGACCGTGCCCGCGCCCGCCGCCGCCCCCGAGCCGCCCGCCGAACCCGCTCCGGCCCCGGCGCCGAAGAGCTCCGGCGGCGGCCGGACCTCCGGTCTGCTGAAGTCCAGCGCGGTGATGGCCGCCGGAACCATCGTCTCCCGGCTCACCGGCTTCCTCCGGACGCTGGTGATGGCCGCCGCGATCGGTGTCAGCGGCCTCAACGACTCGTACCAGATCGCCAATGTGCTGCCGACGATGATCTACGTCCTCGTCGGCGGCGGCGCCCTCAACGCGGTCTTCATCCCCCAGCTCGTCCGGGCGATGAAGAACGACGACGACGGCGGCGAGGCCTACGCCAACCGGCTGCTGACGCTGGTCGTCGTCCTTCTCGCGGCCGTCACCACCGTCTGTGTGCTCGCCGCCCCGCTGCTCATCCAGATGATGTCGGACCCCATCGCCTCCGATCCGGAGCGCATGGAGGTCGCGGTCACCTTCGCCCAGTACTGCATCCCGACCATGTTCTTCATGGGTCTGCATGTGGTGCTCGGGCAGATCCTCAACGCCCGGGGCCGCTTCGGCGCGATGATGTGGACCCCGGTCCTCAACAACATCATCACCATCGTGACCTTCACCGCCTTCATCTGGGCGTTCGGCGGCTTCACCAGCACCGGGGTCACCGAGTCGACCATCACCCCCGAGGGGGTCCGGCTGCTCGGCATCGGCACCCTCCTCGGGCTCGCCGTCCAGTCGCTGGCGATGATCCCGTATCTGCGGGACGCCGGTTTCAAGCTGCGGTTCCGCTTCGACTTCAAGGGCCAGGGCCTCAGCAAGGAGCTGGGCCTCGCCAAGTGGACCTTCCTCTTCGTCCTCGCCAACCAGCTGGGCATGATCGTGGTGACCCAGCTGGCGACCTGGGCGGGCTCCGAGGCCGCCAAGGACAACGTCGAGGGCGCCGGTATCACCGCGTACAACTACGCGCTGCTCCTCTGGCAGATGCCCCAGGCCATCATCACCGTCTCCGTGATGACCGCCGTCCTGCCCAGGATCTCCCGCTCCGCCCACGACGGCGACCACGCGGCCGTCCGGGACGACATCTCGTACGGGCTCCGCACCTCGGCCGTCGCGATCGTGCCCTGCTCCTTCGCCTTCCTCGCCCTCGGACTGCCGATGGCGACCCTGCTGTACGCGGGCTCCGGAGACGGCGCCCGGGGCATCGGATTCACTCTGATGGCCTTCGGTCTCGGACTGATTCCGTACTCCGTGCAGTACGTCGTCCTCCGCGGCTTCTACGCCTACGAGGACACCCGGACGCCGTTCTACAACACGGTCGTCGTCGCCCTGGTCAACGCCGCCGCCTCCACCGTCTGCTTCATGCTGCTCCCGGCCCGCTGGGCGGTCGTCGGCATGGCCGCCTCCTACGGCCTCGCCTACATGGTCGGCGTGGGCATCGCCTGGCGTCGGCTGAAGCGGCTCCTCGGCGGTGACCTGGACGGTGCCCATGTCATGCGTACCTACGCCCGGCTCTGCATCGCCTCCGTCCCGGCCGCCGCGGCCGCCGGAGCGGTCGCCTACCTCGTCCTCCAGACCCTGGGCAGCGGCGCCCTCGGTTCGCTCGCGGCGCTCGCCTCCGGTGGGCTCGTCCTGCTGGCCGTCTTCTTCCTCGCCGCGAAGAAGATGCGCATCGCCGAGCTGAACTCCATGGTCGGCATGGTGCGGGGGCGCCTCGGCCGCTAGCGGGACCGCCCGCTCGCACAACCATCGCCCTCGGCCGTGTGTCGTGCATAGCAGCGGACTGTGGGCACAATTGGCTTGGCTGTTGGATATGCGCAACGGATGGGGAGGCAGGAACGACGGTGGCGGAACGTAGCACGGCCGCCGTCGACGTGGCCGACAACAGCGGGAAGGAACCGCTGACCGCGCAGGCGGACAAGGCCACGGCCGACGGGGCGGACCGATCCCAGGAGACAGCGGAGCGGACGACACCGGACACGGACGGTGCCCCAACCGGCACCGAGCCCGCCATCGTCACGCCCGAGCTGCACAGTGGCCACAAGCTGGCCAGACGGTACCGGCTTGAGGAGTGCATCACCCGGCTGGACGGCTTCAGCAGCTGGCGGGCGGTGGACGAGAAGCTGCGCCGGGCCGTGGGGGTGCATATCCTCCCCGCCGACCACCCGCGCGCCCGTTCCGTCCTCGCCGCGGCCCGCTCCGCCGCACTCCTCGGCGACCCCCGCTTTGTCATGGTCCTCGACGCCGTCGAGGAGAACGACCTGGTCTATGTCGTCCATGAGTGGCTTCCCGACGCCGAGGAGCTGACGACCCTCCTCGCCCTCGGCCCGATGGAGCCGCACGACGCCTACCAGCTGGTCGACCAGGTCTCCCAGGCCATGGCGGCGGCCCACCGCGAGGGGCTGGCCCATCTCCGGCTCACCCCCGGGGCGGTGCTGCGCACCTCCACCGGGCAGTACCGCATCCGCGGACTCGCGGTGAACGCCGCCCTGCGCGGCATCACGGCCGAGCGGCCCCAGCGCACCGACACCGAGGCGATCGGGGCGCTGCTGTACGCCGCCCTGACCCAGCGCTGGCCCTATGAGTCCCAGGCCCATGGGCTCGCCGGGCTGCCCAAGGGGGTCGGTCTCCTCCCGCCGGACCAGGTGAAGGCGGGGATCCACCGCGGTCTCTCCGAGCTGGCCATGCGGGCCCTCGTCAACGACGGTGCCACCGCCTCCCGCCAGGAACCGCCCTGCACCACTCCGGAGGAGCTGGTGAGGGCGGTGGCGGCCATGCCCCGCATCCGCCGCCCCGAGACCACCTTCGCCTCCCCCGACGAGTACCGGCGCACGGGCTATGCCTCGGGGGGCTACGGCCCTCCCGGGGTGCGTCCGGGACAGGGCTCCGCCCAGCCGGTACCGCTTCCCCCGCCGCCCCTGGAGAGCCGCCTGGGCCGGGCCCTGAAGTGGACGGCCTCCGCCCTGCTGATCGCCGCCCTGGGACTGGGCAGCTGGCAGATCGCCGACCAGGTGATCGACCGGGACAAGAAGCAGGGGACCGAGCAGGAGAAGTCCATCACCGGCGACGAGAAGAACACCAAGAAGTCGCAGGCCGGTGCCCGCACCGGAAAGCCGGTCGCCATCCAGCACGCCCGGGACTTCGACCCCTTCGGCCAGGACCCGTCGGAGAAGCCCCTGGAGATAGGGAAGGCCCACGACGGTGACGCCGGCACCTACTGGTACACCGATGTCTATGCCACCTCGGACTTCGGACGGCTGAAGCGCGGCCTCGGGGTCATGCTCGACCTGGGCTCGGTCCAGCAGATCGGCTCGGCGAATGTCTCCTTCATCGGGACCACCTCGGTCGAACTGCTCACCGCTCCCGAGGGCACGGCCGTGCAGCCGACCGACTTCGCGCAGTTCTCCAAGGCCGCCGAGGCCTCGGGCACCAATGTGGCGCTGACCCCTCGGAAACCGGTCCGATCACGATACGTTCTGGTCTGGCTGACGAATCTTCCTTCCGATCCGGGTGGGTTCCGGGGCAAGGTCACGGAGATCAAGATCACCAGCTGAGGGCCGCAGGGGAGGGGGCACACCGGTGGAGGACGCGCCACTCCAGGGCGCCAGCGACCAGGAGCTCCTGGCCCGCCATGTGGAGGGTCACCCGGAGGCATTCGGTGAGCTGGTCCGCAGGCATCGCGACCGCCTCTGGGCGGTCGCCCTGCGGACCCTCGGCGATCGTGAGGAAGCGGCCGACGCCGTCCAGGACGCCCTGGTCTCCGCCTTCCGGGCGGCCCACACCTTCCGCGGCCACTCCGCCGTGACCACCTGGCTGCACCGCATCACCGTGAACGCCTGCCTCGACCGCGCGCGGAAGACCGCCTCCCGGAGAACCTCTCCGGTCGAGGACACCGAGCGGCTGGAGCAGTTGTTGGAGCCCCATGAGTCCGCCGAGGCACCCGCCGAGCGCCAGGCTCTGCACCATGAACTTCTCACCGCTCTGGCACAGCTTCCCGCGGAACAACGGGCGGTCCTGGTACTGGTGGACATGCAGGGATATCCAGTGGCCGAGGCCGCGCGAATCCTCGATGTACCGACCGGCACCGTCAAGAGCCGCTGCGCCCGGGGACGGGCGCGGCTGCTGCCGCTCCTCACCCATCTGCGCGGTGACGGCGGGGGTAGCAGAGAACCGGCCGGGGGAAGGAACCGGACGCCGGGGGATTCCGTCCCACCGGCGACGAGACACAGGGACGCGGGGCCACATGACCCTGCCGAGGTGAAGGGCGGAGGTGGGCGCACATGACATCGACGGCCGACTCGACTCAGCACCCCGACGTCTCCGAGATCTCCGACCTCACGGAAGGGCTGCTGCCGCCCGCGCGGAGCACTGAACTCCGTCAGCATCTCGATGCCTGTGAGCTGTGCGCCGATGTCCGCGCGTCGCTGGAGGAGATCCGGGGGCTGCTCGGCACCCTGCCGGGAGCCTCCCGGATGCCCGCCGATGTCGCCGAGCGCATCGACGCGGCACTGGCCGCCGAGGCCCTGCTGGCCTCCACCGCCCCGGATACCGCGCCCGCCACCGCACACGGCACCGCACCCGCCACCGCGCCGGGCGATGTTTCACGTGAAACATCGCCCGCCGTCCCCGTCGCGGAACCCTCTCCCGCCCGGGAGACCGCACCGGGACCCCTGGTCCCCGCACAGTCCGTGCCGTCCCCGGAGAGCCACTCCGCCGAGCGACCGGCGAGCGACCGGCCCGCCGGCCATACCCGGGGCGCGGCCGGACCCGGCCGCCGCCCCCGCGCCCGACGGGGACGCCGGGCGCTCAGCGCCGTACTCGCCGTGGCCGCCATCGGTGTGAGCGTGCTGCTGATCCAGTCCTTCACCGGTACCGAGAGCCCACAGCGCCCCAACACCACGGACCAGACCGTCACCACCCCGCTGGGAGCCACCACGGAGTTCTCCGGCTCCCGGCTGGAGGACCATGTCCGTGCCCTCGCCTCCCCGTCCTCTCCGGTGCCACCACGGACCCGTGACGGCTCCGGCTTCCATACGCATGAGCTGGGCCCCAGCCCACTGAAGGGCGCGACCACGGCACCCCCCTGTGTCGAGAGGGCCACCGGTCGCACCGATCCCCCGCTGGGGGTCGAAGCCGGTACCTATCGCGGCACCGACGCGTTCCTGTTCGTCTACACCGACCCCACGGATCCCGACCAGCTCCTGGCCCTGGTGATCGGTGCGGAGTGCACCGACTCAGAAGGAACCTCCAGCGGGAAGGTCCTCTTCAGGCACTCCTACCCCCGCGGCTGAACTCGGCTCTCCTGCGCTGCGCCGCCGTCTCGGGAATGTCAGCCCCTTAGGATCCGTTGGGTGGGGTGAGAGTCATTGACCGGCCCCGTAGACAGCAGCGCAGTCTTCAGAGACGAGGAATCCATCCGTGAGCGACGTCCGTAACGTGATCATCATCGGCTCCGGTCCGGCCGGCTACACGGCGGCGCTCTACACGGCGCGCGCTTCCCTCAAGCCGCTGGTGTTCGAGGGAGCCGTCACCGCCGGTGGCGCCCTGATGAACACCACCGATGTGGAGAACTTCCCGGGCTTCCGTGACGGCATCATGGGTCCGGATCTGATGGACAACATGCGCGCCCAGGCCGAGCGCTTCGGTGCCGAGCTGATCCCCGACGATGTGGTCTCCGTCGATCTGACCGGCGAGATCAAGACCGTCACGGACACCGCCGGTACGGTGCACCGGGCCAAGGCCGTCATCGTCACCACCGGCTCGCAGCACCGCAAGCTGGGTCTGCCCAATGAGGACGCGCTCTCGGGCCGCGGCGTCTCCTGGTGCGCGACCTGTGACGGCTTCTTCTTCAAGGACCAGGACATCGCTGTGATCGGTGGCGGTGACACCGCGATGGAGGAGGCGACCTTCCTCTCCCGGTTCGCCAAGTCCGTCACCATCGTGCACCGCCGGGACTCGCTGCGTGCCTCCAAGGCCATGCAGGAGCGCGCCTTCGCCGACCCGAAGATCTCCTTCGCCTGGGACAGCGAGGTCGCCGAGATCCACGGAGACCAGAAGCTCACCGGTCTGACGCTGCGCAACACCAAGACGGGGGAGACCTCGGAGCTGGCCGTCACCGGTCTCTTCATCGCCGTGGGCCACGACCCCCGCACGGAGCTGTTCAAGGGCCAGCTCGACCTGGACGACGAGGGTTACCTCAAGGTCCAGGCGCCGTCCACCCGTACCAACATCACCGGCGTCTTCGCCGCGGGCGACGTGGTCGACCACACCTACCGCCAGGCCATCACGGCCGCCGGTACGGGCTGCTCCGCCGCGCTGGACTCCGAGCGGTTCCTCGCCGCTCTCGCCGACAGCGAGAAGGCCGCCGAGACGACCCCTGCGGTCTGATCGTTCCCCCCACCCACCCCACTCAAGGAGGCCGCCGTGGCCGGCGTGCTGAAGACCGTTACCGAATCCAGCTTCGACGCTGATGTCCTCAAGAACGACAAGCCTGTCCTGGTGGACTTCTGGGCCGAATGGTGCGGGCCGTGCCGTCAGATCGCGCCCTCCCTGGAGGCCATCGCGGCCGAGCACGGCGACAAGATCGAGATCGTCAAGCTCAACATCGACCAGAACCCCGGCATCGCCGCGCGCTACGGCGTGATGTCGATTCCGACGCTGAACGTCTACCAGAACGGCGAGGTCGTCAAGACGATCGTCGGCGCCAAGCCCAAGGCCGCGCTCCTCCGCGACCTGGACGAGTTCATCACCAAGTAGCGGCTCACCGCCGCCGCGTATCGCGGCGGCACCGGTCGCCGGGCACCGCACCGCGACGCGATGTTTCACGTGAAACATCATGAGGGCTCATCCCACCCGGGATGAGCCCTCTTCGCTGTCCGTCCTCAGAGAGGTCGCAGCGCCGGTTCCTTCTGGACCGCCCCCAGCAGGCGGTCGAGCGCCATCTCGACATCCTCTTTCCAGGAGAGGGTCGTCCTCAGCTCCAGTCGCAGCCGGGGGGAAGTCTGATGGGGGCGTACGGTCTTGAAGCCCACCGCCAGCAGATGATCGGCGGGGAGCATACAGGCGGGCTCCTTCCACCGTGCGTCGCCAAAGGCCTCGATCGCCCGGAACCCCCGCCGCAGCAGATCCTTGGCGACGGTCTGCACCATCACCCGGCCCAGCCCCTGTCCCTGGTAGGCGGGGTTGATCCAGGCGGTCATCAGCTGGACGGCATCGGCCGATACCGGGCTGGTGGGAAAGGCCATGGAGCGGGGGACATAGGCCGGAGGGGCGTAGAGAACAAAGCCCACCGGGACATCGTCCACGCGAACCACCCGGCCGCAGGAGCCCCACTCCAGCAGGACGGCGGAGATCCAGGCTTCCTTCTCCTGCTCCGAGCGCCCCGCCTTCACCGCGGCACCTCCGCTGACGGGGTCCAGCTCCCAGAAGACACAGGACCGGCAGCGCCGGGGCAACTCGGAGAGGTTGTCCAGGGTGAGCGGTACAAGCCGGCGCCCCATGGGAGCAGTTCCTCGCTTCCGGCACAGCGGCGGGCTGTGGAGACCACAGCCCGCCTCTCTGGTCCTGCGGTGGTCGGTCAGTCCTCGTCGTCCACGGCCGTGTCGCCGCGCGGTCCCTGATCCAGGACCCGGCCCTCGCCCGGTGCGAGGGTGCCGAGGATCCGCTCCAGATCGTCCATCGAGGCGAACTCCACGACGATCTTCCCCTTCTTCTGCCCGAGGTCGACCTTCACCCGGGTCTCAAAGCGATCGGAGAGCCGTGCGGCCAGATCGGAGAGAGCGGGGGAGAGCCGGGTACCGGCCCGGGGACCCTTGGGCTTGGCCGCACTCGTGGGGTGTGCGTTGAGGAGCGTGACGATCTCCTCGACCGCCCGCACGGAAAGCCCCTCGGCCACAATGCGATGGGCCAGCCGGTCCTGTGCCTCGGAGTCGTCCACCGAGAGGAGTGCGCGGGCATGACCGGCCGAGAGCACCCCGGCCGCGACCCGTCGCTGGACGGAGGGCGAAAGCCGCAGCAGCCGGAGGGTATTGGAGACCTGCGGGCGGGAGCGTCCGATCCGGTCGGCCAGCTGGTCATGGGTGCAGTTGAAGTCCCTCAGCAGCTGGTCATAGGCCGCCGCCTCTTCCAGCGGGTTGAGCTGGGCCCGGTGCAGGTTCTCCAGCAGGGCGTCCAGCAGCAACTTCTCGTCGTCGGTATGACGGACGATCGCCGGGATGTAGTCGAGTCCGGCGTCACGGCAGGCGCGCCAGCGGCGCTCCCCCATGATCAGCTCATAGCGCTCCGGGGAGAGCTGACGGACCACCACCGGCTGGAGCAGTCCCACCTCCTTGATGGAGGTGACCAGCTCCGCCAGGGCGTCCTCGTCGAAGACCTCACGGGGCTGGCGCGGGTTGGGGGTGATCGCGTCGAGAGGCAACTCGGCGAAGTGCGCCTCGGAGGGTTCCCGGTCGATCCGGCCCGGTTCCGATGCCGGAGCGGGCACCAGCACTTCGGGCGCCGCCGGGGGCAGGGTGGTCACCTTGGCGGCGGCCACACCACGGTCCCCGGCCACCGCCGGAATCGCCCCCGGAGAGCCGACGACCCCGCTGGGGGTCACCTGCTTCTCCTGGGGAGCGGCAGGAATCAGGGCACCCAGCCCACGCCCCAATCCCCTACGACGCTCAGTCACTGGATCCCCTCCGAGATATTCCGCTGGCTGTTCTGGCTGCCCAGATGGGCATGCTGCGGGTCGTACTGAACTCCCACGCCGCGCAAGGCGATCTCACGAGCCGCCTCAAGATAGGACAGGGCCCCGCTGGAGCCCGGGTCATAGGTCAGTACCGTCTGCCCATAGCTCGGGGCCTCCGAGATACGGACCGAGCGAGGGATGCTGGTCCGCAGCACCTCTTCGCCGAAGTGGCTGCGGACTTCCTCGGCCACCTGCGAGGCAAGACGGGTCCGCCCGTCGTACATGGTGAGCAGGATGGTGGACACATGGAGCGTCGGATTCAGGTGCCCCCGCACCAGATCCACGTTCCTCAGCAGCTGTCCCAGGCCCTCCAGGGCGTAGTACTCGCACTGGATGGGGATCAGGACCTCGGCCCCGGCCACCATCGCATTGACGGTCAGCAGACCGAGCGACGGAGGGCAGTCGATGAGGATGTAGTCGAGGGGCTGCTCATAGGCGAGGATGGCCCGCTGGAGCCGGCTCTCCCTGGCGACCAGCGAGACCAGCTCGATCTCCGCACCGGCGAGGTCGATGGTGGCGGGGGCGCAGAAGAGTCCTTCGACATCCGGGACCGGCTGCACCACATCCGCGAGCGGCCTGCTCTCCACCAGGACGTCATAGATGGAGGGGACTTCGGCGTGGTGGTCGATCCCCAGCGCCGTCGAGGCATTGCCCTGCGGGTCGAGGTCGACCACCAGGACCCGCGCCCCGTGCAGGGCGAGCGAGGCGGCGAGATTGACCGTCGTCGTGGTCTTCCCTACGCCGCCCTTCTGGTTGGCGACGACCATGATCCGGGTCTGCTGGGGACGGGGCAGCGCCGAACCGGCCCGCCCCAGCGCCTCCACCGCCAGCTGGGCTGCTCGACCGATGGGGGTGTCGTCCATCGGAGGCGGTGTTTCACGTGAAACATCGTCTCCCAGCGACTCGGTGCGGGGACCGGGGACCGGATCGGCCATCGGCCCCGCGATGTTGGCGTCGGACCGCAACGGTTCACTCTCCTCGACTTCAGGCTCGCGATGAACAGAGCCTGCCATGCTTTCGGGTTCATGAACCAGCGAGGCCCGTGCTTCTGTGGATGAATCCACCTCTGTGGACAACTCCGTAGCCCGTCCAAGGGGCTGCCTGAAGCTCCGGATCGGGGCGGCAGCGCGCCCGCGGCTGATGATTCCGTGCAGCAGTGAGCGACGTTTCACGTGAAACACGATGCCCGCGCAGGGGGATCAGCTCAGCCCGACACTCCGAGCAAAGAGCGCAAAACGACTTTTATTGAGCATTCCGGACAGGAATCTCGATAGGTGCTGCGGCCATGGGCCCGTGGTCCACCCCCGGGCCCATGCCTGTGGTCCACCCCGGACCCATGGAGCACCGTTCAGCGACGGCGGCGGGTACGGCCCGTCCGGGCCGCCTTGGCGCGCTTGGTCGCGAACCGCACACCGCCGGGGCTCTCCCCGACCTCCACCCGGACCACCGTGGAGAGCGGATCGACCAGCCCCTCGCCGACCTGGAGCACGGAGGTCGCGACCGCACCGAGCTTGCTGAGCGCCGCCCGCGCGCTCTGCAGCTCCTCCTCGGCCGTGTCCCCCTTGAGCAACAGCATCTCCCCATAGGGGCGGAGCAGCGGCACCCCCCAGCCCGCGAGCCGGTCCAGCGGAGCGACCGCCCGTGCGGTCACCACATGCACCGGGGGCAGCTTCCCCAGTACCTCCTCCGCCCGGCCCCGCACCACGGTCACATGGTCGAGCCCCAGCAGCTCGACCACTTCCTGGAGGAAGTTCGTCCGCCGCAGCAGGGGCTCCAGGAGCGTGATCTTCAGATCGGGCCGTACCAGCGCCAGCGGGATCCCCGGCAGACCGGCACCGGACCCCACATCACAGACGGTGACACCCTCCGGGACCACCTCCGAGAGCACGGCACAGTTCAGCAGATGGCGCTCCCACAGTCGGGGCACCTCACGCGGACCGATGAGGCCGCGTTTCACTCCGGCGTCCGCGAGCAGCTCCGCGTAGCGCACCGCCTCGGGGAAGAACTCCCCGAAGATCGTCCGCGCAGCGTCGGGTGCCTCGGGAAGCTCCTGTGCTGCCTCCGTCACGGGGACCGTCCTTCCATACCGCACTGTCGCAATGGTGAACTCAGGCTGACAAAGATCGGCCCCGCCTGCGCGACAGACGGGGCCGAGAAAACGCTGGAGACTCAGGCAGGGAGCACGACGACGAAGCGCTGCGGCTCCTCGCCCTCGGACTCACTGCGCAGACCTGCGGCGGCGACCGCGTCGTGGACGACCTTGCGCTCGAAGGGCGTCATGGGATTCAGCTTCACCGGCTCGCCGGAGCTCTTGACCTCGTCGGCCGCCTGGGCGCCCAGGTGGGCCAGCTCAGTGCGCTTCTTCGCCCGGAAGCCCGCGATGTCCAGCATCAGTCGGCTGCGGTCACCGGTCTCCCGGTGCACGGCGAGCCGGGTCAGCTCCTGGAGCGCCTCCAGGACCTCACCGTCACGGCCGACCAGCTTCTGAAGCTCCCGGCTGGAACTGTCGCTGATGATGGAGACAGCGGCCCGGTCGGCCTCGACGTCCATGTCGATGTCGCCGTCGAGATCGGCGATGTCAAGAAGACCTTCGAGGTAGTCGGCGGCGATCTCACCCTCCTGCTCCAGGCGGGTCAGGGTGTCGCCCTCGGCCTCGGCGGCGGCGGGGATGGTGCCTTCCGTCACGGATGGACTCCTTCTTACTTCTTGGACGACGGGTGCTTGGGCCGCTGCTGGCCCTTGCGCTGTCCCGCCTTGGGCTGCTGGCGGCCGGCGGGCTTGCCGGGAGTCTTCGGCTTGCTGTCCTTCTCCGTCTCCTCCGCCGTCTCCTTCTCCAGGGAGATCGCGTCGGATTCGCCCGCGGCCTTGGCGACGGTCTGGGCACGCTGGGACTTGGACTGGCGCTTGGGCTGCTGGCGCCGGCCGCCCGCGGCGGTGGTGCCCGACTCGTCGACCGTCTCCTCGCCCCGGATCACGGTGCCGTCGGCCTGGGGGACAAAGCCGGCCTTCGACAGGCTGCTGATGAACTTGCGCTCGTTGTCGTTGCGGTTCGGGCCCTTGGCCACGATGCCCTGGACGACCTTGCGCTTGCGCCGCGAGCGCAGCTCGCCCCGGTGGGAGACGGCCTTCAGCAGACGGCCGAGGTACTCGTCCTGGGCCTTGGAGCCCGGGGTCGGGTTCTGGTTGATCACGTACATCTGCTGGCCCATGGTCCACACATTGGTGGTCAGCCAGTAGACGAGAACACCGACGGGGAAGTTGATGCCCATCACGGCGAAGATGACCGGGAAGATGTACATGAGCATCTTCTGCTGCTGCATGTACGGCGTCTTGACCGAGAGGTCGACGTTCTTCTGCATCAGCTGGCGCTGCGTGTAGAACTGCGACGCCGACATCATGATGATCATGATCGCGGTGACGATGCGGACCGAGGTCAGCGAGGCGTCCAGCGAGGCGACCTTCTCCGGGCTGTCCATGAACTTGGCGGCCAGCGGGGCGCCGAAGATATGGGCCTGACGAGCGCTTTCGAGCAGCGACTCGTTGATCACGCCGACGGTCTTGCCGGAGGCGATGTTGGAGAGCACGTAGTACAGCGCGAAGAAGAACGGCGACTGCGCCAGAATCGGCAGACACGAGGAGAGCGGGTTGGTACCCGTCTCCTTGTACAGCTTCATCATCTCTTCGGACTGACGCTGCCGGTCGTTCTTGTAGCGCTCCTGGATCGCCTTCATCTTCGGCTGGAGCGCCTGCATGTTCCGCATCGACTTGATCTGCTTCACAAAGAGCGGGATCAGACAGATACGGATGAGGACCACGAGGGAGACGATCGAGAGACCCCAGGCCCAGCCCGTGTCAGGGCCGAAGATGGCCCCGTAGAGCTTGTGGAACTGGACAATGATCCACGAGACCGGTGTGGTGATAAAGCTGAAGAAACTGGCAATCGTGTCCACTAATCAGGCTCCTTGAGCATGGGGCGGGGTCTCTGCGGCCGGACCCGGGAGCTCGGAGACGGGCTCCCGGCTGGGCTTTTCGGCGGCGGAGTTCCCGCCCTTGCTGCCCCGGAGGGCATCACGCAGCGTTTCGTGCCAGCGCGGTCGCTTACGGGGCGGGACGTGATCCACGCCACCCGGCGACCAGGGATTGCACCGCAGGATCCGCCAGGCGGTCAGCACCGTGCCCTTGACCGCGCCGTGCCGGTCGATGGCCGTGTATCCGTAGTGGGAACACGACGGGTAGTACCTGCAGACGGGCCCCAGCAGGGGACTGATCGTCCACTGGTACAGCTTGATCAGAGCCAGCAGCGGGTACTTCATCGCGCGCCCCCTCCCAGCAGCCGCTGGAAGGCGGCATCCAGGTCTTGGGCCAGCTGTTCGTGATCGGCGTCGCCCGCGCCGGGCAGCGCCCGTACCACCACCAGGCTACCGGGGGGCAGCTCGGCGAGACGGTCACGTATGAGGTGCCGCAGCCGGCGTTTGACCTGGTTGCGTACGACCGCTCCGCCCACTGCCTTGCTCACGACGAAACCCGCACACGCCGGGGGAGCGCTCTCCCCAGGCGCGTGCGGGTCCGGTGAACCGCTGCGTAGATGGACGACGAGGAGCGGGCGTCCTGCCCGCCGCCCTCGTCGTACCGCGGTCGCGAAGTCCTCGCGCCGCCTCAGCCGATTCTCGGTAGGCAGCACGTCATGACCTGTTCGCGGTCAGGCGGACAGGCGGGCGCGACCCTTGTCACGGCGAGACGCGAGAATCGCGCGGCCGGCGCGGGTACGCATGCGCAGACGGAAACCGTGGGTCTTGGCCCGACGACGGTTGTTCGGCTGGAAGGTGCGCTTGCTCACTCGGGGGCTCCAGAAATGGCTCGTAGATGGCGGGACATCGCCTGGCTGTCACCGTGCGCCCACGAGAAGCTCGCGTTTACGCCCGAGTGCACCGCTTCATAATCACAGAGAGTGATCTTTGCCCATCGGAGGCAGGCGGCAGCAGCCATCGACAACTCGACCTGGTTACGGTACGCGCGGCTACGCCATCCGGTCAAACCAGGGCGATGGCGGGGGCCACTGTGCACAGGCTGTGGACAACAACTTGAACCGCGCGGGTCGCCCTGACTACCGTGGCTGGACTCCGGAACTTTTCCTTTCTGTCCTTGCCTGTCTGAGACTCCCCCCACCCCATCCCATCGTCCCGAGAACCACACATTCGTGGGACCTGCGAGAGAGCGTGCCCTGTGGCTGACGTACCTGCCGATCTTGCCGCAGTGTGGCCGCGAGTGCTGGAACACCTTCTCGCCGAGGGACGGCAGGGGATCGAGCCGAAGGACAAGCAGTGGATCGAGCGCTGCCGTCCGCTGGCCCTGGTCGCGGGCACCGCGCTGCTCTCCGTCCCCAATGAGTGGGGCAAGCGGGTCCTGGAGGGCCGGCTCGCGCCGCTGATCAGCGAGACGCTGAGCCGTGAGTGCGGCGGACCGATCCGGATCGCGATCACCGTCGACGACTCCGCCCCCGACGCCCCGGTGTCGCAGGAGCCCGGAGCGCAGCAGCCCTCCGGATACCCGGGACCCTCCCACGACGAACCGCAGGGCTACCGGGACGACCCGTACGGCGGCTACCCGACGCATCGCGGCCCCGACGACGGGCTGCCCGAGGTCCGTCCCGCGTACCCCGACTACCCGCAGCAGCGCCCCGAGCCCGGCTCCTGGCCGCGTACCCAGGAGGATCTGTCCTGGCAGCAGCCCCGGCTCGGCGGCTTCCCGGAGCGGGACGCCTACCAGGAACGCGACCCCTACGCCACGGCACGGCCGGAGCGGACCCCGCACGACTACCGCTCGCCCCAGCCGCCGGAGCGCTCCGGGTACGAGACCCGGCCGGAGCGCCGGCAGCTGCCCGAGCCCGGACCGGCGCACCGCGGCGGCCCCGGGGGTACGGGTCCGCTGGGAGGGCAGTCGTCGTCCTCCGGCGCCGGTGAGCCGCACGCCCGGCTGAACCCCAAGTACCTCTTCGACACCTTTGTCATCGGCGCCTCCAACCGCTTCGCGCACGCGGCGGCGGTCGCGGTCGCCGAGGCGCCGGCGAAGGCGTACAACCCGCTCTTCGTCTATGGCGAGTCGGGGCTCGGCAAGACCCATCTCCTCCATGCCATCGGGCACTACGCGCGCAGCCTCTACCCGGGCACCCGGGTGCGCTACGTCAGCTCGGAGGAGTTCACCAACGAGTTCATCAACTCGATCCGCGACGGCAAGGGCGACGCCTTCCGCAAGCGGTACCGCGATGTGGACATCCTGCTCGTGGACGACATCCAGTTCCTGGCGAGCAAGGAGTCGACGCAGGAGGAGTTCTTCCACACCTTCAACACCCTCCACAACGCCAACAAGCAGATCGTGCTCTCCTCCGACCGGCCGCCGAAACAGCTGGTGACGCTGGAGGACCGGCTCCGGAACCGCTTCGAGTGGGGGCTCACCACCGATGTCCAGCCGCCGGAGCTGGAGACCCGGATCGCGATCCTGCGCAAGAAGGCGGTCCAGGAGCAGCTGAACGCCCCGCCGGAGGTGCTGGAGTTCATCGCCTCCCGGATCTCGCGGAACATCCGTGAGCTGGAGGGTGCGCTGATCCGGGTGACGGCGTTCGCGTCGCTCAACCGGCAGCCGGTGGATCTCGGGCTCACCGAGATCGTGCTCAAGGATCTGATCCCGGGGGGCGAGGACTCCGCTCCCGAGATCACCGCCGGGGCGATCATGGCGGCGACGGCGGACTACTTCGGGCTGACCGTGGAGGACCTCTGCGGCTCCTCGCGCAGCCGGGTGCTGGTCACCGCGCGCCAGATCGCGATGTACCTCTGCCGCGAGCTGACCGATCTGTCGCTGCCGAAGATCGGGGCGCAGTTCGGCGGGCGGGACCATACGACGGTGATGCACGCGGACCGGAAGATCCGTGCGCTGATGGCCGAACGGCGCTCGATCTACAACCAGGTCACCGAGCTGACCAACCGCATCAAGAACGGCTGACGGCGCCCCTGGCGGCACGGGCATGCCTGCCCCGGCCGTCTGCCGTCTCTGGCATCTCTCCTGCCTCTTCTGCCTCTTCTGCCCCCTTCGCATCTCCCGCCCCCGGAGCCCTCAGGGCCGCTCCGGGGGTCCGTCATGCCCGCCCACCGGCCGCGCCCGCTGGGACGTGCAGCGGCCCCGAGGGTGCCCGTACGGCGGCTCCCTGGACATCCGTATGGGCGGCTTCGCAGGGCCCGCACAGCGGCTTCGCGGTGCCCGTACGGCGGCTTCGCGGGGGTCTTTACGGGCTTCCGCGCCCCTTCCCGGTGCCTCCGGGCCGCCCTGGCCGACCGCGCCGTCCCCAGGGCGCTGTTCGATTAGGGAGGTGTGTCACCGTGTTCTCCACAGCTGAGGCGAAAATCCACCGTCCACAGCCTGGGGACTCCGAAGTTGTCCAGACGCTGTCCACAGCTCACCCGGAAGAAAGATCATCACAGCAGGTCAGGTGGCTGTGGAATTGTGGCAAACCTTCGTCCACAGCCTGTGGACAGATCATCCGTCCACAGCGGCCCGGTCGCGTTGTCCACCGGCAACCCACAGGCAGCGGCCGGTTGCCCACAGCTTCTCCACAGCGCTGTCCACTGTTCGGCAACGAACGAGCCCCTCTCACCGTGTCGAGTGAAAGCGGTCACACCGATGCGCGGGATTGGGCTGTGGGGAACCGGGGTAAAGCTGGGGACAGAGCTGGGGAGAACTCCCCGTGGGCTGTGCATGGCCTGTGCAGAACTTTCCGGTGTCCACAGAGGACCCCGGTTGTCCACCGGCTCCACCCACAGGCGCAGTGGATAAAAAAGCGGCCCTGAGCTGCGAAAACGGGGTTATCCACCGTTTCCACAGGCCCTACTACTACTCCCACATAGAGTTAGCTGGGATTTCGCTTCGAAGTGGGCCCTGTGCACAACTCGACGCCGGGCGCCGCGACACCCCCGGTCACGACTTGACCCCGACCCGCGCCGACTGTCAGTGCGGTGCGTCAGACTGGTCCCCGGCAACACAGCCGACGAGAAGGCCAGCAAGGCGAGCCAGCAACAGCAGGAGGCGGTTTCCGGTGAAGATCCGGGTTGAGCGCGATGTACTCGCGGAGGCGGTGGCCTGGGTGGCCCGGAGCCTCCCGGCCCGTCCGCCGGCGCCCGTGCTCGCGGGGCTGCTGCTGAAGGCCGAGGACGGCGCTCTCAGCTTCTCCAGCTTCGACTACGAGGTCTCCGCCCGTGTCTCCGTCGAGGCCGAGGTGGACGAGGACGGCACCGTGCTGGTCTCCGGACGCCTCCTCGCCGACATCTGCCGTGCCCTCCCCAACCGCCCGGTGGAGATCTCCACGGACGGTGTCCGGGCCACCGTGGTCTGCGGCTCCTCCCGCTTCACCCTCCACACCCTCCCGGTGGAGGAGTACCCGGCGCTGCCGCAGATGCCCACCGCCACCGGCACCGTCCCCGGCGAGGTCTTCGCCTCCGCCGCCGCCCAGGTCGCCATCGCCGCGGGCCGTGACGACACCCTGCCCGTGCTCACCGGTGTCCGGATCGAGATCGAGGGCGACACCGTCACCCTGGCCTCCACCGACCGCTACCGCTTCGCCGTCCGCGAGTTCCTGTGGAAGCCGGAGAACCCGGAGGCCTCCGCGGTCGCCCTGGTCCCCGCCAAGACCCTTCTCGACACCGCCAAGTCGCTGACCAGCGGTGACACCGTCTCCATCGCCCTCTCGGGCTCGGGCGCCGGTGAGGGCCTGATCGGTTTCGAGGGCGCCGGCCGCCGGACCACCACCCGGCTGCTCGAAGGCGATCTCCCGAAGTACCGCACCCTCTTCCCGACCGAGTTCAACTCGGTGGCGGTCATCGAGACCGCGCCCTTCGTCGAGGCCGTGAAGCGAGTGGCCCTCGTCGCCGAGCGGAACACCCCGGTCCGGCTGAGCTTCGAGCAGGGCGTGCTGATCCTGGAGGCCGGATCCAGCGACGACGCACAGGCTGTGGAGCGGGTCGACGCGCAGCTGGAGGGCGACGACATCTCCATCGCCTTCAACCCGACCTTCCTGCTGGACGGTCTGAGCGCCATCGACTCCCCGGTCGCCCAGCTCTCCTTCACCACCTCCACCAAGCCCGCCCTGCTCAGCGGCAAGCCCGCCCTGGACGCCGAGGCGGACGAGGCGTACAAGTACCTGATCATGCCCGTACGGCTGTCGGGCTGAGCCCCCGTACCGGAGCACCGATCACGCCGTCATGACGGGCCTGTTCCCAGCCGGACAGGCCCGTCGGGCTGCGCGGCCCGCTCCGGCGTAGGCTCGGAACGTTCACGCACCCGACGTTTAAGGACAGTGAGATGCAGCTCGGCCTCGTCGGCCTCGGCAAAATGGGCGGCAACATGCGCGAGCGCATCCGCCGCGCGGGCCACACCGTCATCGGTTACGACCGCAACCCGGACGTCTCCGACGTCCACAGCCTCCAGGAGCTTGTGGACAGCCTGGAGGGTCCGCGGGTGGTGTGGGTGATGGTCCCGGCCGGCGCCGCGACCCAGTCCACCATCGACGAGCTGGCCGAGCTGCTCTCCCCCGGCGATGTCGTCGTGGACGGCGGCAACTCCCGCTGGACCGATGACGAGCGTCACGCCGTCGAGCTGGGCATCAAGGGCATCGGCTTCGTCGACTGCGGTGTCTCCGGCGGTGTCTGGGGCCTGGAGAACGGCTATGCGCTGATGTACGGCGGCGACGCCGAGCATGTCGCCCGGGTGCAGCCGGTCCTCGACGCCCTCAAGCCCGCCGGCCCGTACGGCTCGGTCCACGCGGGCAAGGTCGGCGCCGGTCACTTCGCCAAGATGGTCCACAACGGCATCGAGTACGCGATGATGCAGGCGTACGCCGAGGGCTGGGAGCTGCTGGAGAAGGTCGACTCCGTCACCGATGTGCGCGAGGTCTTCCGCTCCTGGCAGGAGGGCACGGTCATCCGTTCCTGGCTGCTCGACCTGGCGGTCAACGCCCTGGACGAGGACGAGCACCTCGACAAGCTGCGCGGCTACGCCTCGGACAGCGGCGAGGGCCGGTGGACGGTCGAGGCCGCCATCGACAACGCCGTCCCGCTCCCGGCGATCACCGCCTCGCTCTTCGCGCGGTTCGCCTCCCGTCAGGACGACTCCCCGCAGATGAAGATGATCGCCGCGCTGCGCAACCAGTTCGGCGGCCACGCGGTGGAGACCAAGTAACACACCCTTCAGCCGGGGGAGGTCGGCGATCACCATGCATGTCACGCATCTGTCGCTGGCCGACTTCCGCTCGTACACCCGGGTCGAGGTTCCGCTCGATCCGGGTGTCACCTCCTTCGTGGGGGCGAACGGACAGGGCAAGACCAATCTGGTGGAGGCGGTCGGCTATCTGGCCACCCTCGCCAGCCATCGGGTCGCCTCCGACGCCCCGCTGGTCCGCGCCGGTGCCCAGCGCGCGGTGATCCGGGCGGCCGTCGCCCAGGGCGACCGCTCCCAGCTGGTCGAGCTGGAGCTGAACCCGGGCCGGGCCAACCGCGCCCGGATCAACCGCTCGTCCCAGGTCCGGCCGCGCGATGTGCTGGGGATCGTCCGCACGGTGCTCTTCGCCCCCGAGGACCTGGCCCTGGTCAAGGGTGACCCCGGGGACCGCCGGCGCTTCCTGGACGAGCTGATCACCGCGCGTTCCCCCCGGATGGCCGGGGTCCGCTCCGACTACGAGCGGGTGCTCAAGCAGCGCAACACCCTGCTGAAGTCGGCGGCGCTGGCCCGGCGCCACGGCGGGGGCCGTTCCGGGGCCGATCTCTCCACGCTCGATGTATGGGACCAGCATCTGGCCCGTACCGGCGCCGAGCTGCTGGCCCACCGGCTCGATCTGGTGGCGACCCTGCTGCCGCTGGCCGACAAGGCGTACGAGTCACTGGCGCCCGGCGGCGGCCCGCTCGCCCTGGAGTACCGCTCCTCCGCCGGGCCCGCCGCGAGCGGCACCGCCGGGCCCGAGGGCCCGCCGCCCGGCACCCCGGACCGCGAGGAGCTGTACACCCTGCTGCTCGCCGCGCTGGGCGAGGCGCGCAAGCAGGAGATCGAGCGCGGGGTGACCCTGGTCGGGCCGCACCGCGACGAGCTGCTGCTCAAGCTGGGCGAGCTGCCCGCCAAGGGGTACGCCAGCCATGGCGAGTGCTGGTCCTACGCGCTGGCGCTGCGGCTGGCCTCGTACGAGCTGCTGCGCTCCGAGGGCCATGAGCCGGTGCTGGTGCTGGACGATGTCTTCGCCGAGCTGGACGCCCGGCGGCGGGAGCGGCTGGCGGAGCTGGTCGCCCCCGGTGAGCAGGTCCTGGTGACCGCAGCGGTGGAAGAAGACGTTCCGGGGGTGCTGACCGGGGCGCGGTACGCGGTCTCCGGTGGAGAGGTGACCCGGGTATGAACGACTTCCCGTCCGGCCCGACCCTGCCCGGCGTGGGCCCCGGGGCCCCCATGGCCCCGCTGCCCGGTGCCGGTGTGCCCGGGGCCGGTGAGCCGGTCCCCCCGGCCGCCCCGGCCCCCTCCGGTGTCGACCTGGCCCGGGTGGCGCTGCGCGCGGCCCGGGAGCAGGCCCGTGCCCGGGGTGCGGCGGCCCAGGAGAAGCGGCAGGCCAGAAGGGGCGGCGGGCTGCGTTCCGGCGCCCGCGCCGATGGCCGGGACCCCTTGGCGCTGGGTGCGGCGATCAACCGCCTGATCACCGAGCGGGGCTGGGAGACCCCGGCCGCCGTGGGCGGGGTGATGGGCCGCTGGCCGCAGATCGTCGGCGAGAACCTGGCCAATCACTGCGTACCGCTGCGTTATGACGAGGCGCCGGACGAGCGGGTGCTCACGGTGCAGTGCGACTCCACGGCCTGGGCGACCGAGCTGCGGCTGCTGGCCCCCCGGCTGGTGGCCCGGCTCAATGAGGACCTGGGGCAGGGCACGGTCCGGATGATCAAGGTGCTGGGTCCGGGGGCGCCGAGGCGGGGATACGGGCTGCTGCGGGCACCGGGGAGCACGGGTCCCGGGGACACCTGGGGCTGACCGGCGCCGGGGCCGGCGGCCGACGCACCCGACCCGCGCGCCCGATTTCTCCGGCTTCAAGATCTTTTGTGATGCTGCTCACGCCCTCGGAATGATCGATTCCGGGGGCGTCGGCGGTTCTTCCGCCCCCTCTCCGGACCCCCTGCGGTGAGGGGTCCGTCACCGGTTTCGCCCATTGACAGGCCAAAGCGCTCAACGCCCGTGTGAGCCTCCTGGAGCCCCTTCCCGAATATGGGGAGTCGGACCGACCGTGTTCAGGGCGGCACATGCGGACTCAGGTACCGGCAAACCCCCATTCGTGTCAGCGGTACCGGTAGACTGATGGACAATCCCGCCACCTTGCGGAACATGTCGAACGACGCAGCCGCTCCCGTATGCCCGGAGAACGGCCTGTGCTGTGCCAGAAAGGGCGCTTCGTGGCCGATTCCGGCAACCCCAACGAGAACATCCCGTCCACCCCCGCAGGCTCGTCGAGCGAGGTCACCGCCTCGTACGACGCCAGCGCGATCACCGTCCTCGAAGGGCTGGACGCGGTTCGCAAGCGCCCCGGCATGTACATCGGGTCGACCGGTGAGAGGGGTCTGCACCACCTGGTCCAGGAGGTCGTCGACAACTCCGTCGACGAGGCCATGGCCGGGCACGCGGACACCATCCAGGTGACGATCCTGGCCGACGGCGGTGTCCGCGTCGTCGACAACGGCCGCGGTATCCCCGTGGGCATCGTCCCCTCGGAGAACAAGCCCGCCGTCGAGGTCGTCCTCACCGTCCTGCACGCGGGCGGCAAGTTCGGCGGCGGCGGATACGCGGTCTCCGGCGGTCTGCACGGTGTCGGTGTCTCGGTCGTCAACGCCCTCTCCAGCAAGGTCGCCGTCGAGGTGAAGACCGACGGCTACCGCTGGACCCAGGACTACAAGCTCGGTGTCCCCACCGCCCCGCTGGCGCGGAACGAGGAGACCGACGAGACCGGCACCACGGTCACCTTCTGGGCCGACGGCGACATCTTCGAGACCACCGAGTACTCCTTCGAGACGCTCGCGCGCCGCTTCCAGGAGATGGCCTTCCTCAACAAGGGCCTCACCCTGTCGCTCACCGACGAGCGGGAGTCGGCCAAGGCCACGGTCGGTGCCGACACCGCCGAGGAGGCCGAGCAGGAGCAGGTGCGCACGGTCACGTACCACTACGAGGGCGGCATCGTCGACTTCGTGAAGTACCTGAACTCGCGCAAGGGCGAGCTGGTGCACCCCACCGTGATCGACATCGAGTCGGAGGACAAGGAGCGCCTCCTCTCGGTCGAGATCGCGATGCAGTGGAACTCCCAGTACACCGAGGGTGTCTACTCCTTCGCCAACACGATCCACACCCATGAGGGCGGTACCCACGAAGAGGGTTTCCGCGCCGCGCTCACCGGTCTGGTCAATCGTTACGCCCGGGACAAGAAGCTGCTCCGGGAGAAGGACGACAACCTCTCCGGCGAGGACATCCGCGAGGGTCTGACCGCGATCATCTCGGTCAAGCTGGGCGAGCCGCAGTTCGAGGGCCAGACCAAGACCAAGCTGGGCAACACCGAGGCGAAGACCTTTGTCCAGAAGGTCGTGCACGAGCACCTCACCGACTGGTTCGACCGCAATCCGAACGAGGCCGCGGACATCATCCGCAAGTCGATCCAGGCGCAGACCGCCCGGGTGGCGGCCCGCAAGGCCCGCGATCTGACCCGCCGCAAGGGGCTGCTGGAGTCCGCCTCCCTCCCCGGCAAGCTCAGCGACTGCCAGTCGAACGACCCCACCAAGTGCGAGATCTTCATCGTCGAGGGTGACTCCGCCGGCGGTTCCGCGAAGTCCGGCCGTAACCCGATGTACCAGGCCATCCTGCCCATCCGCGGCAAGATCCTGAACGTCGAGAAGGCCCGTATCGACAAGATCCTCCAGAACACCGAGGTCCAGGCGCTGATCTCCGCCTTCGGCACCGGTATCCACGAGGACTTCGACATCGAGAAGCTCCGCTATCACAAGATCATTCTGATGGCGGACGCCGATGTCGACGGTCAGCACATCAACACCCTGCTGCTGACCTTCCTCTTCCGCTTCATGCGCCCCCTGGTCGAGGCCGGGCATGTCTTCCTCTCCCGTCCCCCGCTGTACAAGATCAAGTGGGGCCGGGACGACTTCGAGTACGCCTACTCCGACCGGGAGCGCGACGCCCTGGTCGAGCTGGGCAAGCAGCAGGGCAAGCGGATCCGCGAGGACTCGATCCAGCGCTTCAAGGGTCTGGGCGAGATGAACGCCGAGGAGCTGCGCGTCACCACGATGGATGTCGAGCACCGGGTGCTCGGCCAGGTCACCCTGGACGACGCCGCCCAGGCCGACGACCTCTTCTCGGTACTGATGGGTGAGGACGTCGAGGCCCGGCGCTCCTTCATCCAGCGCAACGCCAAGGACGTCCGCTTCCTCGACATCTGAGTCGGCCCGAGCAGACCGCACGAAAGGACTTGAAGACCGGCCATGGCCGACGAGACTTCCACCCCCGCCCCCGCCGAGGAAGAGCAGCAGCAGCGGATCGAGCCCGTCGGGCTCGAAACCGAGATGCAGCGCTCCTACCTCGACTACGCGATGTCCGTCATCGTGTCGCGCGCGCTGCCCGACGTACGGGACGGCCTCAAGCCCGTCCACCGACGGGTGCTGTACGCGATGTACGACGGCGGCTACCGGCCCGAGAAGGGCTTCTACAAGTGCGCCCGTGTCGTCGGTGACGTCATGGGTACGTACCACCCGCACGGCGACACCTCGATCTACGACGCCCTGGTCCGTCTGGCCCAGCCGTGGTCCATGCGGATGCCGCTGGTCGACTCCAACGGAAACTTCGGCTCCCCGGGCAACGACCCCGCCGCCGCCATGCGCTACACCGAGTGCAAGATGGCGCCGCTCTCCATGGAGATGCTGCGGGACATCGACGAGGAGACCGTCGACTTCCAGGACAACTACGACGGCCGGAACCAGGAGCCGACGGTCCTCCCGGCGCGCATCCCCAACCTGCTGGTCAACGGCTCGGCGGGCATCGCGGTCGGTATGGCGACCAATATCCCGCCGCACAATCTGCGCGAGGTCGCGGCCGGTGCCCAGTGGGCGCTGGAGCACCCGGAGGCCACCCACGAGGAGCTGCTGGACGCGCTGGTCGAGCGGATCAAGGGCCCGGACTTCCCGACCGGTGCCCTGGTCGTGGGCCGCAAGGGCATCGAGGAGGCGTACCGCACCGGTCGCGGCTCCATCACCATGCGCGCGGTGGTCGAGGTCGAGGAGATCCAGAACCGCCAGTGCCTGGTCGTCACCGAGCTGCCCTACCAGGTCAACCCGGACAACCTCGCGCAGAAGATCGCCGACCTGGTGAAGGACGCCCGGATCGGCGGGATCGCCGATGTCCGCGACGAGACCTCCTCCCGTACGGGCCAGCGTCTGGTGATCGTCCTCAAGCGGGACGCCGTCGCCAAGGTCGTGCTGAACAACCTCTACAAGCACACCGACCTCCAGACCAACTTCGGCGCCAATATGCTGGCGCTGGTCGACGGGGTGCCGCGCACCCTCTCGCTGGACGCGTTTATCCGCCACTGGGTGACCCATCAGATCGAGGTCATCGTGCGCCGGACCCGCTTCCGGCTGCGGAAGGCGGAGGAGCGGGCGCACATCCTGCGCGGTCTGCTCAAGGCGCTGGACGGTATCGACGAGGTCATCGCGCTCATCCGGCGCAGCGACACCGTCGACATCGCGCGCGCCGGGCTGATGGACCTGCTGACCATCGACGAGATCCAGGCCAACGCCATCCTGGAGATGCAGCTCCGCCGGCTGGCGGCGCTGGAGCGTCAGAAGATCGTCCAGGAGCACGACGAGCTCCAGGCGAAGATCAACGAGTACAACGGGATCCTGGCCTCGCCCGAGAAGCAGCGCCGGATCGTCAGCGACGAGCTGACCGTGATCGTCGACAAGTTCGGCGACGACCGCCGCAGCCAGCTGGTGCCCTTCGACGGTGACATGTCCATCGAGGACCTGATCGCCGAGGAGGACATCGTCGTCACCATCAGCCGGGGCGGCTATGTGAAGCGCACCCGGACGGACGACTACCGCTCGCAGAAGCGCGGCGGCAAGGGCGTCCGGGGGACGAAGCTGAAGTCGGACGACATCGTCGACCACTTCTTTGTCTCCACCACCCACCACTGGCTGCTCTTCTTCACCAATAAGGGCCGGGTGTACCGGGCCAAGGCGTATGAGCTGCCGGACGCGGGCAGGGACGCGCGGGGTCAGCATGTGGCCAATCTGCTGGCCTTCCAGCCGGACGAGCGGATCGCCCAGATCCTCGCGGTACGGGACTACGACGTCGCGCCGTACCTGGTCCTGGCGACCAAGGCCGGTCTGGTGAAGAAGACCTCGCTGAAGGATTACGACTCGCCGCGCTCCGGTGGTGTCATCGCCATCAATCTGCGGGAGACCGAGGCCGGCGGCGACGACGAGCTGATCGGCGCGGAGCTGGTATCGGCCGCCGACGATCTGCTGCTCATCAGCAAGAAGGCCCAGTCGATCCGGTTCACCGCGACGGACGACGCACTGCGCCCGATGGGCCGCGCCACCTCGGGTGTGAAGGGGATGAGTTTCCGCGAAGGGGACGAACTCCTGTCGATGAATGTGGTGCGTCCGGGTACTTTCGTCTTCACCGCCACGGATGGTGGGTACGCGAAGCGAACCGGAGTGGACGAATATCGCGTCCAAGGACGTGGGGGCCTGGGTATCAAGGCCGCCAAGATCGTTGAGGACCGTGGATCGCTGGTCGGCGCGCTGGTGGTGGAGGAGAGCGATGAGATTCTCGCCATCACCCTCGGCGGCGGTGTGATTCGCACGCGAGTCAATGAAGTCAGGGAGACGGGCCGTGACACCATGGGCGTCCAACTGATCAACCTGGGCAAGCGGGACGCCGTTGTCGGCATCGCGCGCAACGCCGAGGCAGGGCGTGAGGCTGAAGAGGTCGATGGGACCGACGAGGCCACAGTGACAGAGGGAACCGACACCGGTACGGCCGTGTCGGCAGGCGAGGGCACGGAGCCCTTGGCCGGGGAGCGCGAGGAGTAGAAGCGTGAGTGGAGCCACGGGCGCCGGTTCGGCCGCTGGAGCGGCTGGAGCAGCTGGAAAGAACGGTGCCCGTGGCCCCGCCGCGGACTCCCAGGGGGTTACGGTGACGGAGACCCGGGGCGGCAAGCCCCCGTACGACCGGACCGGTCCGGGCAAGAAGCCCGAGCAGGCCCGTACGCCGGACGCGGCGGCCCGCAAGGCCGATCCGGTCCGCAGGAACGACACGGCGGGCGGCGGCTCCGTCCGTCCGTCCGAGCCGCTGCGTACGACGACGACGGCCCAGCAGCCCTACCGGCCGCCGCAGGCGTACCAGACGCCTCAGATGCCCCAGGACGACGACGGCCCGGACGGGACGGCGCGCTTCCCGCGCACCGGCGCCCGGACCACCCCGCGCACCCGCAAGGCCCGGCTGCGGGTGGCCAAGGCCGACCCGTGGTCGGTGATGAAGGTCAGCTTCCTGCTCTCGATCGCGCTGGGCATCTGCACGGTGATCGCCGCGGCGGTGCTGTGGATGGTCATGGACGCGATGGGCGTGTTCTCGACGGTCGGCGGCACCATCAGCGAGGCGACCGGCTCCAATGAGAGCAACGGCTTTGACCTCCAGTCGTTCCTCTCGCTGCCCCGGGTGCTGATCTTCACCTCGGTGGTCGCGGTGATCGATGTGGTTCTCGCCACCGCGCTGGCCACCCTCGGTGCCTTCATCTACAACCTCTCCGCCGGCTTTGTGGGCGGTGTGGAGCTGACGCTGGCCGAGGACGAGTAGTCCGGGCCCGGTCCCCGGGGACCGGATTTGGGCGCAGCCCGCCACGTGCGCTAATCTTCAGAGGTCAGCGCGCAGCGCGGCGGGGCTATAGCTCAGTTGGTTAGAGCGCATCCCTGATAAGGATGAGGCCACAGGTTCAAATCCTGTTAGCCCCACCAGTGCAAAAACCCCCAGTCGATCATGACTGGGGGTTTTTGACATCCATGGGTGACATCAGCCGATGAGCGGGTCTTCCAGCAGTTCCGCGAGCATGGCTGCGGCTTCCCTTTCACTGCCGCCCACGACGTGGGTATAGACATCCATGGTCATGCTGATCTGGCTGTGGCGGAGTATCGCCTGAGCGACCTTGGGGTGCACCTTGAGGAAGGCCAGCAGAGTGCCGCAGGTGTGCCGGGCGAGGCGGATCGTGATCCGGCGGACCTTGGAGCGCCTGACGAGGGCGTTGAAGGTCCGGTAGAAGCCCACGGGGTCGGTCAGGCCACCGTGGTCCGCCGAGAAGATCACGTCATGGTCAGGGGCTTGTCCCCAGGCGTCGCCCGCGATCCTCCGTTCCAGCTCTTGCAGCTCCCTGCGCTCCTCCAGGGCGCGGGCACAGAACTCGGGAAGGGGCAAGGCCGCCTGTGAGGACTCGGTTTTCAGATCTTTAAGCACCAGCCCCACCTTGGGTATCCGCTGGACCTGTTTGGTGGGGGTGAACTGGCGGCGGTCGAAGTCGATGTCCTGCCAGCGCAGCCCCATCACCTCACTGCGGCGCAGGCCCAGCACCAGGACCAGGACACAGGCCGCGTAGAACCGGTGGGCCCGGCAGGAACGCAGAAAGGTGATCGCCTCCGGGGCGTCCCACGGCTTGGGCTTCCCCTTGTCGACCTTGGGCATGTCCACGAGGAGGGCGACATTGCGCGTCAGGATCTCCTCCTTGATCGCCCGGTTGAGTGCGTTGCGGAGCGTCCGCAGGATCTCGAAACGGGTGGCCGCCGGTACCTTCTGGCGCTTGAGGGCCGCCATGAAGGTGCGGATCTGGGCGGCGGAGAGCCGGACGAGGGGCTTGGTCCCCAGGCGGGGCCGGAGGTAGAGACGTACCTTCGACTCGTACTTGGCGTAGGTGTTGTGCTCCAGGTTGGGCCGGACGATATGGGTGAGCCAGTAGTCCAGCCACTCCCCGAGCTGCCAGGACCGGGAGGGTACGGGGACGCCGTCGCGCTCCTGCTGCTGAAGCTTGCCCAGCTTCTCGTTGGCCTCGTCCCAGGTCGAGCCGTAGACATACTTGCGGACGCGGTCACCGTCGGTATTGGTGACGTAAGCGGCCCCCTGGTACCGGCCGTCCTTCCGCTGAGTGATCGTGCCACCGCCGTTGGGGCGTCGCTTGGCCATCAGGCGGCACTCCTCAGCTCACCCGCGATGAAGTCCCGTACGGACTGGGCGGGCACCCGGCGGGCACGGCCGACCCGGATGGAGCCCAGGCGGCGGGTGCGGATCAGGTCGTAGACCATCGTCCGGCCGAGTCTGAGTCTGGCCATGACTTCGGGGACGGTCAGCAGTTCGTCGGTCATCCGAGTCCCCTGTCGTCCTCATTCGTACGGGCCTCACGTGCTGCCTCACGACCGGCGTGGAGGTCGCGGTGAATGGTGGCGGCGAGCCAGCTCTCACCGGGGGTGTGGCCGTGTCCGGCGTAGGTCCAGTGGGCGAGGGTGAGGGTGGTGCCCTCCGTGTCGCCGAGGTCTTCGGGGAGTCCTCGTTCACGGCGTTCCTGGCGGGCGCGGTAGTCGGCGCGGGTCTGCCGGAGGGCGCCGAGGGTGGTGGAGTAGCGGGTGCTCTTGGTGGAGAAGTGGCCGCGGAACCCGAGCATGTGGGCCCAGGGCCGGAGCCTGCGGCCGGGGTAGTGGGGGTGGAGATCGAGGCAGGCGGCTATGAGTCGCCGGGTGTGGTCGGGCACGTCCAGGAGGAAGAGCGCCTCATGGTTGCCGACGGGCCGGTCAGGGGTGCCGGTGGTCTCGGCCGCCTTGGTCGCGTACTTGGCGACGTAGGCAGCCACGGCCTGATCGGTCAGCTCACTGCCGTCGTCGGCGGTGGTGATGGGGCGGACATCGACCTGTTCTCCCCAGCGCAGATCGAGGGCGGGAAAAGCGCCGGCCGCCGGGACGGAGACGCGGGCGCGGGCGGCGGCGGCGCGGATCGCGTCGTCCAGGAGACCGGTGGTCGCCCAGGCCGGGGGCGGGGAGTCGGGACCGTCGGCGCCATCGAGTCGGATCACGGCGTGGAAGTGGACCGCCCCGCGCTTCTGGAACTCCGCCACCTTGCCGAAGGAGACCCGTGCCTGAGCGGCGAACGCCTTCTGGGTGCGACCGGTGCGGGCTGCCAGCTCCCGGCGGAGGTAGATGGTGAACCGCCTCCAGAGGTCACCCGCGTGGTTGTTCCACAGCACGGCGCCCTCATAGTCGTACCGGTCGGGGTCCAGCGCCGTGCCCAGGGCGGAGTCGTCCTCCGGGTGCCGGACGCCGCAGCGGCAGGGCCGGAGACCGGGCCGGTTGTGGACAGGGCCGAAGGATGGCGCGGTCAGGGTCGCGAACACCCGGGGGTGGGCCCGTACCCGGTGCGGGGTGCCCTTGGCGGGGTCGCCGGAGAGTCCGGCACGGATCAGGTGGTAGGTGTCCCCGGCGTACGTCCAGGCGCAGGCGGGGCAGCGGGAGGCCCGCCGGTTTCCGCAGGCGATCCGGAGCCGGGCGCCCGGTTCGGCGGCGGTCGAGTAGGTGTGGAGGATCTGCCTGGTGGCCGCGTCGCGGGTGACGGTGGTCCCCTGGAGATGGATCGGGTCGGAGCATCCGCCGGTCCGCTTGATCTGCTCTCGCCAGCGGTCGAAGCCGGGATCCCCGGCCACCCGCAGCGCGTCGCTGAGGGTGGCGGGGGCCGGGCCCGCCGAAAGGGCGGTCGGGGTCACCGGGAGAACCACCCCTTCTTCTGGGGCGTGGACGCGGTGGCGCAGGAGGGGCCGGAGGCCGTGGGCGACTTGGCGGCGGGCGGGCAGGAGAGCGTGCGGTGGGCGTCCTTGATCCGGAGCAGTTCGCTACCCGCGAGCTTGACGCGGTCGATGTCCTCACCATGGTCAGGTCCGTCATCCTGGCCGCGACGGCTGAACAAGCCCATCAGACGGTCACCACCCGGCGAGCGGGGGCGACGGTGCCGGTGCCGTGGCAGGTGGGGCAGGAGACCGGGGTGGTGGGGCGGGTGCTGTCGGCCGGGCGGGGGCCGGTGGTAATGGCGACGACGGGGAAGCCGTCGCAGTCCGGGCAGATCTGCCCCGGCGCGGGGGTGCTGTGCGGCATCATGGGAGTGCCTTTCGGGTCCGTTGGATCAGGAAGGAGTCCAGGCGCCCGGGGCGGCGGAAGTTTGGCGACCGAGGCCGCCCCGGGTGCCGTTCAGAGAGTCGAGGCGGGAGGGGTGTCGTCCATCACGACCCAGCCCCAGGCCCATTCGCTGGCGCCCCGCGCGGCGGGAGTCCAGCCGCTGAGAGGGCTGCCGCTCTTGATGAAGCCGAAGGCCACGGGGGCGCCACTCCCGGGAGCGCTGCTCACGGCGACGCAGTGGAAGTAGCGCCACTCCTCGGGCGGCGTGTAGCCGTCACGGCGGTGGAAGTACGTGGTGCCTGGGGCGAAGAAGTCGGTCATCGGTGTGTCCTTTCGATCGGCGAACGGTGAGGTCAGTGCCGGTCAGCGCTTGCGGGAACGGTTGACGGTGAGGCCGATGCCGCCGGTCGCGGAGAGCACGGCGACAGCAGCGAGCGAGGCCACGTGCAGGGTCACGGCGATCATCAGCACGACCAGGGCGACGCCGCCGGTGATCGCGAGGGTCAGCAGGATCGGCCCGGCGTACGAGCGGGGCGCGGCCTGGACGATGACGACGCGGCGGGGGTCGGTGCCGGGCGGGAGCTGCCGCAGCAGGTAGGCCGGGATGTGACCGGCGTTGATCTGGTTCTCGGGCTGGGCCATGGCAGGTCTCTCCTCAGGCCGTGCACTGGTGGGTACGGGCGGCGAGTTCGGCGGCGGACCGGTTGCGGTAGTCGGCGGAGAAGCCGCACTGCGGCGCGGTGCACGCGGCGGTGTGCCGGTCACGGCCACGGCCGTCGTAGTAGCTGCCGACCTGGACCAGGCCGATGCGGATCACATCGCGGAAGTGGTTGGGACGAGGCATGACGATCTCTCCTCTCAGGTGAGCTGCGCGGCGATGGCTGCGGCCATCGGGGCGGGGACGCCGAGCCGGGTCCGCAAGGTGTCGGTGTCGATCACGAAGCCGGTCCGGGCGCGGTGCTCGGCCGCGATCTTCCGGGCGTGCTCCACCAGAGCCACCGGCACCGCCGGAGCCGGAGCGGCCGGGGGCAGGGCAGGGATGATCTCGGGTTCAGGGGCAGGAGCGAGGGCCTTGGCCGGAGGCTCAGGCTCGGGTTGGACTTCCGGCTGAGGCTCGGGCTCCGGCGCCACGGGATCTTCGATCGGCGCGGGGTCCGGCTCCGGCGAGGGTTCTTCCACCACCGGAGCGGGGGTGTGAGCGAGGAGGGTTCCGCCGAGGAAGGCGAGGGCGGGCCATCCGGCGACGAGGATCCGCAGCCACGCGGGCGGCGAGTCCAGGTCGAGGAGTCCGGCGGTGGCGACGTTCGCGCCGAGGCTGGCGGCGAGCGCGATGAGGAACCAGCACCAGCCGGACGCTTTTGCTGTGCCGGAGCGGAGGCGGCGCCAGGCGGCGACCATCAGAAGATCGACGGAGACGGGATAGGCCCAGGCTTTCCATCCGGTCTGACCAGCAGCGGCGGCAAGGTCGTGCAGATGAGCGAAGGACAGAGCGGCGGCGATCACCGCTTGGATCAGGACCGCGTCCACCTTGGCCTTGATCGATTCGAGCAAGGGGTTCACCTCCTTTCAGGAGGTATGCATGGGGCGGACTCTCACTCGGTCACGGACCGGGCCTTGGCCAGCGTCAGCGCACCGCCCGGGGAATCGGCCAGCACAACCGCAGGGCGGAAGGCGGCGAGCGCGGGAAGGTCCGGGGTGAGGTCCGCGTAGCGCTGGCAGGCGGCGGCGGTTTCGTCCGTGGTGACCTTCGGGGTGCGGATCCGGGACCAGCCGCCGGAGGCGTCCCCGGCGACGGCGAGCCCGGGGCGGTCGGGGCGGATCTGGGTCGCGGCCACCATCGCCTCAGGGGAGATGTCGGAGAGCGCCATCTCAGCGGTCTGCTTGTCGTTGACGCGGTGGCAGACCCGCCCGGTGAGCTGGGCGCGGAGCATGGTGGCCCCTCGGCCGAGTTCGGAGCCGAAGCGCTGGCCGCAGACTTCCAGGTAGATCCCCACGGCGCGGGCCATCTGGGCGAGGCGGATCATCTGCTTCACGATCCGGTCGCGGCGTTCCTCGTCCGCCTTGGCGGAGGTCAGGAACAGCTCCGCCACCTCGTCCACCAGGATCACGATCGGCACCGGCCGGGCGTCGTCAGGCAGCTCCCACAGGTCCGACACCTGATGGAGACTCAGCAGGTCGAACCGGTCCTCCATCTCCCCGACCAGTGCGTCCATCAGCCCGGCGGCGTCCTCCGGAGTGGTCGCGAAGCCGGAGAAACGGGAGGTGAACCGTCCCTGTTCCACGCCTCGCTTGCAATCGATGCCCACCAGCGCCACATCCTGGGAAGCGAGCCCCTTGATCAGGTTCCGCTGGTACATCGACTTCCCGGACTGGTTCGCCCCCAGGGTGAGTGAGTGCGGAACGGCCCGGTAGTCCCGGGTGTAGACGCCGCCGTCCTCCCGCAGCGCCACCGGCACGACCAGCCCCGGACCGGACCTCAGCGGGCGGAGGAGCCTGCGGGGCATCTGCACACGGCGCAGTACGTCGTACCCGGTCATCCGGAGTTCGATGAAGCCGGGCTTGGTCTCCGCCACCGCGACCGAGTAGACGCCGAAGGCGTGCCGGAGCCGGGCCGAGGCCGACACCACGTCGGCAGGCTCAAGACCGGCGGTCAGCCGCAGGGTGACCCGGATCCCGGTCGCGGTGGGCCGTACCCGGTGGACCCGGGGCGCCACCGGGACGACTTCCTGACGCGTCGCCCGCAGCAGCGCCGCCCGAGCCCGGGAGGGCTGCACCGTCAGGCCGCACACGTCCATGGTCGACTGGTAGGTCAGGGAGAACCTGACCCGCGTCACCGGGAGTCCCACCAGGGACCACCACACCCGGGGCGCACGCACCTTGGCGTAGCCGAGGCCGCCCGCAGCCGATAAGACCCCGGCCACCTCTGCCGCCGTCACCAGGTCCGACACGATCAGACCCCCGTCACGACGGACACGGCGCGGAACGAGATCCCGTGGCGCTTCTGGCCGTTGAACTCGCTCTCCCAGTCACGGGCCCGAAGACCGATCACCGAGACCGGCAGGCCGGGCGTCAGCTTCTCCGGGAGCCCCGTCACCGGGACCGTCACCGTGTAGAGGTTCCCCTCGCCGTCGTCGGACACCAGCAGCCCGACCGTAGCCAGATCCGCACCGGTCTCCCGGTCCTTGGCGATCTCACCCGACTGACGGTTCACCAGCTTCGGAACCGGAGCGGTCGCCACGAAGACGACAGCGGTCGAAAGATCGATCTTGAACGAAGGCATAGGTCTCTCCCTGTTCGGGGGCGTGGGCCAAAGATCGCCCAACTGGCTTGAGCCACTTACTGGCTTAAGCCAGTAGGCCACAGGGAGGCGTCGCGGGTCAAGCATCTGGCTTGAGCCAGTTGCTAGACTCGGCGCATGACTCCGTCCGCCCTGTCCCCTCAGCAGCCCCCGAGCAGGCGTATCGCCGAAGAACTCCGTCGTCGGATCGAGAGTGGAGAGCTGCGCAGCGGCGACAAGTTGCCGTCTGAGCGGGTGCTCGCGGAGGAGTACGGCTCCGCCCGGAACACCGCGCGCGAGGCGATTCGTCTGCTCGCCGAACAAGGGCTGGTGACCGCCAAGCACGGCAAGGGCGTCTTCGTGCGCGAACCTCAGCGGCTGTTCCGGTTCGGAAGTGATCGCTACTCGATCAAGAACCGTGAGACCGGACTGACCCCGTTCCGGCTGGAGGCCCAGCGACAGGGCAAGGTCGCACGGATCGATGTCCCGTCGATCGCCCGGGAGAAACCGCCGGCCGATGTGGCCGAGCGCCTAAACGTTCCAGCGGACGAGGAGAGCGTCGTTCACCGGGAGAACCACTACTACGCGGACGACGAGCCCGTACAGATCGTCTCGACCTATCTGCGCTGGGACGAAGCGCGAGACACCTTGCTCATGCAGGCCAAGACGGGCAAGGACGGGATCTACGGCCGCCTTGAGGACCTTGGCCATGTCATGACCAGGGTCCGGGACGAGATCAGCGCTCGGATGCCCACCCCGGCGGAGGCCAGGACACTGAATCTGCTTCCCGGCGTGCCGGTCCTGGAGGTCCTGCACACGAGCCTTGACCAGGAAGGGGTGCCATTCGAGGTCTCACGCTATGTGCACCGCGCCGACAGGACTGGACTGCTGTACGAACTGCCCGTCGAGAAGTGAGGAACAGCCAGGTGAAGCCTTCCGTTGTACGCCGCTTCAACGCAGATGACCTGAGTGGTGCCGCCAAGGCGCTGGTCGAGGTGCATGAGACCGACGGGTACCCGGTGGAGGGCATCGAGGACCCTGACGCGTGGCTCAGTTCCGAGGATGTATTGGCTGCGTGGGTGGCCGAGACTGACGAGGGAATCGCCGGACACGTGTCCGTCATGCGTCCGCATGGCGAGGACGCGGTGTCTCTGTGGATCGAGCAGAGCGGCGACGACGAAGCTCACGTGGCCGTTCTGGCGAGACTGTTCGTGATCAAGGCGGCGCGGGAGCATGCCACGGGCAGACGCCTGATGGAAGCGGCCATGGAGTACGCGCGGGAGAGAGGTCTCCGTCTGGTGCTCGATGTCATGGCGAAGGATGCTGCCGCCATTCGTCTCTACGAGAGGCTCGGGTGGTGCAGGATCGGTGAGGCCACTCATAGCTATGGATCCGGCCAAAGTATTCAGGCCATTTGCTTCGTTGCTCCCGAAGTGTGAGCTGTTACGGGTTTCTCTACTTGTTCAAGGCTCGCTGCGCTCGCTGTCGGCCAACCAGCCGGGGTGTGTGCCCGCTTCCTGCGGCAGGGCCCACGGCCTGAGGAGTGGGCCTCTCTTCCGCCGACGGACCGCCGCGAATCCGGCCTCGTCAGGGGAAACAGGGGGCGTGCGCCGGACCGGAAGCCGGGGGCATCACTCGCTTCCCCACCATCACCTGACTGCCCGGGGTCAGCTCGAAGGCCGCGCACGGCGCGGCGGGCCCTGGCTCCCGGGCCCCGCCCTGCCTACGGCGGCGGGGCCCGGGGCCTGGCCCACCCGGCACCGGCAGCCACGAGATACCAGGTGATCCATGGGCGGGGGAAGGTGCACAGGTGCGGGTCAACGACGCTTTGGTTGCACGCGGGAGGCCGGATTCGCGGCGGTCCGTCGGCGGGAGGCCCGCTCCTGTGGCCGGGGCCCGGTGGCTGGGGCGGTCGGCTCCACGGCTTTAGGCAGCCACCATGGGGCGAGCCTCGAAGATCGGGGCCCACATCGGGCCTTAGCGGGCAGGTCCACGGACTGCCCGAGTCGCCGGAAGCTTACGGGCCCCGATCTCTCGCCCCACGGCAGCTCCCGCCCAAAGCCGCCGAGCCGACCTAGGGTGGTGAAAGTGCCGGCCGCGCGTGGTCCCGTGTGTCAAGCGGGAGAGGTCTCGCTGACATCACCGGCTGACACCAACAGCGGCGGACACCGGCGGTCGAAGGCGGACCCCGGAGGACGGTGGACCCCGGCCGGGCAGGCAGGATGCAGGGCGATCGGGCGTCTGTCGCCGACCTGATAAGGATGAGGCCACAGGTTCAAATCCTGTTAGCCCCACAGTGTCGATCGGCCCGTACGGAATATCCGTACGGGCCGATTCGCATATCCCCCCGGTGGGGGCGGTGCGGGCCCGGGTGGGGGGATACGCAGGTCACCGATCGGTATCGGTCGGTGTGTATAGTCGGGCGGCAGAAGTCCTCATACGTCATACGCCAAGAAAGACGAGGTCGCGCGGTGAAGAAGCTTCTCCTGGTCGCACTGGCCGCCATCGGCGGGCTCCTCGTGTACCGCCAGATCCAGGCGGATCGCGCCGAGCAGGATCTGTGGACGGAGGCGACCGACTCCGTGCCCGCAGGTTCGGGTGTGTGAGACGCACACATATTTTCGGCTGAGCCCCGGCGCCCTGAGCGGTGACCGGGGCTCCGTGCTGTCCGGGGGCGCCCGGGGGTGTGGCGGGGCCTTTGCGAAGTGGGAAGAGGGTGTCCACGGCGGCGGGCGCCCGGGGTGCGCACGGCGCCGGGCGCAGGGCGGTCGGAGCGGGGCGGTCAGGCTTCGACGAGGGCCCAGAACCCCACGGTGAAGCAGACCAGGGCCAGGAGCAGCACCGGGATCACGACTTTGGCGGGCGGGCCCTGGGGGCGGCGGGCCGGGCGGACGGCCGGGGGCCGGGCCGGGGTGAGCGGGGCGGGTACGTGGTATCCCTCGGTGAACGGGACGAGCGCCGAGTGCCCCGGGGGCTGCTCGGGGGCGGAGGAGTACCGGGTCCCCTGGGCCGTGACGGGATGCTGGGGTGTGGGCTCCTGCGGCAGCGGTACGGGCGACGACGGCGGCGTCGGGGGCGGGGCGGCCGGCGGCGCGGGGTGCGGCGGTGGGACGGGTGGGGGCGGCACCGGGAAGCCGCCCGTCGCCGGAGGGTGCGCGGGATAGCTGCCCGGGAGGGCCGGGGTGCCCCCGGTCTCCGGGTGGTGCGGCCCGGCCGGGGCCGGTGGCCTGCCGCCGGTCGGTGTGCCGCCCGAGGGTTCCGGGGTCCCGGGGAGCGGCGGGGGCATCGGTACGGGTGGGTTCGGAGACGGCCGCTGATGGGTACGGGGCGCCGGTACGGAGGGAGCACCCGGGGCGGCCGGAGCACCCGGGGTGCCCGGAGAGCCTGGCGCGCCCGGTGCGGGCCGGGAGGGCGTCCAGGGGCCCGAACCGGTGTCCCCGGCCGTCCCGGCCGCGGCCGAGCGCAGCAGCCCCGTGGAGGGGGTGTGCTCGGGCCCCTCGGGGCCGAACCCGGGCGGCAGTGGACCGAGTTGATCGAATATTTCCACCGGTTCGTCGTCCGGACCGGTCTCGGGCAGCAGCTCCACGGCGGAGGCGAGCGCCTTGCGCGCCCCGGTGGCCGTACGGAACCGGAGGTCGGGGTCGGGCTGGATCAGCCCCGCCAGCACCTGCCACAGCGCTTCCGGGATGCCCTGCGGAGCCCCCGGGGTGCCATGGGCGGTGAAGAAGTCCACCAGGGCCTTGGCGTCGGGCTTCTGGCCCTCCAGCAGATACAGCGCGACCAGGCCGGCGGCGAAGAGATCGGCGGGGAAGTCCGGCTCCGCCCCCTCGACCTGTTCCGGCGCGAAGTAACCGGGGGTCCCCACAACATAGTTGGTCTCGGTCAGCCGGGGCTCGCCCTTGCGCATGGAGATCCCGAAGTCGGACAGCCGCAGATGCGGCCGTCCGGTCCCGGTGGCCTCCATCAGGATGTTCGCCGGCTTGATGTCCCGGTGCACCACGCCCTCGGCGTGCACCGCGGCGAGTCCCGAGAGCAGCTGGTCCAGCAGGGTGCAGACATAGCGGGGCGGCAACGGACCGTAGTCGCCGATGACATGCGCCAGCGATCCGCCGCTCACGAGGTCCATGGTGAAGAGGACCTTGTCGTCGTCGGCCGCCCAGCTGGCCGGGGCGAGGACATGCGGATGGTCGATCCTCAGGGCCTGTTCGCGGACGAAGCGCAGCAGGGTGTGGGCGTCGCTCTGCTGGAGCACCTTGGCCGCGACATAGCGTCGCCGCCGGTGGTCCCAGGCACGCCAGACCGCGCCGACTCCGCCGCGCCCGATCGGGTCGACCAGCTCGTACCGACCGGCGAAGACCTCACCCATGGTGCTGCGTCCGCTCCCCGTTCCCTCATGAGGCTGTGCTCCGCGCGGGGCCGGCCTCGGTCGTCAGCTCTGGTGCGACTCGTAGTGCGCGACCGCGTCGGCGGTACGCCCGGCTCCGTACACCCGCAGGAACTCTGCCAGCTCGGGATGGGTCGGGGCGAGGGAGTTCGCCGCGTCGATGATGTCGCCCGCGGCGGCGACGGACCGCAGCAGGGACTGGATCTTCCGGACGACCCGGCGCACCGTGGGGGCGCCCGAGCTGTTGGTGGTCTGGCTGTTCGCGGTCAGGACCGAACCCCCCTGGGACTTCTTGATCTCCTCCATGCGGTCGGTGGCCTCGACGGCGCTGACGCTGCCGTCGGCCACCTGGCTCGCCAATTCCTGGAGCGCCTGGACCCGTTGGACGACGGCGGGGTTGCCGATCTTGGCCCGCTGGCCGCTCATCAGCTGGGAGAGCATGGGGGCGGAGAGCCCCAGCACCGCGGCGAGCCGGGCCTGGTTGAGCCCGAGATCGTCTATGAGCCGGCGGAACAGCGCGCCCAGGGGCTCCCCGTACCAGCTGCGCTGTAGTTCACGGGCTCTTGCGGTCGTCTCCTGCTGAGCGGCGTCCATGCGCGTCTCCCCATCGCTTCCCCAAGCGGGCTTCGCTGCTGCGAACCACGACGAGCATCTTACGGAGCGTGGTCGCCCACCGGGAGACCTCAATACGGGGGAGGAGGCCTGGGAATGCCGGTCACCACGGGTGCCCGGCCCGCCGGGCCCGCCCGGAAGCCTCCCTTCGGGTGACGGTACGGGATCGCCTCGAACAGCCTGTACGGACCGCCCGGCCGGCTCGTACGGACCGCGTGGCCGACCCGTACGGGCCGCGCGGCGGTACGGGCCCCGCGCGACCCGTCCCCGGCGGGCCGGGGGGCGCCCCGGGGCGGGGGTGGCGGCCGGTGTTTGGAGGAACACCGGGAACACCCGGTACTCTGTTGTGCGGCGGTGGCCGGGACGATCGGGTCCCTGGTCGCAGCCGTCCCTCGGGGCCTTAGCTCAGTTGGTAGAGCGCTGTCTTTGCATGGCAGATGTCAGGGGTTCGACTCCCCTAGGCTCCACTGATGAAAGCCCCTCTGACCTGCGGATACGTGGTTCAGAGGGGCTTTTTTCGATGGTCGCGTGCCACCGCGCCCGCGCCGCCCGTCAGGCGCGCAGTTCGATCACCGTGATCTCCGGGTCGGCACCGATCCGTACCGGCGGGCCGAAGAAGCCGGCGCCGTTGGTGACGTACAGCTGGGTGTTGTCGACCTTCCCGAGGCCGGAGACGACGGGGTTGGCGAGCTTGGTCAGCTCCGTGAGCGGGAACATCTGCCCGCCGTGGGTATGGCCCGACAGCTGGAGGTCGACCCCGTGCCGGGCGGCCTCCTCGATCATCACCGGCTGGTGGGCCATGAGGACGACCGGGCGGTCGGTGTCCCGCCCGCCGAGGGCCCGGTCGTAGTCCGGCCCGCGCCCGTGCTCGGCGGCGGACAGGTCCTCGACCCCGGCCAGATCGAGTACGGCGCCGTGGTGGCGGATCTCCCTCCGTTCGTTGAGGAGCGTGGTGACCCCGAGGCCGTGCAGCTCATCGACCCATGCCTCGGCGCCGTCGAACATGTATTCGTGGTTGCCCGTCACGAAGAAGGCGCCGTGTGTCGATTCCAGATGACGCAGCGGACGGGCGGCGGGAGCCAGTTCGGAGGGTGTTCCGTCCGCCAGGTCGCCGACGACCGTGACGATGTCGGCCTCCAGTGCGTTGATCATCCGGACGATGCGCTCGGTGTGGGCGCGGCCCAGCAGCGGACCGAGGTGCAGGTCGCTGACGACCGCGATCCGCAGCCCGGAGAGCGGCCGCGCCAGTCCGGCGATACGGATGGGCACCCGCTTGACCACCGGGTCGCCGAGGGCCGTCAGCATGCCGAACCCGGTGGTGGTGACGGCGATCCCGCCCGCGGTGAGGGCGGCCGCGCGGCTCAGGAAGAGACGCCGGTCCGGACGCGCCGGCGGGGGAGTCGCGGGCGGGGCAACGCCGGGTGCGGGAGTCGCGGGGGCGGGGGCCGCCGGCGTGGGCACCGGGCCGTTCCGTCGCCGTGCGAGCGACCGGATCCCGAGGACCGCCCGCGGGACCTCCATCACCAGCAGCGCCAGGATCAGATACAGCAGCACCCCCAGCCAGACATACCCCGCCCAGGCCAGCGGCCGTCCCGTGGCCGGGCCCAGCGCCGGGACGAGGACGCGCGGGGCGGCCGCGAGCACCGCCGAGGCGACCATCGCGATGGCGCCCACCCGCCGGGCGGTGCCGCCCGGCCGGGTGGTGTCGCGCACCAGCCTGACCCACAGCCAGCGGTGGACCAGGACGGAGGCCACGACGATGAGCAGGTTCACCAGGGGCGGAAGCATCTACTTCGCCCCGATCGGGTCCCGGCGGGGCGTCCCGGCGGCGGGTGCCTCACTGATGCCGTACCGGGTGTGCAGACGGCGCAGCGGGGCCGGTGCCCACCAGTTGGCCCGGCCCGCGAGCCCCATGAAGGCGGGGACGAGGAGGGTACGGATCAGCAGGGCGTCGACCAGGACGGCCAGCGCCATGCCGATGCCCAGCTCCTTCAGGAAGACCACCCCGCCGGTGGCGTAGGTCGCGAAGGTGAGGGCGAGGATCGCGGCGGCCGATGTGACGAGCGGGGCGCTGCGCTGGATGCCTTCGGCGACCGCGCTCGTGTTGTCCCCGGTCCGGTCGTACGCCTCCTTGATCCTGGCCATGATGAAGACCTCGTAGTCCATGGACAGCCCGTAGGCGACGCAGAACATCAGGATGGGGATGCTCGGCTCGACGCGGCCGCTCGCGGTGAAGCCGAGGAGACCGGAGAGATTGCCGTCCTGGAAGATCCAGACGAGTACGCCGAACATCACGCCGAGGCTGAGGATGTTGGCGATCGTGGCCTTCAGCGGAATGAGCAGGCTGCCCGTCATCAGGAAGAGGATGGCGAAGGTGACCAGCAGGATCAGGGCGACGACGAACGGCAGACGGTCGAGGAGCGCCTCGCGGAAGTCCGTCATCGCGGCGGGGAATCCGCCCACCCGCACCTCGGGGTACGGGGTGTCCACCGCGCGTACCCGCTCGACGAACCGTGCCATGTCGCCGGCCAGCGCCTCCTGGTCGGGGACGACGGTGAGACGGGTGTGCCCACCGGCCTCGAAGCGGCCGGGGTCGGACGTCGCGCCCACCCGGTCGCCGTCGCGGTACGTGCCGCTCCCGGTGTCCACCTGGAAGACGCCGGGGAGCCGCGACAGCCGTTCCGCGTACTCCGGGCCGGAGGCGTCCGCCGCCACCGCGCCGGTGGTGACGATCTGTAGCGCGTCGGTCTCCTCGGCCGCGAAGCCGGTACGGATCTCCTCCTGCACGATGCGGCTGGAGGCGCTCGCGGGAAGCACGCGCTCGTCGGGCAGGCCGAACCGGGCGCCGAGGGCGGGCGCGGCCAGGGCGAGCAGGGCGATCAGTACGGGAAGGCCGTAGCGGAGCGGTCCGCGCAGGACCCTCAGGGTGTGGCGGTACCAGCGGCCGGTCTCCACGGCGGCCTCGGTCCGGCCCGGCCGCAGGGTGCGCCGGCCGACGGCGGCCAGTGCGGCGGGCAGCAGGACGACCGCGCCGAACACCGCTGACCCGACCACCGCGATCCCGGCCCATGCGAAGGACCGGAGGAACGGGAAGGGGAAGAGGAAGAGTGCCGCCAGCGAGGCGGCGACCGTGAGGCCACTGAACAGGACGGTGCGACCGGCGCCCGCGACGGTACGGACGACTGCCGCGTGCCGGTCCGCGACGGTACGGACGACTGCCGCGTGCCGGTCCGCGTCGGTACGGACGGCCGCCGCGTGCCGCTCCGCGTCGGTAGCGCCCGGAGTGGCGGCCATCTCCTCACGGAAGCGGGAGATGATGAACAGGCTGTAGTCCAGTCCGAGCCCCAGGCCCAGGACGAGTGCCAGGTTGGCGGCGAAGGTGGAGACCTCGGTGAACGCGGTGACCCCGCGGAGTATGGCGAGCGTGGCCAGTACCGAGAAGAAGCCGACGCCGAGTGTCAGCCCCGCGGCGGACCAGCGGCGGTAGACCCACAGGAGCAGCAGGAGCACGGCGGGGACGACGATGGCCTCCGCGCGGAGGAAGTCCCGCCGGGTCTCCTCGCCGACCTGGCGGAAGACCTCGTCCTGGCCGCCGGGGCGCACGGTGAGAAGCTCGGTCTCCCGGGTGAAATCAGGGGTGATGGTGGCCAGTTCGGCCCGTACCGCGGTGGCCGATCCCCGGAGCCAGGCCACCACGAGCGCCTGCGAGCGGTCCTCGCTGACCAGGGCGCTGTTCTCGCCGCGTGACCAGTAGGAGCCGACCGTGTCGACGCCCTCGCGTCCGGCCAGGTCGTCGGCCAGCCTCCGGCCCTCGGCGGCCACCGCGGGGTCGTCGACCGTCCCGCCGTCCTTGGCGGTGACCAGGAGGACGTAGTTCGGGGAGCCGTCCTCGAACTCCTGGCGCAGGATCTGTTCCGCGGTGCCCGACTCGGAGCCCGGTGTCTCGAAGCGGGACAGCGACAGGGCGTTCTGGGCCCCCGCGCCGAATGCCGCGGCGAGCAGGAAGAGGACCGCGCCCGCGATCAGGACGGTGCGCCGCCGGGCCACGGCGAGGGCGCCGAGCCGGTGGAGCGTGGACGGTGTGGCTGACATGGGACGAACTCCCTGGGGATCGGGGTGGGGGAAGGCGTGAGGGCTCCGTTCGGTCGACGATGACCGTCGCCGCTGACCACTCGCTGGAAGATCCGCTGAAGCCCGCCGGGTCCCTGCTCGCCCGGCCCCCGTCCGCTCGGGCTCCGCTCGCCCGGTCCCTGCCTGCCCGCCCGGTCGCCGCCCCGTCCCCGCCGCCCCGTCCCCGCCGCCCCGTCCCCGTCCGCCCGGGCCCCGCCGGTCCGGCGGACCACCGCTCATCACCCGGAGATGGGACCGGCCGGCGGCTTACGCTCTCCTCACCGGCGCCGGGAGGGACATGCTCGACTCAGCTGTGCGTTTCGAAGTGATGGGCTCGCTGCGGGCGTCGGCCGGCGACCGATCACTGCCGCTCGGACCGCCCCGCCGGCGCGCGGTGCTGGTGGCCCTGCTGCTCGGCGGCCCGCGTCCCGTTCCCGCCGACCGGATCATCGCGATGGTCTGGGGCGACGACGCGCCGGCCCACGCCCTCAATCTCGTCCAGAAGTACGTCTCGGGACTGCGGCGCTGCCTTCCCGCCTCCCTGCCCCTCACCCACTCCGAGGCCGGCTACGCACTCGGTACGCCGGGCGGGTTCGCCTGCGATCTCCTGGAGTTCGAGGAGCTGTTCGCCTCCGCCCGTGCCCTGAGCGGGTCGGGCCGGACCGCGGACGCCGCCGAGACCCTGGCCAGGGCGGTCGCCCTGGTCCGCGGCCCGCTCGCCGAGGGAACCGAGGGCCGCGGTATCGAACTGGAGCGGGATCGATTCCAGGAGCGCCTGCTGTCCGCCCGGGAGGAGCTGTACGCCCTGGAGGTCTCGCTGGGGCGGGGGGAGCGCCACCTGCCCGAACTGGTGCGCCTCATCGGCGAGCACCCGCTCCGGGAGCGCCCGCACGCCCTGCTGATGCGGACGCTCGCCGACAGCGGCCGGCAGGTGGAGGCCCTCCACGCCTACGCGCGGATCCGCGACCGGCTGGTCGAGGAGTACGGCATCGAGCCGGGCGCCGGGCTGAGGGAGGCGCACCGGTTCGTCCTGAACGCGGTGCCTCCGGCGGAACGGCCACCGGAAGCACCCCCCGTACCGCACCAATTACCGAACGCGGTACGGGACTTCACCGGACGTACGGCGGAGATCGCGCGGGTCACGGACCGGCTGCGCTCCGGAGGGATGCCCGTCGTCTGTGTGGAGGGCACCGCGGGGATCGGCAAGACCGCGCTGGCCGTGCACTGCGCCCACCGGGTCGCCGACGACTTCCCCGACGGCCGGCTCTTCATCGACCTGAGGGGCTTCGACCGGCTCGGCGCGGCCGACCCGTCCGAGGTCCTCGGCTCGTTCCTGCGCGCGCTGGGGGTGGCCGCCCAGCACGTCCCCACGGATGTCCTTGAGCGCGGTACGCGGTTCCGCTCGCTCCTCGCCACCCGCCGGGTGCTCATCGTCCTGGACAACGCGGCCGACGCCCATCACGTACGGCATCTGCTTCCCGGCGCGCCGGGCTGCGCCGTCCTCGTCACCAGCCGCCGCGCCCTGGTCAGCCTGGCGGTGCACGAGGACGCGCACCGCGTCGTGCTGCCCGTGCTGAGTCCCGGCGAGTCGGCGGAGCTGCTGAGAAGCGCGCTGGGCGGTACGCGGCCCCTGGGGAGGAAGCAGGATCCCGCGGTCGCCGAGATCTCCCGGCTCTGCGGCCATCTCCCGCTGGCCCTGCGGGTGGTGGCGGCCGGGTCCGCGGTCGCACCGCACTTCGACCTCTCCTCCGTGGCCAGGGAACTCGCGGCGGCCGGACCACTGGCCGGAGCCTCCGTGGCGGACGACGAGCGGGCGTCCGTGGGTGCCTCGCTCGACCTGTCCTACCAGCGGCTCGACGACCGGGGCCGACGGGCCCTGCGCCTGCTCGGCCTTCTCCCGGGCCCCGATCTGACCCCTGCGGCCGCGGCCGCCCTGACCGGCGTGGACGAGGGCGCCGTCCGCCCCGCCCTCAGCGCCCTCACCGCCGCGAATCTCCTGGTCCAGCACGCCCCCGGCCGCTTCCGCTTCCCGCACGACCTGCTCCGCGAGTACGCCTGGAACCGGGCCGGCGACGAGGAGCCGGCCGCCTCCCGGCAGGACGCGCTGAACCGGCTCATGGGCTGGTACACCCAGGTCGCGACCGTCCTCGACGGGCGTGTCGGCCGGATCCACGTGGTGGGACAGGAGTCCCGTACCGCCGAGTACGCGCCGGTCTCGGCGGAGGACGCGGAGGCCGAACTGCGCAACCTCGCCGCAGCGGTGGAGCACACCGCCGAGCACGGCCCGTACGCCGCCGCCTGGACGCTCGCGGGGATGCTGCGGGAGACCTGCAAGCGCCGGTCGCGGGTGCCCGAGTGGCTCGCCGTCGCACGGGCCGGGCTGCGGGCCGCGCAGCGGGGCGCGAACCCCCGCGCGGAGGCCGAGCTGTCCCTCAGCCTTGTCGACGCCTCCCTCACCGCCGGTCTCGTCGATGCCGCCGAGCGGCATGTCCGGCGCGCCCGCCACCTCAGCGAGGCGCACGACTGGCCGGATCTGCTGGCCGCCTCCCGTGAGCAGCTGGGGCGTGCCCGCTGGACCACCGGTGCGCTGGACGAGGCGCGCCGGCATCTGACGGAGTCCGTCCGGCTCCACTCGGCGGGCCCCGACCATCTGCGGACCGCCCTCGCCTACGGTGCGCTCGGCCGGGTCGAGCTGGACGCCGGGGCTCCCGGCGCCGCCCGCCGGCTTTACCTCCGCTGTCTGCGGTTGGGCCGCTCGCGGGCCCACCGGGGGGTCGAGGCGATGGCCCTCGTCGAGCTGGGCCTGGTCCATGAGGCGCTCGGCGACCCGCGCACCGCCGCGCTCTCCCTCGAAGCCGGGCTCGCGCTCAGCGGGGGCGACCGTGCGCTCCAGCGTTCGGAGGCGCTCTCCCGGTCCTATCTGGGTGCCCTGCGGGCGAGGGCGGGCGACCGCGTGGCCGCACGCGCCTTGTGCCTGGCCGGTATCAGGGCCGCGGAGGAGCTCGGCGACCTCTGGGCCCAGGCGGAGTGCCGCAACGCGGCAGGGCGCGCGATGTCCGCACTCGGTTTCCCCCACGAGGCCGCGGAGCACCACCGCGAGGCCCTGCGCATCGCCCGCGGTCTCCGCTTCCACCGGGCCGAACAGCACGCCCTGGCGGGCCTTCGCACCGTCGGCGCCGAACCCCTCGTGGTCGGGTGACGGCTCGTGCACACGACGGAGGGGCGCCGGAAGGCGTCCCGGTGGGTCATCGGGGGAGGGTCGCGGCGCGCGGGGTTTCCCCGTTTCCTACTTGTTTGACACAATGGCCGTATGTCCGAGACGACGTACAGCATCGGTGAGGGGCCCGCGACCCGGGTCAGTCTCTCTCTGCCGGAGGGGACCGCGGAGGCGATCCGTGCGAGGGTCGGCAAGCGGGAGTTCTCCGCGTTCATCGCGGCGGCTGTCGAGCGGGAGCTGCGGGGGCAGGTGCTGGACGAGTACCTGGCCGACTACGAGAGCCGTCAGGGGCCGGTGTCCGAGCGGGCGAGGCAGCGGGCGCGGCAGGTGTTCGACGAGGTGTTCACGGAGGAAGACCAGTGGCCCGCCGCAAGCTGAGCCATGAGGGGACGCTCGTCCTGGACGGTGAGGGGCTCTCCGGGCTGCTCGCCGATGACGAGACCGTGGTGGCGCTGGTCGCGGAGGCGCGGTCCCGGGGGATGGAGGTGGTGATCTGCGCGCTCACCATCATCGAGGCCGTGCACGCCCGTACCGACAAGGCCCGGCTGGGTTGGCTGCTGTCCGGACTGCGGGTGATCCCGGTGGGTGACGAGGAGGCGAGGGCCGCGTCGGCGCTGCTGATGGGGGCGGGGCTGCACGGCCACAAGTACGCCATCGATGCGGCCGTGGCCGAGGCCGCCCTGAGGCAGCAGCGTCCGGTGGTCATGCTGACCTCGGATGTCGATGACATGACCAAGCTCTGCGGTGAACGGGTCCGGCTCGTTTCCGTGTGACCCGCTCCCGCCGGGTGCCCCGGGGGTCAGCCGGCCGCCGCGGGGGTCGAGGTGTCGATCGCCAGGGAGAGGGCGAGGGCGAGGAGGACCGTGCCCATCGCATAGCGCTGGACCGTGAGCCAGGTGGGGCGGCGGGCGAGGAAGACGGCGATGGTGCCGGCGGCCAGCACGATGGCCAGGTTGACCCCGACGCTCACCACGATCTGGGCGGCGCCGAGGACGAAGCCCTGGAAGAGGACATGGCCCGCGTCCAGGTCGACGAATTGCGGGATGAGCGAGATGTACATGATGGCGATCTTGGGGTTGAGCAGATTGGTCATCAGCCCCATGGTGAACAGCTTGCGCGGGGAGTCGTGCGGGACGTCCTGGGGGGAGAAGACATCGACCCCGCCGGGCTTCAGGGCGTTCCAGGCGAGATGGGCGAGGTACGCGGCGCCCGCCAGCTTGAGGGCGACATACAGCTCGGGGACGGCGATGAAGATCACCGAGAGGCCCAGATTGGCGGCCAGGAGGTAGATCATGAAGCCCAGGGCGACCCCGCCCAGCGAGATGACACCGGCGCGACGGCCCTGGGTGATGCTGCGGGAGACGAGATAGATCATGTTCGGGCCCGGTGTGAGCACCATGCCCAGGGCGACCGTCACCACACCGGCGAACGCGCTCGTCTCGATCATGTGCACCCCTGTTCTCTGTGGTGGTGCGGGCCGGTTCCCGTCGGAAGGTGATGGTCGGTCAACCTCGGTGCGAAGGAGGGGAATCGATGAGTTCATCGGAGCAATTTCGAGTCTAGAACCCTTACGTGACTCGGGGCAATATGTAATATTGCCCTCGGTGCAATCCAGGGGACAAGGAGAGCGGTTCATGGGGGACTACCGGCTGGTCGCCGACACCGTGGCGGCCGACATCGGAGCGGGGCGGCTGCGCCCGGGGGACCGGCTGCCCACCCAGCGGGACTTCGCCCGCCGCCACGGCATCGCCAACTCCACCGCCACCCGCGTCTACCAGGAACTCGCCCGCCGCGGCCTCACCGTCGGCGAGGTCGGCCGGGGCACCTTCGTCCGCGCGGCCGGGGACGACATCGCGGCGCCGCTGCTCACCGAACCGGCCCGCACCCGGGTCGACCTGGAGCTGAACTACCCGGTCGTCCCCGAACAGGCCCGGCTCCTCGGCGCCGGTCTCGCCGGGCTGCTGCGGCCCGACGCCCTGGCGGGCACGCTGCGCCCGGTCGGCGCGGCCGGCACCCCCGCAGCCCGCGAGGCCGCGGCCGGGCTGCTGGCGCGCGGGGGCTGGCGACCCGACCCCCACCGGGTGCTCTTCGCCGGGAACGGCCGTCAGGCGATCTCCGCCGTGGTCACCGCCCTGGTCCCGCCCGGCTCCCGGCTCGGGGTCGAGGAACTGACCTATCCCGTGCTCAAGTCCATCGCCGCCCGGCTGGGGATCACCCTGGTCCCCCTCGCCATGGACGACGAGGGAATGCTCCCCGAAGCCGTGGAGGAGGCCCACCGGGCCGCTCCGCTCCGGGCGGTCTATGTCCAGCCGACCCTGCACAACCCGCTCTCGCTCACCATGTCCGCCGAGCGGATGACCCGGCTCGCCGCCACCGTCCGCCGGATCGGCGTCCAGGTGATCGAGGACGCCGTCTGGTCCTTCCTCCGGGACGACGTCCCGCCCCTCGCCGCCCTCGCGCCCGAGCGGACCCTGCTGGTCGACAGCCTCTCCAAGCGGATCGCCCCGGGGCTCACCCTCGGCTTCGCGGTGGTGCCCCCGGAGCTGACCGACCGGGTCGCCGCCGCACTGCGCTCGGGCGGTTGGACGCCCATGCGGTTCGCCCTGGAGGCCGCGACCCGGTGGCAGCACGAGGGCGTCGTGACGGAGCTGGTCCGGGCCAAGCGGCGGGACGCCGCCGTACGGCAGGGGATCGCCCGGCGCCATCTCGGGGAGTTCGCGGTACGGACCGATCCGCACTCGTACTCCTGCTGGTGGGAGCTGCCCCGCCCGTGGCGCGCGGACACCTTTGTCGCCGCGGCGGCGCGGCACGGGATCGGGGTGGCTCCGGCGGCCGCGTTCTCGGTCGGGCGCAGCCGCACCCCCGACGCCATCCGGCTGGGGCTCGCATCGCCCACCGCCGAGGTGCTGGGGCAGGCGCTCGACACCCTCGCGGCCCTGGCCCGCTCCGCCCCGGACGACCTGGTCACCGACTGAGACGCCCCCGCGCAGCCACCACCCTCGGCTCGCCGGGGGTGACGACCTGCCGGAACCCGGCCCCGGTACACCGGGCCCTGGCACCGGTACACCCGGGGTTGCGGTACGGGGCAGTACACCCGGGGTTGCGGTACGGGCGGTGCACCCGGGGGAGCCGCGGCCCGGCGCCGGGCACGACCGGCCCGACGCACGGCATGACCGGGACCCCGTGATCACCTGGGTCCGCCCTCGCGGCGCTCCAGACGGCGTCGGGTCCCCGCCCGTACGCTGCTGCTGTCGGCCGCCCGGGATCCACCGTGATCCGCCCGCCCGAGGAGGAGCCCTGTCCCGTCCACACCACTCCCCCGGGGTCCGCCGCATCACCCTGGACGCGGGCGGGCCACACCTCTCCGCCCTGCTCGCCGAGGCCCAGGGGCCGCCCCGGGCCACCGTCGTCGCCCTGCACGGCGGCGGGATGACCGCCGCCTACTTCGACGGGCAGGCCCACCCCAGCCTCTCCCTGCTCACCCTCGGCGCGGCGCTCGGCTGCACCGTGCTCGCCGTCGACCGGCCCGGGTACGGGGAGTCCGCCGCCGCGCTCCCCGACGGCCAGCCCCTCGCCGAACAGGCCACGGCGCTGCGCCACGCCCTCACCGGGTACGGCGGCCGGTACCCGCTGGGCGCCGGGATCTTCGTGGTCGCCCACTCGTACGGCGGGAAACTGGCCCTCACCGCGGCCGCCCAGGGGTTCCACGACGACCTCGTCGGCATCGACATCTCGGGCTGCGGCCACCGCTACGCCGCCCCGCCCCCCGGCGAGCGCCCGCCCCCCTTCGGGGGCCATGGCGGACCCCGGCTGAACTGGGGCCCCCTGCGGCTCTATCCCCCCGACACCTTCACCCTCGCCGGATCGGTGGTGGCCCCCATGCCGCTGCGCGAGGCGGCCGAGGCGGCGCGCTGGGAGAAGACCTTTCCCGAGGTCGCGGCCCGGGTCCGGGTGCCCGTCCGGCTCACCTTCGCCGAGTACGAGCGCTGGTGGCGGCATGACACCGAGGCCGTGGCGGAGCTGACCGGACTGCTCGCCGCCCCCCGGCTGCTGATCGACCGCCAGCCGGCCGCCGGGCACAACATCAGCCTGGGCTGGGCGGCCCGCGCCTACCATCTGCGGGCCCTGGCCTTCCTGGAGGAGTGCCTCCAGACCCGTACGGCGGAGATCGACGGCCGTCCGATGTGACCCGGGGCCGGGCGTACGGCAGGCGGCCCAGGGCGTACGGCTCACGGCAGATGGCGCGGCGTGTGATCCACATCATGGGAACCACCCCCCGCGTTCCGGACAACCACCCATGTGGACTACACGATGCACGCCCGGATACGCGACGGCGACCCGTCGGCGTTCAGGGAGCTGTTCGCCGCCCACGCCCCCCTGGTCCACCGGCACGCGGTACGGACCACCGGTGACTGGGCCCTCGCCGAGGATGTCGTCTCCCTCACCTTCCTGGAGGCATGGCGGCTGCGGCACCGGCTGCGGGACGAAGGGCCGGGCCCACGGCCCTGGCTGATGGGGATCGCGGTCAATGTGCTGCGGAACACCACCCGCGCCGCCCGCCGCCATCGCGCCGCCCTCGACCGGCTGCCCCCGCGCGACGCCGTCCCCGACTTCGCCGACGAACTCGTCGGCCGCCTCGCCGACGCCGCCCAGCTCGCCGCCGCCCAGCGCGCGCTGGGCCGGCTGCGCCGCGCCGACCGGGAGGTCTTCACCCTCTGCGTCTGGTCGGGGCTGGAGTACGCCGAGGCGGCCGAGGCACTCGGCATCCCCGTCGGCACGGTCCGCTCCCGGCTCTCCCGGGCCCGGAAGCGGCTGCGCGCCCTCGCCCAGCAGGAGCTGCGCGGCGAAGCGGGCGGTGCCCGGCGCGGTGCCCCGCCCGGCAAACCGCACGGCGAACCACCCGGCGAACCGCACGCCGAACCGGCGGGGACGCGGACCCACCCGGAAAAAGGCGGGGAACCCGCCACGCGCCGCGGACAAGTACAGGGTGGCCGCGCGGAAGCGGCCCGGTCGTACGAGGAGAGAACCCGATGAACCGCACCCCCTGGCGGCGGCAGGAGCCGCTCGACCACGCGGAGCTGGCGCGGCTGCTGCCCGCGCCCGGTGAGCCGGATCTGCCGGGCGACCGCCGATATGTGCTGGAGGAGCATCTGATGCGTGAGATACAGCGAGCGGACACCAGGACCCCGGCCACCCGGGTGAGGCGGTCGCTGCTCGTCGCCGTCCCGGTCACCGCGCTCGCCCTCGCCGGGGTGGTGCTCACCGGCGTCCTGGGCGGACCGGCGGCGGAGGGCGGGAAGAGGGCCGGCGGCTCCGTCGAGCTGGACTCCGGCACCAGCCGGAAGGTGGCCGCCACCGTCGCCCTGATCTCGGACGCCGCGGCCAGGCGGAAGATCCAGGAGCCCCGCGACGGCCAGTTCCTCTATACGCGGGCCACCGTCTCGTCCACCGTCACCACCTTTGACGGCGACGGGATGCGCAACCGGCCGGTCGCCCCGCACACCCGGGAGGACTGGAACTCCCCCGACGGACGGAACGGCTGGTACATCGAGGAGGGCGTGAACGCCCCCCGGGGGGAGCCGCTGGGGGAGGGCGAACCCTTCACCCCCTCGGTGGAGGCGCCCACCTATGGCTACCTCAAGACCCTGCCGACCGACCCGGATGCGCTGCTCGCGAAGATCTACCGGGACACCGAGGGCTCCGACCAGGGCCGGCACGAGAAGGCGTTCACCACCATCGGCGATCTGCTGCGCGGGCAGATCGCCCCGCCGAGGCTCTCCGCCGCGCTCTACCGGGCCGCGGCGAAGATCCCGGGTGTGCGGGTGATCGAGGGCGTCGAGGACGGCATCGGCCGGGACGCCCTCGCCATCGCCCGGCACAACGGCGGGGTCCGCAGCGAGTGGCACTTCGACCCCGTCACCTATGAGCACCTGGGGGAGCGCTCCGTGGCGCTGAAGGGCGGCAAGTGGCACCGGAAGGGCGCCGTGCTCTCGATGATCGCCAACCGGGGCCACGCCGTCGTGGACGAGAAGGGCGAGCGCCCCGGCTCTTGGACGCGGCGGGGATGACCCGCTCCGGTCCCACGACCGCACGCCGGGGCGTTTTCCGCACGCCGGAATGGTCCGTACGGGTGGTGTTCATCAGAAGAACTGCGTAGCGGCTGCGTCGGTCCTTCGCAACCGGAGACGCATACACATCATGAGAAAGGTATGTAGATCGCCCAACCCGAAAGCGAGGGGTCATGGCTTCCGTCACGGTCAGAAATCTGTGGACCGCGCTGGTCACCGCTTTTGTCTCACTGCTCACCTGGATGGGGCTGAGCAACGCGCTCACCGCCCGCCGGGCCGCCGCCCCGGTGGCGCCCGAGGGGTCCGCACCCCGGACCGTCCCCGCGACCCCCGCCCCGGTGGAGGTCCACGGCCCGGCGCCGGACCGGCCCGGGACACCGGTCGTCCCCCGGGCGGTACGGGGGGAAAGGACCGGGGCACACGCCACCGGCCGCCGGACCCCTACCCGTACAGGGGTACGAACGGCGCCCGCCCGGCGTACCGTACCGGCCACCCGGCGTCCCGCCGGACGGGTGGACGGCTCCCGGCCCGGCTCCCGGTCCGGATCCCGTCCCGGCGGCAGGTCCGCACTCCGCACGGCGCCCTGCGGGACACCCCGGGTGCCTCGCACGGCCCGTGGAGCGCAGTGCCCGACGGACGGCCGGACGGCGGTACGTGCCACCGCGCGCTCCTCGGTACGGTCCACCGCGCGCTCGGTGGCCCTGGCGCACCGGGTGCCCGCACAGAGTCGCTGGACTCCTGGATCCCGGGCCCGCTCGCTGCCGCCCACCATCAAGCAGCGCATCCGGGCCGAGGCCCACAACTCCTCGCCCTCCGTGCGCAAACTGCCCTCGCTCGACCCGGTCGCACTGGACTCGGGCTCGGTGACGGTCGTCTCCCGGGCGGTACGGGGAGCGGAGCGCACACCGGACCGCTCACGGCTGACGACGGCGGCATGAGGCCCCGGCGATCCGGAGTGTTCGGCTCCGGTCCCCCTTCATCCGCCCGCCCGGCCGCCCGCTTGTCCGCCCGCCGCCGGCACGGCACCCGCTCGCCAGGTCCCGTGCCTCCCGCACCCCGGGTGCTCCCGGCGCCCCCTGCGCACCCGGGGTGCCCGAAGCTCCAGAAGTCCCCGGGCGGCCCGGTCCGCCGGTGCGGGAGCCCGTCCCCGCCGACCGTCCCGGGCCGGACGCTCCCGGCCCGGCCCTCCGTACCCGTCCGCCGTCAGTGCTCCCGGGGCTCCGGGGCCCCCGCCTCCGGGCTGCCGTCCACCGAGGACAGCCCGCCCGGCTCCGGCACCTCGGTCGCCGCCGGCGGCTCCACCAGCCAGTCGGGATTGGCCTGCCGGTCCCACCAGCTCCACAGCGCGAAGGCGCCCACCGCGACCGCGCCCACGATCACCACGACCTTCCCGGCGTGGGCGGCCCTCGACCGCCGCTCGTGCCGTCGTACCGCCTTCCGTACGTCGTCCGGCGTCACCTGACCGCGCAGCGCGGCCAGCGCGGCGGAGGAGCGGGCCAGCGCCTCGTCCCGTGCGGGACCGGCGGCGGCCAGCGCGTGCTCCACCCGGGGCCTGCTGAAGTCGGCCGCCTGACGTGCGGCCCTGCGGGCCTGTAGCGCGGCCCGGTGAGCGGCGTCGTCCACCGCGGGCGGCACATGCGGCGCCAGATGGGCGTCGTACTGATGACGGGCCTGGAGACGGGCCCGATGCGTGGCGGCCGAGACCTTCGGCGCGATCCGTACGCGCGCCTCGTGCGCGTAGTGCGTCGCCTGGTCACGGGCCGTACCGGCGTAGGGTGCCACCACTTCCGCGGCGTGCAGCACGCTTTCCCTGGCCGAATCGGTCGCGGCGCGCACGCTGTCCATGCGGGTCACGGGGATCCTCCTCCTCGGTGACGTCCCGGGGCGCGATGAAGCTCCCGGTTCAGTACATTTCACCTTTCCGCCTGTTGGCACATCATGCCCGCTGACCGTGTGCCCGGCATGCGGGACGGGCAACCGGGTCATCCACGCCTCCGCTCCCCCGGAGGCTTTTCCGCGTGTGCGGCCGTCCGTGCGAGGATCGTGGCGACCCAGAAATATCCCTGAGCAGTCATACGGAAGGCAGGACCGTGGCCGAGCAGCTTTACGCCACCCTGAAGACCAACCACGGCGACATCGAGATCCGGCTGCTGCCGGACCACGCGCCCAAGACGGTCAAGAACTTCGTCGAGCTGGCCAAGGGCGAGCGGGAGTGGGTCAACCCCGCGACCGGCGCCAAGACCACCGACAAGCTCTACGACGGCACGGTCTTCCACCGCGTGATCGAGGGCTTCATGATCCAGGGCGGGGACCCGCTGGGCAACGGCACCGGTGGTCCGGGCTACAAGTTCGCCGACGAGTTCCACCCGGAGCTGGCCTTCACCAAGCCGTACCTGCTGGCCATGGCCAACGCCGGCCCGGGCACCAACGGCTCGCAGTTCTTCATCACGGTGTCGCCGACCACCTGGCTGACCGGCAAGCACACCATCTTCGGCGAGGTCAGCACCGAGGCTGGCAAGAAGGTCGTGGACGCCATCATCGCCACCGACACCAACCCGCGCACCGACCGCCCGGTCAACGATGTCGTGATCGAGTCCGTGGTGATCGAGACCCGACAGGGCTGATTCCCGCCGCTTCGGCCGGGCCGGAGGAAGACCCGGGCCGGGCCCAGGGAACAAAGGCGCCCCGTCCATCCGTCTGGATGGACGGGGCGGTGTGTTTGCCACGGGGGATTCGGGAGGAGACGGGATCTCATGGAACAGGTGCCAGGCAGTCCGAAGGAGCCGCAGGGACCGGACCCGCGGGATCCCGCCGGGCTGCCCGACTGCTATCGCCACCCCGGTAGCGAGACGGGCATCAGCTGTACCCGCTGTGAGCGGCCCATCTGCCCGCAGTGCATGGTCAGCGCCTCGGTGGGCTTCCAGTGCCCGGAGTGCGTCCGGGGAGGGTCGGGCACCGGGCACAGCGCGTCGGCGAGCGCCCCCCGCACCATCGCGGGCGGCTCCCTCCACGACGACTCCTTCCTCGTCACCAAGGTGCTGATCGCGCTCAATGTCGCGGTGTACGCACTGGTGCTGGCGCTCGGTGAGCGCTTTGTCTCCGAGGTGGAGCTGATCGGCTATGCCTACAGCCCCCAGCTCGACGAGATCGTCGGGGTCGCCCATGACCAGTGGTACCGGCTGCTGACAGCGGTCTTCCTGCACCAGGAGCTGTCGCACATCCTCTTCAACCTGCTCGGGCTCTGGTTCCTGGGCCGGATGGTCGAGCCGGCGCTGGGGCGCGGCCGCTATCTCGCGCTCTATCTGCTCTCCGGGCTCGGCGGCAGCACGCTCGCCTTTGTGATCGCCGCGCCGAACCAGCCCTCGCTGGGGGCGTCGGGCGCCATCTTCGGGCTGATGGGCGCGTTCGTGGTGCTGGCCCGCCGGGTCCGGATGGACATGCGCCCGGTCGCGATCATCCTCGCGATCAGCCTGGTGATGACCTTCGCCCGTCCCGACATCTCCTGGGAGGGGCACATCGGCGGGCTGGTGACGGGCGCGCTGATCGCCGCCGGCTTGGTCTACGCCCCCCGGGCGCGTCGGCGCCTGGTGCAGACGGCCACCTGTGCGGTCGTGCTGCTCGCCGTGGTGGTGGCGGTGCTGGCCAGGACGGCCGCCCTGGTGTGAAGGGTTGTCCACCGGTTGTCCACAGTGTGCGACCGCTCGCGCGCGGACCGTGGGGAACGCGTGTGCCCCTTGTCCCCGATCCGGGTTTTCCCGGTGGGACAAGGGGCGGCACACTCACCCGGACGGCGGGAACGATCACACCGGCGTCAACACGATGAAAGGTTATCCACAGATCGTCTGACCTTTTCCCCACTGTGGACAACTGCTGTGGATAACTACTTCCACTGGGTGGAGACACCGAAGCCGGCGGCGATGAAGCCGAAGCCGACGACGATGTTCCAGTCACCGATGGACTTGAGCGGCAGCTTGCCCTCGGTGACATAGAAAAGGACGATCCAGGCCAGTCCGATCAAGAACAGTCCCAGCATCACCGGAGCCACCCAGCTGCGGTTCGTCAGCTTGATGCTCTGCGGCGTCCTGGACGACGGCGGGGTGAAATCGGCCTTCTTGCGGATCCGTGACTTCGGCACGAGGGACTCTCCTGTCGATGCGCTGCGTGACCGCGCAGGGGACTGTGGCTGGCGTCCGGGGCTGGAGCGACGGGCACCACCGCCTCCCCGGGGCGTCCGTTAGCGTAGTGCTTCCGCGGCTCCTGAGGAGATAAGGGTACGTTGAGCAATTCCGCCAACTCCAGGCCAGGGCCGGTCCGACTGCTCGGAAGAAGGGCCGGTCGCCTGCTGACGGCCGCCATTTTCGCCCTCGCGGGGCTGATCTTCGTCACCAGTTTCAACACCGCCAAGGGCACCGATCTGCGCACCGACGACTCGCTGCTGAAGCTCTCGGACCTGATCGAGGAGCGCAGCGCCCGCAACGGGGAGCTGGAGCGGTCCACGGCGGGACTCCGCGACGAGGTCGACTCCCTCGCCGACCGGGACGACGAGTCCACCGAGGCGGAGGACGCCCGGCTCGGCGCGCTGGAGCGGGCCGCGGGGACCGAGGAGACCCGAGGCGAGGGGCTGACGGTCACTCTCGACGACGCCCCGCCGAACGCCCGTGCCGCCCCCGGCTACCCCGATCCCCAGGCCAACGATCTCGTCATCCACCAGCAGGACCTCCAGGCCGTGGTCAACGCGCTCTGGCAGGGCGGGGCACAGGGCATCCAGGTCATGGACCAGCGGCTGATCTCCACCAGCGCCGTGCGCTGCGTCGGGAACACCCTGATCCTCCAGGGCCGGGTCTACTCACCCCCGTACCGGATCACCGCCGTGGGTGACCGGGACCGGCTGGAGAGCGCCCTGGAGAGGTCCCAGGCGGTCCAGAACTACCGGCTCTATGTGAAGGCGTACGGGCTCGGCTGGAAAGTCGACGGGCGCGACACGGTGACTCTTCCCGGCTACTCCGGCACAGTGGATCTCCACCATGCGCAGCCCCTGGACCCGGAGCCGTCCGACGGTTCCCCGTAGCGGGGGCGGACAGGGGGCGCCGCCGTGCGACGGACCGTCCGGTTCCTCAGCGAGCTGTGCATCACCGTCGGGGTGCTGATCATCCTCTTTGTCGTCCATGTGGTCTTCTGGACCGGTATCCAGGCCGCCGACGCCGCCGACGCGGAGCTGGCCCGGCTGGAGGACCGCTGGGCCCAGGGCCGGATCGAGAGCCGCGCCCCGCCCGCACCCGCTTCCGCCGTCCCCCCGAAAGCCTCCGCCGACCCGGCCCCCGGCGCCGTCCCGACCCCCGGCGGGGAGCCCTCCACCGCTCCGGAGCGCCCCCGGGGCACCACCCAGGCCCCACCGGCCACCCGGGGGCCCGCGGCCGCTCTCCGGGCCGGTGAGCCCTTCGCCGTGATGTACATACCCCGCTTCGGCCGTGGCTGGGACTGGCCGGTCCTGGAGGGCACCGCCGTCGCCACCCTCAAGAAGGGGCTCGGCCACTACCGGTCCACCGCCCGCCCCGGGGAGCGGGGGAACATCGCGGTCGCCGGACACCGCCGCACCTACGGCGACCCCTTCAAGGACATGCCCCGGCTCCGCCCCGGCGACGCGATCGTCCTCACCGACGGCACCACCTGGTACACCTACCGGGTCGCGCGGCGTCCCTTCCGTACCGTCCCGAGCGATATCGGCGTGGTCGACCCCGTGCCCCGGGGGTCCCCCTTCACCCGGCCGGGCCGCTATCTCACCCTCACCACCTGCGAACCGGAATGGGGCAGCAGCCACCGGCTGATCGTCTGGGCCCGGCTGGCCGGAACCCGGGCTGTGACCGACGGCAAACCGGAAGCTTTGCTCAGCTGACCCGCAGGACGTTGTCGGCCCGTAATCTGGAGCCGTACCGAACGGAAGGGGCAGGCCCGTGTACGGCTGGATCTGGCGGCATCTGCCGGGCAACGCGTGGATCCGGGCGCTGATATCGCTCGTCCTGCTGCTCGCGGTGGTGTACGGGTTGTTCCAGTACGTCTTCCCGTGGGCCGAGCCCCTGCTGCCGTTCAACGATGTCACGGTCGACGGAGCGGGCGATGGTGGCGCCGGCACCGGAGTCGCACCCGGAGTCGAAGAGGAAACCGCCCGATGAGCGCACGCATCCTGGTCGTCGACAACTACGACAGCTTTGTCTTCAACCTCGTCCAGTACCTGTACCAACTCGGCGCGGAGTGCGAAGTGGTACGGAACGACGAGGTCTCCCTCGCCCATGCCCAGGACGGCTTCGACGGCGTCCTGCTCTCGCCGGGCCCCGGCACCCCCGAGGAGGCCGGGGTCTGCGTCGAGATGGTGCGGCACTGCGCCGCCACCGGGGTCCCGGTCTTCGGGGTCTGTCTCGGCATGCAGTCGATGGCGGTGGCCTACGGCGGGGTCGTGGACCGCGCCCCCGAGCTGCTGCACGGCAAGACCTCCCCGGTGCTCCACGAGGGCAAGGGCGTCTTCACCGGGCTGCCCTCGCCCTTCACCGCCACCCGCTACCACTCGCTGGCGGCGGAGCCCTCCACGGTGCCGGCGGAGCTGGAGGTCACCGCCTGGACCGAGGACGGCATCATCATGGGGCTGCGCCACCGTGAGCTGCTGGTCGAAGGGGTGCAGTTCCACCCCGAGTCGGTCCTCACCGAGCATGGCCATCTGATGCTCGCCAACTGGCTGGAGGAGTGCGGGGACCGGGGGGCGGTGGGCCGCTCGGCCGGCCTCGCCCCGGTGGTGGGCAAGGCCCTGGCGTGACCGACCGGCACCCTGGGGAGGGGTACGAGCCCCTTCCGGGGTACGGGCCGCAGGGGTACGAGCAGCCGGCTTACGAGCAGCAGGGGTACGAGCCGTCCGCGTACCCCCAGCCCGCGTACCCCCAGCCCGGGTACGGGCAGCCCGGGTACGGGCAGCCCGGATACGGACAGCAGGGGTACGGACAGCAGGGGTACGGGCCCCAGCCGTACCCGCCACAGCCGCCGTACGGGCAGCCCGGGTATGAGCAGCAGCCCTACCCGCAGGCCGGGTACGGACAGCAGGAGTACGAGCAGCAGGAGTACGGACAGCAGGAGTACGGACGGCAGGGGTACGGGCAGCAGGGATACGCGCCCCAGCCGTACGATCCACAGCCGCACCCGCAGCCCGGGTACGAGCCACAGGGGTACGCCCAGCCGGGGTACGCCCAGCCCGGATACGGCCAGGGGTACGCGCCGCCCGTGCCACCCGCGTACCCGGACCCGTACGGGTACACCGGCCCCCCGGGGCAGGACACGGGACACGACCCCGGGTACGGACGGCCGGGGCACGACCCGTACGGCGGCGCGCCCGCCGGATACGCGCCCGTACCCGCCCAGGACCCCGTACCCGCCTACGAACAGCCACCGGAGCCATCGCCGGAGCCATCGCCGGAGCCCGAAGCGGAACGGGAAACGGAACGGGAAGCGGAATCCGGGCCCAGGGCGTCGGGGGCGGGCCGGGCCGCGCGGCGGAGGGCCGCCCGCTCGACCAAGGCCGGCCCGGTCGTGGTCCTCAGCCGGGCCGTCGGCGAGGTCTTCATCACCCTCGGCGTGGTGATGCTGCTCTTTGTCGGCTATCAGCTCTGGTGGACCAATATCCGCGCCGGACACCAGGCCGACCGGGAGCGGGACAAGATCCAGGAAGCCTGGGCGGCGGGCCGCGACCCCGGGAGCTTCCGGCCCGGCGAGGGCTTCGCGATCATGTACATCCCCAAGCTCGATGTGGCCGTCCCGGTCGCCGCCAGCATCGACAAGAAGAAGGTGCTCGACCGGGGCATGGTCGGCCACTACAGCGAGGGCGGGCTCAAGACGCCGCTGCCCTCCGCCCGGTCCGGCAACTTCGCGGTCGCGGGCCATCGCAACACCCATGGCGAGCCGTTCCGCTACATCAACCGCCTCAAGCCCGGCGATCCCATCGTGGTCGAGACCCGGGACCGGTACTACACCTACCGGATGGCGAGCATCCTGCCGCAGACCCCGCCCTCCAACATCAAGGTGCTCCGCGCCGTACCCCCGGGATCCGGTTTCACCAAACCCGGCCGGTACATCACCCTCACCACCTGCACCCCGGAGTTCACCAGCACCTACCGGATGATCGTCTGGGGTGAGATGGTCGAGGAACGGCCGCGTGACAAGGGCAAACCCGATGCGCTCGTAGGCTAGGACAGGCCCTAAGACAGGCCTTGAAGGGACCATCGGAGGGCCCGCGGCCCAGACGGGAACGACGCAGTGTCACGTGCGCGCAGCCGGATCGCCGGTGCCATCAGCTTCCTCGGCGAGCTGCTGATCACCGCAGGGGTCGTCCTCGGGCTCTTCGTCGTCTACTCGCTGTGGTGGACCAATGTCCTCGCCGACCGGGAGTCCGGCCGGCAGGCGGACCGGGTCCGTGACGGCTGGGCGAAGGCCGCCCCCGACGCGAAGCCGGGGGCGCTCGACACCAAGGACGGCATCGGCTTTCTGCATGTCCCCGCCATGGACGACGACGAGGTCCTGGTGAAGAAGGGCACCACGCCCGAGCAGCTCAACGACGGGGTCGCGGGCTACTACACCGAGCCGGTGAAGTCCGCGCTCCCCTGGCAGAAGAAGGGCAACTTCACCCTGGCCGCCCATCGCGACGGCCATGGCGCCAAGTTCCACAACATCCACAAGCTGAAGGAAGGCGATCCGGTCGTCTTCGAGACCCGGGACACCTGGTACGTCTACCAGGTCTACAAGGCGCTGCCGCAGACCTCCAAGTACAACGTGGAGGTGCTGAAGCCGGTCCCGAAGCAGTCCGGGCGGACGGGGTCGGGCCGGTACATCACCCTGACCACCTGTACGCCCATCTACACCTCGGACTACCGCTACATCGTCTGGGGCGAGCTGGTCCGGGAGGTCCCGGTGGACGCGGACCGCACCCCGCCCGCCGAACTGCGCTGAGAACCGGCGGCCCCGGTGTCCGCTCGGGACACCGGGGCCGGGGCTCAGGGCCTCAGGGGCCGCAGGGAGGCAGGAAGGTCAGTGCCTCAGGGGGGCGGGAGGGTCAGGGACGGCCGCCCAGGCTGCCGCCGAACCAGCCGTCGCCGTCCGACTCCTCGCCGTCCCCGGAGTCACCGTTCCCGTTGTCGCCCTGGTTTCCCTGGTCGCCGTTGAAGTCGGCGGTGACGACGTTCACCTTCTTCTCGTCGCCGGGCTGCTGACCGCCCTTGGGGTCCTGGTCGACCACCCGGGCGTTGTCCCCGTCCGGGCCGTCGATCTCGCCCAGCTCCAGACCCGCCTGGGCCAGCAGCTGCCGCGCCTCGGCCAGGGTCCTGCCGGTCAGCCCCGGGACCGGGGCGACCTGCTCCGGGCCCTTGGAGACCTTCAGCGTCACCGTGCTGTTCTCGGCCGCCTGGGTGCCACCCTTGGGGTTCTGCTCGATGACCTGGTCCTTGGGCTGGTCCGAGTCGATGTACTCGACCTTCACCTGGAAGTTCATCACCTGGAGCTGGGTCTGGGCCCCGGCCAGCTGATTGCCCTCCACCGGGGGCACCGTCTTCATGGCCTGCTTGGCCACGGTGAGGGTGACGGTCGAGTTCTTCTCGGCCATGCTGGCGCCCGACGGCTCCTGGTCGAGGACCGTACCCGGGTCCTCACTCGCGGACTCGGACTCCTCGACCTTCACCTTGAAGCCCTTGCGGGTCAGCTGGTCCCGCGCGTTCTCCAGCGACTTCTCGGTGACATCGGGGACCTCGACCTTGGGCGCGCCCTCGGAGAGCACATAGGTGATGGTCTCGCCCTTGGCGATCTTGCCGTCGTCCGGGCTCTGGCTGCAGATCGTGCCCTTGGGCTGATCGCACCGCTCCGAACCGGACTGGGTGATCTCGACATCCGCGTTGGTCGCCTGCCGCTGCGCCTTCTCGGGGGTCATGCCCACCAGGATCGGCACCGGGATGTCGCCCACCTTGGGGTCGGGGCCGAAGACCGTGCGGCCGATCAGTATCGCGCCGATCAGCACCAGGACACCGGCGACCACCAGCAGCACCGTGGAGGTGGAGGACTTGCGCCGCCCCCGCCGTCCGCGGCCGTCGTCGTATCCGTTGAAACCGCCGTCGTCCGGGTTGACCGGGGGCAGCATCGAGGTCTGCGCGACCGCCGGATCGGCCGGCCGCATCGCCGTGGTGGGCTGCTCCTCCGAGGGGTACCCGCCGTAGCCGGCCGCGCCCATGCCCGCCGCCGCGGCGACCGGCTGGCCGTCGAGGCAGGCCTCGATGTCGGCCCGCATCTCGTCCGCCGACTGATAGCGGTAGTCGGGGTCCTTCACCAGCGCCTTGAGGACGATGGCGTCCATCTCGGGCGTGATCTCGTGATCGAACGACGACGGGGCCTGCGGCTCCTCGCGGACATGCTGATAGGCCACGGCCACCGGGGAGTCCCCGATGAAGGGCGGGCGCACGGTCAGCAGCTCGTACAGCAGACAGCCGGTGGAGTACAGGTCGGAGCGGGCGTCGACCTGCTCGCCCTTGGCCTGCTCGGGCGAGAGGTACTGGGCCGTACCGATCACGGCCGAGGTCTGGGTCATCGTCATCCCCGCGTCGCCCATGGCGCGCGCGATGCCGAAGTCCATCACCTTGACCTGCCCGGTGCGCGTCAGCATGACGTTCGCGGGCTTGATGTCACGGTGGACGATGTTGTTCCGGTGCGAGTACTCCAGCGCCTGGAGGATGCCGATGGTCATCTCCAGCGTGCGCTCGGGCAGCAGCTTGCGCCCGGAGTGCAGCAGCTCTCTGAGTGTGGAGCCGTCGACGTACTCCATCACGATGTAGGGGATGGAGACCCCGTCGACATAGTCCTCGCCGGTGTCGTAGACAGCGACGATCGCGGGATGGTTGAGCGAGGCGGCCGACTGGGCCTCGCGGCGGAACCGGGCCTGGAAGGACGGGTCACGGGCGAGATCGGCCCGGAGCGTCTTCACGGCGACGGTCCGGCCGAGACGGGTGTCATGTGCGAGATAGACCTCCGCCATGCCACCGCGGCCGAGCACCGAGCCCAGTTCGTACCGCCCGCCGAGGCGACGCGGCTCTTCCATAACTGTTCCAGCCCTCTCCGTCAGTCCGCCGGCGGGCCGTGGGGTGGCCCGGCGGTGTGCTGTTCGCGACTACGCTACCGGGCCCGCGCGGCCCGGCCGGTCCGCGACCGTCACCTGATACCTGACCGGTATCGCCCTGTGCAGAAATGACAGACATGGCAGACACCGCGGAGGACGGGCGTGACCTCGGTCACTTCTTCAGAACGGCCTCCATCACCTTCTTGGCGATCGGCGCGGCCAGACCGCCACCGGAGATGTCGTCCCGGGCGGTGCCGCCCGCGTCCTCCACGATCACCGCGACGGCGACCGGGGAGCCCTCGTCGGTCTTGGCGTACGAGATGAACCAGGCGTAGGGGCGCTTGCTGTTGTTGGCACCGTGCTGGGCGGTACCGGTCTTGCCGCCCACCTTGACGCCGGGGATCTGGGCGTTCCGGCCGCTGCCGCTGTCGACCACGTTCTCCATCAGCTCCTGGACCCGCTGGGCGGTGTCCTGGGAGAGCGGCCGGCTCAGCTCCTCCGGCTCGTTCTGCTTGATCACGTCGAGATCGGGGGACTCCAGCCGGTCGATCATGTACGGCTTCATCAGCTTGCCGTCATTGGCGATGCCGGCGGCGACCATCGCCATCTGGAGCGGGGTGGTCGCGGTGTTGAACTGGCCGATCGCCGAGAGCGAGTTCTCCGAGCGCTCCATCTCCTTGTCGTAGACGGAGGCGGCGGCGCGGACCGGGGTGAAGTGCTCCTTGTTGAAGCCGAACTTCTCCGCGGTCTCCAGCATCTTCTCCCGGCCCACCTCGTCGGCGAGCTTGGCGAAGACCGAGTTGCAGGAGATCTCCAGGGCCTTCTTCAGGCTGACGTTCTCGCACCCCTGGGCGAGGTTCGTCATCGGGGTGCGGGTGTTCGGGAGGATGTACGGCTCGGGCGTGTCGGTCGGCTCGTCGACATCGGTCACCTTGCCGTGCTCCAGCGCGGCGGCGGCGGTGAGCACCTTGAAGGTGGAGCCGGGCGGGTAGATCTCACGGAGCGCCCGGTTGAGCATGGGCTTGTCCTTGTCCGTGTCCAGCTTCTTGTACGCCTTCGCGTCGGCGCTCCGGTAGCCGGCGAAGTCGGCGGGGTCGTACGAGGGGGTGGAGGCCAGCGCCAGTATCTTGCCGCTCCCCGGGTCCAGCGCGGCGACGGCGCCCTTCTTCTTGCCGAGCCCCTCGAAGGCCGCCTTCTGCGCCCGGCCGTTCAGCGTGGTGACGACATTGCCGCCCTTCTTCTTGTCGCCCGTGAACATCGCCATGGTGCGGTCGAAGAAGAGCTGGTCGGAGTTGCCGGAGAGGATGCCGTCCTCAAGGTTCTCGATCTGGTTGGCGCCGAACGCCTGGGAGGCGTATCCGGTCACCGGCGCCCACATGGGGCCGTTCACATAGGTCCGCTTGAAGACAAAGTCGGTGTCGTCGGTCTTCTTGGAGCCGGTGATGGGCTTGCTGTCGACGATGATGTTGCCGCGCTCGCTGGCGTACCGGTCGATCTCGATCCGGCGGTTGCGGTCGTTCTCGTTCAGCTCGTCGGCCTGGAAGTACTGGAGCCAGTTGGCCCGTACCAGCAGGGCGAGGACCAGGAAGCCACAGAAGATCGCGATCCGGCGCAGGGGCTTGTTCACGGTCGGACCACCTGGGTCATCTCGGCGTCGGGGGACGGGGCGGGCGCGGGCGCGGGGCGGCGCGCGGTGTCGCTGATACGGATCAGGATGGCGATCAGCGCCCAGTTGGCGATCACCGAGGAGCCGCCGGCCGCGAGGAACGGCATCGTCATACCGGTCAGCGGGATCAGCCCCATCACACCGCCGGACACCACGAAGACCTGGATGGCGAAGGCGCCGGAGAGGCCGACCGCGAGCAGCTTGCCGAAGGGGTCGCGGGCGGCGAGCGCGGTGCGCACACCCCGCTCCACGATCAGGCCGTAGATCATGAAGAGGGCCATGATCCCGGCGAGCCCCAGCTCCTCGCCGAAGCTGGAGAGGATGAAGTCGGAGTTGGCGGCGAACATGATCAGGTCGGAGTTGCCCTGGCCCCAGCCGGTGCCCAGGGTGCCGCCCGCGCCGAAGGACATCAGCGCCTGGCCGACCTGGTTGCTCTGCTCCCAGACGGTGTCCGAGAAGGGGTTGAGCCAGGCGTCCACCCGCTGCTGGACATGGGTGGCGAAGGTGGCGACACCGACCGCTCCGGCGGCCGACATCAGCAGACCGAAGACGATCCAGCTGGTCCGTTCGGTGGCCACATAAAGCATGATCACGAACATGCCGAAGAACAGCAGGGAGGTACCGAGGTCGGTCTCGAAGACCAGGATCAGGATGGACATGCCCCAGACCATGAGGATCGGTCCGAGGTCCCGGCCGCGCGGCAGATAGAGGCCGAGGAAGCGGCGGCTGGCGAGCGCCAGGGCGTCCCGCTTCACCATCAGATAGCCGGAGAAGAAGACCGCGATGATGATCTTCGCGAACTCGCCGGGCTGGATGTTGATCGGGCCGAGGCTGATCCAGATCTTCGCGCCGTTACGGGCGGGGAAGAACATCGGCAGGATCAGCAGGAACAGCGCCACCGCCATGGAGATGTAGGTGTACCGCTGGAGGATCCGGTGGTCCTTGAGGAGCAGCAGCACGCCGACGAAGAGCGCCACACCGATCGCCGAGTACAGCATCTGCTTGGGGGCGTCCGGGGCATAGGCGCCGTAGAGGAACTCGGCCCGGCGGATCAGCCGCTCGGACTGGTCGAGCCGCCAGATCATCACCAGCCCCAGCCCGTTGAGCAGCACCGCGAGCGGCAGCAGCAGCGGGTCGGCGTACTTGGCGAACTTCCGCACCACGAGATGGGCCACGGCGGCGAGCAGGGCGAGCCCCAGCCCGTAGCCGAGGACACCGGCGGGCAGCTCGCCGTCGAGGGCGAGACCCACATTGATGTACGCGAAGACCGGGATGGCGACCGCGAAGGCGAGCAGCATCAGCTCGGTGTTGCGGCGGCTCGGTGCTTCGATCGCGCCGATCGTGGTGGTATTGGTGACAACGCTCATGGTGGAGAGGGCCCCCTACGGCTGATTACTGCTTACCGCAGTTCGAGGCCAGCTTCTGCTCGTCCTCCGAGAGAACCGGTCCCGGGGGAGGAGTGGGCGAGGCAGCGGTCGGCTTCTTCGTGGTGTTCTTCCGGTCGTCCTCCGGGGCGCCGCTGGGGCTGGCGCTGGGGGAGGCCGTGGCCTTGGCGGGCGGCGCGGCGGCGACCTTGTCGGCCGCCTCCTGGCGCTTCTCCTCCTTGCGGCAGGCGGAGGCCTGCGCGGAGAGTTCGCCGATCTTCGCCTGGGCCCTGCCGAGGTCCTTCTGGGCGATGGTCGCCTCCACCTGCTTGCGCTGGTAGGGCGGGAGGTACTTGAGTTCGATCTCCGGGTGGTCCTTCTTGACCTCGGAGAGCGAGATCCACGCCAGATCCTGGCTGATGCCCTGGTAGAGGGCGACATGGCCGCTCTTGGTGCCGACGTAGTACTGGGTCTGCGTCCAGCGGTAGCCGCCGTAGAGGCTGCCGCCGATCACCGCGAGGGCGAGGGTGGTGTAGAGCGAGCGCTTCAGCCAGGTGCGGCCCCGGCCGGGCTTCTCGAAGTCGTCGTCGGTGTACGCGTCGAAGCTGCCGTCGGGGGTGCCGTAGTCGTCACCGCCGCCGCCCGCCCGGTCGCCGTGGCCGCGCGGGGTGCGGCCGAGGCCGGAGGCGCGGCCCGCCGGGGTCTGCATGGCCCCGCCGTCGTTCAGCTGGAGCTGGTTCTCGGCGACCGCGCCGACGACCACGGGGGTGTCGCTGAGCTGCGCGGCCATCGGGTCGGCCGCGTCGGTGTCCAGGACATCGGCGACGATGCAGGTGATGTTGTCCGGGCCGCCGCCGCGCAGGGCGAGCTGGATGAGGTTCTGGATGGTCTCCTGGGGGCCCTGGTAGCTGGCCAGGGTCTCCTCCAGGGTCTGGTGGGAGACCACCCCGGAGAGCCCGTCGGAGCAGATCAGATAGCGGTCGCCGATCCGGACCTCGCGGATGGAGAGATCGGGTTCGACATGGTCGCCACTGCCCAGCGCGCGCATCAGCAGGGAGCGCTGCGGGTGGGTGGTGGCCTCCTCCTCGGTGATCCGGCCCTCGTCCACCAGCCGCTGGACCCAGGTGTGGTCCTGGGTGATCTGGGTGAGGACGCCGTCGCGGAGGAGATAGGCGCGGGAGTCGCCGACATGGACCAGGCCGAGTCGCTGGCCGGTCCACAGGAGCGCGGTGAGCGTGGTGCCCATGCCCTCCAGGCGGGGGTCCTCCTCGACCATGGCGCGCAGCTGGTCGTTGGCCCGCTGCACGGCGGAGCCGAGCGAGGTGAGCAGATCGGAGCCGGGGACGTCGTCGTCGAGCGGGACGAGGGTGGAGATGACCTCCGAGGAGGCGACCTCACCGGCGGCCTGGCCGCCCATGCCGTCGGCGATGGCGAGCAGCCGGGGGCCGGCATAGCCGGAGTCCTCGTTGCCCTCCCGGATCATGCCCTTGTGCGATCCGGCGGCGAAGCGCAGAGACAGGCTCATGCGCACCTCGCCGGTCGGCTCGGGGTACAGCCGGTCTCGCGCCACACTGCCCGCCCTCCGGTCGGGAGCCGCCGGTCCCGGTCCGCTTTCGGGACCGTTGTGGCTCGCTCGCTCCGCTCGCTCATTGTCTTACTACTTCCGCAGCTCGATGACGGTCTTGCCGATGCGGATCGGGGCGCCCAGCGGAATCGGTGTCGGGGTGGTGAGCCGGGTCCGTTCGAGATAGGTGCCGTTGGTGGACCCGAGGTCCTCGACGATCCACTGGCCGTCACGGTCCGGGTAGATCCTGGCATGCCTGCTGGACGCGTAGTCGTCGTCCAGGACGATCGTGGAGTCGTGCGCCCGGCCCAGGGTGATGGTCTGGCCCTGGAGCGCGACCGTGGTGCCGGTGAGGCTCCCTTCGGAGACCACCAGCTTGGTGGGCGCGCCCCGGCGCTGGCGGCCGCCGGACTGGCGTCCGGTCGGCTGCTGCCGCTGGGGCGGTGGCGCGGTCTGGCGTGGCTGCTGGGGCCGGGTGTCGCCACCGCGGCGTGAGCCGCGTTGTGTGACACGCGTTCCGAACAGATCGCTGCGGATGACCTGGACGGCCACGATGACGAACAGCCACAGAACGGCCAGGAAACCCAGCCGCATGACCGTCAGGGTCAGCTCTGACATTGCCCCCGCTTCACCCTTCGGCTTGCCGGTAAACGATGGTGGTGCTGCCCACGACGATCCGCGAGCCGTCGCGGAGCGTAGCGCGGGTGGTGTGCTGCCCGTCCACCACGATGCCGTTGGTGGACCCGAGATCCTGGATCGTCGAGGGCGTTCCGGTCCGGATCTCGCAGTGCCGGCGGGAGACGCCGGGGTCGTCGATCCGCACATCGGCGTCGGTGCTGCGACCCAGCACCAGCGTCGGGCGGGAGATCTGATGGCGGGTGCCGTTGATCTCGATCCAGCGCCGTACCTGGCCGCCGGCGGGGGCGGGCCCCGCTCCGGGGCCTCCCGCCGCGGGGCGGTCCGGTACGGAGGAGAGTCCTGGGCGGGCGCCCGGAGGCGGCCCGGCGGGCATCGGGGGCGAGGCGGCCGACGGCGGCCTGCCGTAGCCGGCGGCGGCGTCCCCCGGGCCCGCGGGCGGCTGGCCGCCGCCGGGGCTCTGCGAGGTGCTCGACGCGAGGGTGCGGCTGCGGACCCGGTAGAGGCCGGTGTCGAGGTCGTCGGCCTTCTCCAGATGGACCTTGATCGGGCCCATGAAGGTGTACCGCTGCTGCTTGGCGTAGTCGCGGACGAGTCCGGCCAGCTCGTCGCCGAGCTGGCCCGAGTAGGGGCTCAGGCGCTCGAAGTCGGGCGCGCTCAGCTCCACGATGAAGTCGTTGGGGACGACGGTCCGGTCGCGGTTCCAGATCGTGGCGTTGTTGTCGCACTCGCGCTGGAGGGCGCCGGCGATCTCCACCGGCTGGACCTCGGACTTGAAGACCTTGGCGAAGGTGCCGTTGACCAAGCCTTCGAGGCGCTGCTCGAATCGCTTCAGGACTCCCATCGGGCACCTCCTCCGTTGTCGCCGTCCTGATACTGCTTACTGATCGTATCCACGCGTCGGGAAATCGGCTGGTTCCCCTTGTCTGCCCCGTCGATGAGTGTCACCTCTCACACGGATCGTAGAGGCGCCCTGCTGACAGTGTCCCGCACCCGGGGAGCCCCGGGGAGGAGCGGGGGCGGTGGCAAGGGGGCTCGGGGGCGGGTCCGGTCCCGCTCCTTCCCCTGTGTGCCGTTTGCCCGCCGCCGTCCGCCGTACTCGGGCGCCTGCGCTGGTTTCCGGCTGTTCCGGTTCGGCTCCGGTTCGGCTCCGCTTCTGTTCTGCTTCCGCTTCGGTCCGCTGCTGTTTCGGTCCCGCTCCGGCCCTGGTCCGGCTTCGGTCCGCCCCGGTTCCGCTCCGGCTTCGCCGCCGGGCCCGTACCGGCCGCCGGACCGGCGGGGACTCCGCGTCCCCGAACAAACAGATGTGATTCCACCCTGCGCAGCGTGCTAATCTTCTGCATGTCGCCAGGGGGACACGCCGAGCAAGGCGGGTCAACCAAGCAACAACACCCAATGCGCGGGTGGCGGAATAGGCAGACGCGCTGGATTCAGGTTCCAGTGCCCGAAAGGGCGTGGGGGTTCAACTCCCCCCTCGCGCACCACACCGAAACGGGTGGCATCGATCATGATGCCACCCGTTTCGTCATGTCCGGACGTTTTTCGGCCCCGATGATTCAGGTGTCGGCCGTGTCCTGGGTTCAAACCTTCATCGGAGTGTCCTTCGTCACATTGTTCGTTTCCGTGTGTCGGGTTCGGTGTCGAGTCGCGTGCCGGGTTGTGTGCGGGGTCGTGTGCCGGGCCGGGCTCCCGGGGTGTCCACCTGCCACCCGGTGAGGGGTCGGTCGCGACCTTCGTCGTCGCCGGACGGGACGAAAGTGGACGGCCGGGGGCGGGGGCGGCTTCCTAAGGTGCTGCCGTGAACCTCTCATCGTCGAAGAGCCTGGCCGGACTGCGCAGGGGCTGGTCCTGGCTGGCGGTGTCCGAGCCCTGGTCGCGCCGCCCGGTACCGCCCCGCGGGGTGCCCGGGTGGGGGATGCCCGCCGAGCTGGTGCTGGCGCTGGCGATGGCGCTGGCGGCGTTCGGTATCGAGTACATGTTCGAATCCGTGCCCGTGCGGACCGTCATCGCCACCGCACTGGCCGGGCTGCTCACCCTGCTCCGCCGTCGGCTCCCCATACCCGTACTCATCGTGACCTGCGCTTTCTGCGTCGAACTCGCCGGTCTCTTCTTCGTTCAGATGCTTGTCGGCTGGTCCGCCGGAAGCCGGATCACGGGCACCGGCCGCGCCGTGGCGACCTTCCTCCTCGCGTACGCGGCGGGCCTCGCGGTCGTCGCCGGGTACCCCGGGGCGGATCTGACGCTCACCGTCCCGAGCGCGATCACCCTCACCCTCGCCTATCTGGCGACGGTCGTCGTCCCCGGCCTGGTCAGCCGCTACTGGCGCCAGCGCAGGACCCTGCTCCACGCCCTCCAGGAGCGCAACGCCCAGCTGCTCCGGGAGCGCAGGATGATCGCGGGCCAGGCACGGCTGAGGGAGCGCCAGCGCATCGCCCAGGACATGCACGACAGCCTGGGCCACCAGCTGGCCCTGATCGCCGTGCACACCGGGGCGATGGAGGTGGACCCGGAGCTGACCGGGCGGCAGCGGGAGGCGGTCGGGGTGCTGCGGACCGCCTCCGTGGCCGCCATGCACGAGCTGCGCGAGGTCGTCGGCATCCTCCGGGACGGGGTCGAGGAACCGGCCTCGGGACCGGTGGACGAGACGGAGCGGGCGGCCCGGGGGACCGCCGGTATCGGGGTGCTGGTGGAGACCGCCCGGTCCGCCGGGAACACGGTGGAGCTGCGGACGGAGGGGGAGCCCCGCCCGCTCGCCACCGCCGCCGACCACGCCGCGTACAGGATCGTGCAGGAGGCCCTCACCAACGCCTACAAGCACGCCCCCGGCGCCCCGATCCGGGTGGCGCTGCGCTACGAGCCGGACTCCCTGGTGGTGGAGATCGTCAGCGGTCCGCCCCCGGCGCCGGCCGGCGAGGTGGTCAGCGGCGGGCAGGGGCTCACCGGACTGCGCGAGCGGGCCCGGCTGGTCGGCGGGATGGTGCACACGGGGGTGCTGGACGACGGGGGGTTCCGGGTGGCGGGGGTGCTGCCGTACGGGGCCGTCGGCGGGTCCGGCGACGTCCCCCGTACCGGCACCGCTTCCGCTTCTGGTTCCGTTTCTGGTTCCGCCCCGGCTTCGGGACCGGCTTCGGGACCGGCTTCCGGTCCCGGGGACATGCGGTGGGATCCCCCGGGGGCCTTCCCGGACCCCGGCGGCCCGGCCCTCGACGGGAGCGACCACGAGGCCCTGCTGATGCGGGAGCTGGAGACGAGCCGGCGCCGGGAGCGGACCAGCGGGGTGGGCCTCGGCTGTGCGGTGGCGGCGGGCACGGCGGTGGTGGTCGTGGTGGGGATCGCGGTCGCCCTCGTGTACACGGTCGACTCCTTCGACGCGGGCATGATCGACAGGGCGGAGTACGACCGGATCACCATCGGTACCGCCGAGGCCGAGGTGCGCGAGCGGCTGCCCGAAGGGGACAGCTTCGTCACGAGCGGCCTGGACCGGGACGGGCCCCCGAAGCCCGAGGGGTCCGAGTGCCTGGTGCTGATGGACTCGGAGATGACGGACACCCTGACCACCGAGCCGGTGTTCCGCTTCTGCTTCCGGGACGGAAAGCTGATCGAGAAGAAGGCGTACCACACCGGCCGGTAGCCGGGCGGGCGCCGCTTGACCGTGCGGCGCCCCTGTGGTGTACCTACCTTCTCGGACAGAGAGTGTCCGACAGAGAAAGTGCCGGAGCGGGCCGCCGCCCGGTGGCCATCGGGTGAATGAGGATGACTATGACGGGGGCGCCGATACGGGTTGTCATCGCCGATGACGAGCCGCTGATACGGGCCGGGATCCGGATGATCCTCACCTCGGACCGGGAGATCGAGGTCGTCGCCGAGGCGGCCGACGGGCGCCAGGCGATCGAGCTGGTACGGGCGCACGGCGCCGATGTGGTGCTGCTGGACATCCAGATGCCGGTGATGGACGGGCTGACCGCGATGCGGGAGCTGCGCCGGGCGGCACCCGCCGCACGGGTCGTCATCCTCACGACCTTCGGGGAACGGGACAACGTCCTGCGGGCGCTGGAGTCGGGCGGGGCCGGTTTCCTGCTGAAGGACACCGCGCCCGCCGAGCTGATCGCCGCGGTACGGGCCGCGGCGGCGGGGGACGCCTATCTCTCGCCGGGCGCCACCCGCCATGTGGTCGACCGGCTCGCCACAGGGCACACTGCCTCCCGCAACGAGCGGGCGCGGGCCCGGGTGGCCCAGCTGAGCGCGCGGGAACGGGATGTCCTCGCGCTGCTGGGCGAGGGGCTCTCCAACGCGGACGCGGGACGGCGGCTGCATATGAGCGAGGCCACGGTGAAGACCTATGTCAGCCGGATCCTCGCCAAGCTGGAGTGCGAGAACCGGGTGCAGGCGGCGCTGCTGGCGAGGGACGCGGGGCTGGGGGAGGGCTGACCGTACGGGGTGGTTCCCGGGGTGGTTCCCGGGGTTTTCCACAGGGGGAGACGGGCGGCTCGCGGCCCAGGTACGGTCGGGACGGCCGAACGGTCGGGGAGACGGACGACCGGCGGCCGGACGATCGAGACACGCGGTCCCGGGGTGCGACCCGGGGGCGCGACGGAGGGGGAGGCCGTCGATGACGAGCGGATCCGAGACGGTGCCGCTGTCCACCGGAGGCCCCGGAGGGCCCGGGGGCCGTGGAGCCCTGGGGGGCTTCGGGAGCCTGGGCAGCCTGGGCGTTCAGGGTGGCCAGGGTGGCCAGGGGAGCGCGGGGAGCTTCGGGAGCGGTGGCCCCGGGGCGCGCATCCCGGCGGTGCCCGGGTTCGCCCGGCGCCCCGGCCCCGGCGGTGTGCCCTCGCCCAAGCAGCGGGGGAAGGACCTCCGGGCGCGGGTGCCGCGCTCGGCCCACGATGTGCTGCGCCCGGTCGCGGGGCGGCCCGGCGCCGTCGAGGCGGTCGAGGAGTCCAGCCGGGGCAGGGTCCCCGAGCTGACCCCGATCCGGGTCGGCCGGATGGCCGCCTCGCCCTTCGCCTTCCTGCGGGGCTCGGCCGGGCTGATGGCCCACGATCTGGTCGGCACCCCGGTCACCGGGGTCACCGCCCAGATCTGCGGAGACGCCCACGCCGCCAACTTCGGCCTCTACGGCGACGCCCGCGGCCGGCTGGTCATCGACCTCAACGACTTCGACGAGACCGCCGTCGGCCCCTGGGAGTGGGACGTCAAGAGACTCGCGGTCTCCCTGGTCCTCGCGGGCCGGGTGGCGGGCGCCGATGAGTCCGTCTGCGCCTCCGCCGCCTTCGACGCCATGGGCGCCTACCGGCGGACCATGCGGCTGCTGGCGAAACTGCCCGCCCTCGACGCCTGGAACGCGATAGCCGACGAGGAGCTGGTCTCCCACGCCGACGCCCGCGATCTGCTGGGCACCCTGGAGCGGGTCTCCCAGAAGGCGCGGAACAACACCAGCGCGCGCTTCGCCGCCCGGTCGACCGAGGAGTACACCGACGCCACCGGCTCCGGCCGGCGGTTCGTGGACGCGCCCCCGGTGCTGCGCCGGGTGCCGGACGCGGAGGCGTCGGCCGTCGCCGCCTCGCTGACGGAGTATCTGGGCACGGTCTCCGAGGACCGGCTGCCGCTGCTGGCCCGGTACGAGATCCACGATGTGGCGTTCCGGGTGGTGGGCACCGGCAGTGTCGGGACCCGCTCCTATGTGGTGCTGCTGCTGGACCACCGGGGGGAGCCGCTGGTGCTCCAGGTCAAGGAGGCCCGGCCGTCCGCGCTGCTGCCGCATCTGGCGGCGGCCGGCTTTCCGGGGACCGGCCCGGGGCACGAGGGCCGCCGGGTGGTGCTCGGGCAGAAGCGGATGCAGGTCGTCAGCGACATGCTGCTCGGCTGGACCACGGTGGCGGGCCGCCCCTTCCAGGTCCGGCAGTTCCGCAACCGCAAGGGCAGTGTGGACCCGGCGGCGCTCTCCCCGGACCAGCTCGACGACTACGGGCGGATGACGGGCGCGCTGCTGGCCCGCGCCCATGCCCACAGCGCCGATCCCCGGCTGCTCGCGGGGTACTGCGGCCGGGGCGAGGAGCTGGACGAGGCGCTGGCCCGGTTCGCCGTGGGCTACGCGGACCGTACCGAGGCCGACCACGCCGAGCTGCTGCGGTCGATACGGGCGGGAAGGACGGCCGCCGAGCCGGGGGTGTGAGAGGCCGGGGGTGTGAGAGCCGGCCGCCCCGCGCCCGTACTCTGGGCGGGTGACCCAGGATGTGCCCGGCGGGCCGACGCCCCGGAACGACGAAGAGCAGCAGGCGCAGGCACGGCCGGAGGACCGGCTGGACCGTGCGGTGCGCGCGGCCGAGCAGGCGCTGATCGAGTTCGAGATCGCGCTGGAGACCTTCCGGGTGGAGGTGGAGAACTTCTCCCGCCTCCACCACCAGCGGCTCGGTCCCATGTACGCCCGGCTGGACGAGCTGGACGCGCAGATCGCCGAGGCGCGGGCCGCCCGCAGCGGTGACCCGGAGGATCTGCGCAAGGCCCAGGAGGCCCGTGCGGTGGTGCTGCCGATGCCGGGCGTGGACGAGCTGTTCCACGGCTGGATGGACTCCGACGGTCTCTACCCCGAGGCCGCCGCCATGCTGGGCGGGCAGTCGGTCCGCACCCCGCAGCGGGTGCGGCCGAGCGACGAGGCCCGCAAGCTCTACCGCGAGCTGGCCCGCCGCGCCCACCCCGATCTGGCGCAGGACGAGACGGAGCGGGCCCGGCGGGACGAGTTCATCACCCGGGTGAACGCGGCCTACGCCCTCGGCGACACCGAGGGGCTGCGGGTGCTCGCCGATGAGTGGGCCGCCGGGCCCGAGCCCGCCGCCGCACGGCTGAGCGAGAGCGAGGAGCTGTACGCCCGGCTGGAGTGGCTGGCCCAGCGCAAGGAGCGGCTGGCGGTGGTGGCCAGGGAGCTGGAGGAGAGCGCGATCGGCGCCATGCTCAGGCTGGCGCCGGACGACCCGGACCGGCTGCTGGAGGAGATCGCCGAGCAGCTGCTCGCCCAGGTCGCGGAGCGGGAGACGGAACTGGCCGGGCTGGCCGGATAGGGAGCCGTCCCCGGACGCCGGTGGTTCGGGCATCCTGGGAGGGCCCCGGCGACCGGCCGGGGCGGCCCGGCGCCCGCGTGCTTCCGCACGGGGAGCGCCGTGCACGCGTCCGCGTGCGCCGAGCCGTGTTCGGTGGTCCGGCGTTTCCGGCGCTTCGGCGTTCCGACAAGAGAGGCTTCACCCATGAATTTCGCCCCGCTCCCCTCGGTGGAGGCCGCGGCGGTTCCGGCCGACGGTCTGATCCTGGATGTCCGGGAGGAGGACGAGTGGGAGGCGGGCCATGTCGAGGGCGCGCTGCACATCCCCATGAGCGACTTCGTGGCCCGCTTCGGCGCGGTGACCGAGGCGGTCGCCGAGGGCGCCCGGGCCCATGTGATGTGCCGGGTGGGCGGCCGGTCCGCGCAGGTGACGCAGTATCTGGTGCAGCAGGGCATCGACGCGGTGAACATCGACGGCGGCATGATCGCCTGGCAGTCCGCCGGGCGTCCGATGGTCACCGACAACGGCGCCACCGCGGTCGTCCTCTGATCGCCGTGCCCCCGGTGCCCCGGGGCGGTCCGCCGTCCGGCGCCGCCCCCGGGGCCATGCGGCACCGCTGACCCAGGGGCGTTCGGCACCGCTCCCCCGGGTCGTGGAGCACGGCTTCCCGGGGCCGGTCGCGTGGCTCAGCCGAGGGGGTGGGCCGCCAGCAGATCGCCCAGGGCCTCCTCATGGGCGGCGGCCGGGCCCAGCGACAGCTCCAGATACTTGGCCCAGGCGTGGTACCGGTGGAGCGGCACCTCGGTGTCGGCGCCATGGCCGCCATGGAGATGCTGGGCCGTCTGCACCACCCGGCGGACCCCCTCCGCGGCCCAGATCTTGGCCACGGCCACATCGGCGGCCACCGGCAGCGGTCCGCCCACCCCGGCCGTGCCCGGTGCGGGCGCCAGCCGCCAGGCGGCCTGCCAGAGGGTGGCCTCCATCGCGCGCAGATCCATATAGCGGTCGGCCGTCTGGACCGCGACCGCCTGGAAGGTCGCCAGCGGGTGCCCGAACTGCTCCCGCTTGCCGGTGTACTCGCTCGTCATGGTGAGGACCTGCTCGCCGAGACCGAGGGCGAGCGCACAGGTCCCGGTGGTCAGCAGCAGGCGCAGCCACTCCCAGGCGCCCTCGGCGGCGATCAGCTCCGGGGCGGCCGTGCGGACCCCGTCGAGCGTCACCTCGGCCAGCCGCTCCCCGGTGGTGGTGATCTGGTCGGTGAGGGTGACGCCCGCCCGGTCCGGGGGCAGCAGGGCGACGACCGGCGTACCCCCGTCCCGGTGGGCGGGAACGGCGATCAGATCGGCGGACGGGCCCCAGGGGACGGCGGTCTGCGCCCCGTCGAGCACCCAGGCCCCTGCGGTGCCGTTGCCAGTGGTGCCGTTCCCTGCGGTGCTGCTCCTGGTGGGCCCGCTCCCGGTGGTGGACTCCGGGTGGGCGGTGACGGCCCGCTCGGCCGGGTCATGGCCGGTGCGCCCCTGGGCCGCCGCGGTGATCACCAGCTCGCCCCGGACGATGCCGGGCAGCAGCCGGGCGCACTGCTCCGGAGTGCCGTACCGGGCCAGCGTCATGGCGACCGCGCAGCTCTCCAGCAGGGGCACCCTGGCCAGCACCCGCGCGGACTCGCGCAGCACCAGACAGAGCGCGATGGGGTCGAGTCCCGCGCCGCCGTGCTCCGGCGGGACCACCAGGCCCAGCAGATCGGTGGCGGCCAGCCGGGCCCACAGCTTCCGGTCGAACTCCTGGGCCACGGCGCCCCGGACGAGCGAGGGGCTGGGCACGGAGTCGGGGGCGACATCGGCGAAGACGGCCCGCGCCGCCTCGACGGCCGCCCGCTGCTCCTCGGTGAAGGTGAAGTCCACTGGCCTGTCCTCCCGCACGGTGGTGCCCGGACCGCCGACGTCGTATCTGACGGGCCGTCAAGATAGAGCACGCCGGGGGAAATGAACACAGCCCGAAATGAACACAGCCGGTCCGGCTCAGCGGTCGAAGTCCAGCTCGACCTCTCCGGTCGCCGGGTGGGACTGACAGGCCAGCACATATCCGGCGGAGGTCTCCTCCGGCTCCAGCGCGAAGTTGCGGTCCATCCGCACCTCACCGGAGACCAGAAAGGCACGGCAGGTGCCGCACACCCCGCCCTTGCAGGCATAGGGGGCGTCGGAGCGGGCCCGCAACACCGTCTCCAGCAGGGATTCCCCCTCCCGCACCGGCCAGCTGCCCGAACGGCCGTCGAGGGTCACGGTCAGCGTGGCCCGGTCCGGGGCCGCCGCCGGGGCGGTGACGGGGGCGGAGCCGGTCTCCACATGGAAGATCTCCTGATGGATCCTGCCGCGCTCCACACCGAGCCCCCGCAGCGCCCGGTCCGCCCCGCTGACCAGTCCGAACGGTCCGCAGAGAAACCAGCCGTCGATCCGGGTCACCGGCAGCAGCCGGGGCAGCAGCGCCGACAGCCGCTCCCGGTCCAGCCGGCCCGACTCCAGACCCGCCTGCCGCTCCTCCCGGGAGAGGGCGGTGACCAGCTGGAACCGCTCGGGGTAGCGGTCCTTCACCTCGGCCACCTCGTCCAGGAACATGGTGGAGGCGACCGTACGGTCGCTCCGGATCAGACAGAAACGGGCTTCGGGCTCCCGGGCGAGCAGGGTGGTGACCATGGAGAGCACCGGGGTGATGCCGCTGCCGCCGACCACCGCCGCGAAGTATCCGGGGTGGGGCTCCAGCCGGAAGCGCCCCATCGGCTCCATCACCTCGACGGTGTCGCCGACGGCCAGTTCCTCGATGGCGTAGGTGGAGAACTCCCCGCCGTCCACCCGGCGGATGCCCACCCGTGGTGCGGAGGGCTCGCCGGGCCCGGGGGCGGCGGAGCAGATGGAGTAGGTGCGGCGGATCTCCTCGCCGCCCACCGTCCGGCGCAGGGCGAGATGCTGACCCGGCGTATGGCGGAACCGCGCCCACAGCTCCGGCGGGACGGTGAAGGTGACGGCGACCGAGTCGTCCGTGAGCCGTTCGACCGAGCCGACCCGGAGCCGGTGGAACATCTACAACTCCTTGAAGTGGTCGAAGGGCTCACGACAGCTCACACAGCGGCGCAGCGCCTTGCAGGCGGTGGAGGAGAAGCGGCTCAGCAGCTCGGTGTCGGTCGATCCGCAGTGCGGGCAGCGCACCGAGAGCGTCAGCGGGACCGGCTCGCCCCCGGCGGTCGGGTGCGGCGGTGCGATCCCGGCGGTCGGGCGCGGTGGGGCGATCCCGGACTCGGCGAGCTTGCGCCGCCCCTCGGCGCTGATGTCATCGGTGGACCAGGGCGGGGAGAGCACGGTGACCACCGACACCTCGGTCATGCCCTGCTCCCGCAGCACCCGCTCGATGTCCTCGGCCATGGCCTCGACGGCGGGGCAGCCGGTGTAGGTGGGGGTGAGGGAGACCTCGACCCGCCCGGGGCCGAGCAGCTCGACCCCGCGCATCACGCCCAGCTCCGCCAGGCTCAGCACCGGCAGCTCCGGGTCGGGCACCGCGCCCGCGAGGGCCAGCAGCCGTTTCTCCAGCGCCGTGGTCACCATGACGCCCCCGGATGGCTGCGGTGCAGATGCTGCATCTCGGCGAGCATCCGTCCGAAGGGTTCGGTGTGGATTCCCTGGCGACCCGCCCCGGCCGCCCAGTCGAGGGAGCGCGGCCCCTCGGGGACGGTCAGGGTCGCCCGTACCAGGGTCCCGGTCACGGCCTCAAGCCACTCCGCCTCCAGGGCCTCCCAGTCCACCTCCACCCCCTCGACCGGCCGGAACGGCTCCGCCGTGAACCGCCACAGCGCCGCGCAGGCGCGCCGCATCCGCCGATGGCTCTCCTCGGTCCCGTCGCCCAGCCGGAGGGTCCACCGCTCGGCGTGGTCCCGGTGGTAGGCGACCTCCTTGACCGCCTTGGCCGCGAGCGGTGCGAACGGGCCGCCCCCGGTGGCCAGCCGCCGGTGGAGGAGATGCTGGTGGACGGAGAAGAAGAGCTGGCGGACGACGGTGTGCGCGAAGTCGCCGTTGGGCTGCTCCACCAGCTGGAGATTGCGGAACTCCCGCTCCTCCCGGAGATAGGCCAGCTCGTCCTCGTCCCCCACCAGGGAGAGCAGGACACGGGCCTGGCCCAGCAGATCCAGGGCGATATTGGCGAGGGCGACCTCCTCCTCCAGGACGGGGGCGTGGCCCGCCCACTCGCCGAGGCGGTGCGAGAGCACCAGCGCGTCGTCACCGAGGGCGAGCGCCGCCGTGGTCACCGGGGTGGTCACAGATGCTTCACCCCCTCGGGGATCTCGTAGAAGGTCGGATGGCGGTAGGGCTTGTCGGCGGCGGGCTCGAAGAAGGTGTCCTTCTCGTCCGGTGAGGAGGCGGTGATCTCCGTGGAGGGGACCACCCAGAGGGAGACGCCTTCGCCCCGGCGGGTGTAGAGATCGCGGGCGTTGCGCAGGGCCATCTCGGCGTCGGGGGCGTGCAGGCTGCCGGCGTGGGTGTGCGAGAGGCCGCGCCGGGAGCGGACGAAGACCTCCCACAGGGGCCAGTCGGTGGGGCCGCTCATGCCGTCGTCTCCCGGTGTCCCCTGTGTTCCTGGTGCTCCGGGTGTTCCTGGTGTCCCCCGTGCTTCGGGTGCTCCGGGTCCTCCGGGTGCCCGGGGCGCTGCCGGTGGCGGTCCGCGTGGGCGGTCGCGGCCTCCCGTACCCAGGCGCCGTCCTCATGGGCGCGGCGGCGCTGGGTGATCCGTTCCTCGTTGCACGGGCCGTCGCCGGCGAGGACGCGGTGGAACTCGGCCCAGTCGATGGGGCCGAAGTCATGGTGGCCCCGCTCCTCGTCCCACCGCAGAGCGGGGTCGGGGAGGGTGAGGCCGAGCGCCTCGGCCTGGGGGACGCAGATGTCCACGAAGCGCTGGCGCAGCTCGTCGTTGGAGTGGCGCTTGATCTTCCAGGCCATCGAGCGGGCCGAGTGCGCGGACTCGTCGTCCGGCGGGCCGAACATCATCAGGGACGGCCACCACCAGCGGTCCACCGCGTCCTGGGCCATCCGGTGCTGGGCGGGGGTGCCCCGGGCGAGGGTGAGCAGCAGCTCGTACCCCTGGCGCTGGTGGAAGGACTCCTCCTTGCAGATACGGACCATCGCGCGGGCGTAGGGGCCGTAGGAGCAGCGGCAGAGCGGTACCTGGTTGGTGATCGCGGCGCCGTCCACCAGCCAGCCGATGGCGCCGACATCGGCCCAGGTCAGGGTGGGGTAGTTAAAGATCGAGGAGTAGCGCTGGCGGCCGGTGTGCAGCTTGTCCAGCAGCTCGTCGCGGCTGGTGCCGAGGGTCTCGGCGGCGCTGTAGAGATAGAGCCCGTGGCCCGCCTCGTCCTGGACCTTGGCCAGGAGGATCGCCTTGCGGCGCAGCGAGGGGGCGCGGCTGATCCAGTTGGCCTCGGGCTGCATGCCGATGATCTCGGAGTGGGCGTGCTGGGCCATCTGCCGGATCAGGGTGGCGCGGTAGGCGTCCGGCATCCAGTCGCGGGGCTCGATGCGCTCGTCGGCCGCCACGGTGGCCTCGAACACCGCTGCGTCACGCTCTGTCGTGCCCACGGTCATCGACGTCATAGGACATCCCTACCGACCGATCGTTCGGTTCCTTGACTTCAATGGTGAGTCCCGGGCCCGTAGGGTGTCAACCCTGTGGATAACCGGGGCGGGTCGAGCGGGATCGGGGCGGGATGGGCTCGTACGACGACGGGAACGCCAACAGAACCGCAGACGCAAGCACCGCCAGAACCGCAGGCGGAAGCGCCGACAGGAGCGCCGACGGAACCGCCCCCGGCGGGCTGCTCGCGCTCTCGACCCCGTACCGGATCGCCGCCGCCCTCGCCCTGGCGCTGGTCGCCGTCGTGGCCACCGTCCATATCGGCATGGTCTTCCTCCATGTCGCCCCCGCCAACACCGCCAGCAAGCGGTACGGCGAGGCGATAGACGCCTGGGTCTATCCCGAGTTCGAGCAGAACTGGAAGCTCTTCGCCCCCAACCCGCTCCAGCAGAACACCGCCGTCGAGGTACGGGCCGAGGTCCGCACCCCGGCGGGCGCCCTGCGGACCACCGGCTGGATCGGGCTGACCGCCGAGGACGCCCGGTCGATCCGGGGCAATCCGCTCCCCAGCCATGTCCACCAGAACGAGCTGCGCCGCGCCTGGGACTTCTACGACACCACCCATGACGAGAAGAACCGCGCCACCGGGGACCGGGGCCGGCTCGCCGAGCGGTATCTCCGCCGGATTGCGGTGCTCCGCCTGGACCGGCGCGATCCGGGCGGCACCGTGGAGCGCGTCCGGCTGCGGTCGGTGACCACCCTGGTCCCGGCGCCCCGGTGGAGCGGCGAGAAGACCGACACCCGGCCGTCCCACCGGCTCCTCCCCTGGTGGGAGGTGACCCCGGCCGACCGGCCCGCCGGGGCGGCGGCGCGGGCTCCGGGGGACCGGGGCCCGGACCGGGACCGGGACCGGGACCCGGTGGCCTTCGGGGGGAGGGTCCGATGACGACCGCGCCCCCCTCCGTCCGGATCGCGGACGCCCTCCAGCGGGTCACCGCGAACGCCCTCGGCCCGTACCAGTCCGCCGTCGTCCGGATCGGCTTCGCCGGTACCTGGGCCCTCTTCCTCCTTCGGGAACTGCCCCACCGGCATGAGCTGTACGGGCCCGACGGCCCCTGGAGCTGGGCCCTCGGTGACCGGCTCATCCGGGGCAACGACGCCTTCACCGCGCTGATGTGGACCGACAGCGCCCTGTGGTTCGAGGCGGTCTATCTCCTGGCGCTGGTCTCCGCCGCGCTGCTGGCCCTCGGCTGGCGGACCCGGGCGATGGCGGCGCTGTTCATGGCGGGGGTGCTGTCGCTCCAGAACCGTTCCGTCCTCATGGGGGACGGCGGTGACAACATCATCCATCTGGTCGCGATCTATCTGGTGGCCACCCGCTGCGGTCAGGTCTGGTCGCTCGACGCCCGGCGCGCCGCCCGGCAGCGGGCCCGCACCGCGCAGACCCCCGGCCCGGCCGGAGACCCGGCGGGGGCGGCACCGGCGGACCGGGTCGGCCCCGTGCTCTGGACGGTCCTCGGGGCCCTGCTGATCACCGGGACCCTGCTGAACCGCTCCGGCTTCGGGATCCTGACGCTGCTCTGGGCGGTCTGGACCGGACTCGGCCTGTGGTGGCTGCTGAACCGCTGTGCCCCGGCCTCCCAGCCCCGGCTGCTCCTGGACACCCTCGCCAACATCCTCCACAACGCCGCCCTTGTGGTGATCATGGCGGAGGTCTGTCTGATCTACGCCACCGCCGGCTGGTACAAGATCCAGGGATCCCGCTGGCAGGACGGCACCGCGCTGCACTACCCGCTCCAGCTGGAGTACTTCACCCCCTGGCCCGCCCTCTCCGATCTGCTGGCGTCCCATGGGCTGCTGGTGATGGCCCTCTCCTACGGGACCGTCGCCGTCCAGGTCGCCTTTCCGTTCACCCTCTTCAACCGGCGGATCAAGAACATCCTGCTGGTGGTGATGATCGCCGAGCATGCGGCCATCGCCGTGGTGCTGGGACTGCCGTTCTTCTCGCTGGCGATGATCGCCGCCGACGCGGTCTTCCTCCCCACGGCCTTTCTGCTCCGGCTGGGCGTCCGCTCGGCCCGGCTGCGCGACCGTCTCACCGCCCTGGTGCGCGGCGGGCCGTACGGACGGAAGGAGCGGGAGGAGCAGCGGGAGGAGTGGGACGAGCGCCAGGGCCCACGGCCCCCGGAGCACGACCCGCGCCCCGTAGCCTGAGGCGATGAGCGAGAACGGCACCCCTGCGGCGGCGGACCCCGTACGGCAATGGCGGCAGTGGCGGGAGGCACCGTCCCAGGGGACGGCGCAGGGTTCCCTCTTCCCCGCCCCCGTGAAGGGCGGGGAGCGGCGGCCGGAGGCGGCCTGGGAGCGGGCGCTGGAGGAGGCGCCGGAACCCGAGCCGGAGACCGTGCTGCTCGATGGCTTCCATGCGCTGAAGCACGCCCTCCGCTTCGGTGCGGAGGTGCGGACCGCGCTCACCAGCGACCGGGAGGCCGTGCTCGCGCTCGCCGACGATCTCGCCCCGGATGTACGGGAGCGGGTCGCGGGGCTGCTCACCGAGGTGCCCCTGGAGACCCTGCGCGAGCTGGTGCCCCGGGTCCACCCCACCCGGGTCGCCGCCCTCGCCCTTCGGCCCGACCGCACGGCCAACCTCGGTCTGCTGACCGAGCGCCCCCGGCGGTCACCCGTCGTCGTCCTGGACAACCCGCGCAACCTCGGGAATGTGGGCGCGGTGGTCCGCCTCGCCGCAGGCTTCGGCGCCACCGGCGTGGTCACCACCGGGGACATCGACCCCTGGCACCCGAACGCGGTCCGCGCGGGAGCCGGACTGCACTACGCCACCGCCGTGGAACGGCTGCCCGGCGACGGCCTCCCCCCGGGGCCGCTCCTGGTGCTCGACCCCGAGGGCGAGGACATCCGGTCGATGACCCTCCCCGATGACGCGCTGCTGGTCTTCGGCTCCGAACGGCACGGTGTCTCGCCGGAGCTGCGCTCCCGGGCCACCCGGCTGCTCGCGCTGCCGATGCGCCCCCAGGTCTCCAGCTACAACCTCGCCACCAGTGTGGCCATGGCCCTCTTCCACTGGGGAGGCACCCCGGACCAGGCCGGACCGACGGACCGACCGAGGGCCTGAGCGCCTGGACCGGGGGCCTGACCGGGGCGGACCGGGCGGGCCCGGGGCGGCTCAGCCCTGGCGCCGCACCTCCACCGTCCGGAAACGGTTGGCGACGAACGCGGCGTCGCACAGCGCCGCGTTGGCCGAGGGATTGCCACCGGAGCCATGGAAGTCGGAGAAGGCCGCCGTCTGATTGACGTACACCCCGCCGGTCAGATTGAGCGAGAGCTGTGCCGACTCCTCCAGACAGACCTCCTCGATCGCGCGCTCCGTCTCCCGGGAGGTGGTGTACGCGCCGACCGTCATCACGCCCTGTTCCCGGATGGTGCTCCGCAGCAGCTCCAGGGCGGCGGCGGTGGAGTCCACGGCGACGGCGAAGGACACCGGGCCGAAGCACTCCGAGCGGTACACCGACTCCGACTCCGGCTTGGCGCCGTCGAGTTTGACGATCACCGGGGTCCGCACCACGGCGTCCGGGAACTCCGGATGGGCGATCTTCCGGGTGGGCAGGGCGACCTCGCCGAGATCCGCCGCTCCGTCCAGCCGTTTCTTGACCTCCGGATTGACCAGGGCGCCCAGCACGGCGTTGGCCCGGGTGTCGTCGCCGAGCAGGCCGCCCACCGAGGCCGCCAGATCGTTCACCACCTCGTCGTAGGACTTGTGGCCCGTGTCGGTGGCGACGCCGTCCCGGGGGATCAGCAGATTCTGCGGGGTGGTGCACATCTGGCCGCTGTAGAGGGAGAGCGAGAAGGCCAGATTGGAGAGCATCCCCCGGTAGTCGTCGGTGGAGTCCACGACGACCGTATTGACCCCGGCCTTCTCCGTGTACACCTGGGCCTGGCGGGCATGGGTCTCCAGCCAGTCGCCGAAGGCGGTGGAGCCGGTGTAGTCGATGATCCTGATCTCGGGGCGGACCGCGAGCGTCTTCGCGATGCCCTCGCCGGGCCGCTCGGTGGCGAGCGCCACCAGCTGGGGGTCGAACCCGGCCTCGGCCAGCACCTCACGGGCGGTCCGCACGGTGAGCGCGAGCGGCAGCACCGCCCGGGGGTGCGGCTTGACCAGCACCGGATTGCCGGTGGCCAGCGAGGCGAAGATCCCGGGATAGCCGTTCCAGGTGGGGAAGGTGTTGCAGCCGATCACCAGGGCGATGCCCCGGCCGGCGGCGGTGAAGCTCTTCCGCAGCTCCAGCGGATCCCGCTTGCCCTGCGGCTTGACCCACTCCGCGGCGGCGGGGACCCGGGTCTGCTCGGCATAGGCGTACGCCACCGCCTCCAGACCGCGGTCCTGGGCGTGCGGCCCGCCCGCCTGGAACGCCATCATGAACGCCTGCCCGCTGGTGTGCATCACCGCGTGCGCGAACTCATGGGTGCGGGCGCTGATCCGGGACAGGATCTCCAGGCAGACCAGCGCCCGCAGCTCGGGGCCCGCCTCCCGCCAGGCGGCCATGCCCGCCCGCATCGCCGGGAGCAGCACATCGGGGTCGACATGCGGATATTCGATGCCCAGCTCGGGGCCGTAGGGCGAGACCTCGCCGCCCGTCCAGCCGTCGGTGCCGGGCTGGTCCAGCTCGAAGCGGCCACCGCGCAGCGCCTCGAAGGCGGCGAGGCCGTCGGCGGGTGCGCTCTCGCCGTAGGCCTTGGGGTGTTCGGGGTGCGGGGACCAGTACGCGCGGGTGCGGATCGCCTCAAGGGCCTGATCGAGCGTCGGCCGGTGGCGCTCGGTCAGCCGGGTCTCGGTCAGTTGCATGACGGACCAACTCCTCGTCGAGCTGGGCGGGAACGGACGGACAGGGTTAGAGTAACCGAACGATCGGTCGGTACAAGGGGGCCTGTCAAACCTGTGGAAAACTCATCCGGGAGGATCACTCCCATGAGCGCCGAAGAGAACGCCGGCCTGGATCCGCGCCGCACGGTCGCCGTGGTCGGCACCGGCACCATGGGCCAGGGCATCGCCCAGGTCGCGCTGGTCGCGGGGCATCCCGTACGCCTCCACGACAGCCTGCCCGGCCGGGCCGAGGAGGCCGCGGCGGCCATCGGCGCCCGGCTCGACCGGCTGGTCGACAAGGGCCGGATGACCGCGGACGCGCGGGACGCCGCCCGCGCCCGGCTCCACCCGGCGGCCGGCCTCGGGGATCTCTCCGACGCCGCACTGGTCGTCGAGGCGGTCGCGGAGCGGCTCGACGTCAAGCGGGAACTGTTCGCCGCCCTGGAGGAGACCGTCGCCGACGACTGTCTCCTCGCCACCAACACCTCCTCCCTCCCGGTGACCGCCGTGGCGGGCGGACTCCGTCTCCCCGGCCGCTTCGTCGGCCTCCACTTCTTCAACCCCGCACCGCTGCTCCCGCTGGTCGAGGTGGTCAGCGGCCATGCCACGGAGCCCGCCGTGGCGGCCCGTGCCCGGGCCACCGTCGCGGCCTGGGGCAAGACCCCCGTACACAGCGCCGACCTGCCCGGTTTCATCGTGAACCGGATCGCCAGGCCGTTCTACGCCGAGGGCTTCGCGGTGTACGAGGACCGGGGCGCGGACCCCGCCACCATCGATGCCGTCCTCCGTGAGTGCGGCGGATTCCGGATGGGTCCCTTCGAACTCACCGACCTCATCGGCCAGGACATCAATGAGGCGGTCACCCACTCGGTGTGGGAGGCGTTCTTCCGGAACGTGAAGTTCACCCCGTCGCTGGCCCAGCGGAGGCTGGTGGAGGCCGGGCTGCTCGGCCGGAAGACCGGCCGGGGCTGGTACGACCATGGACCGGACGCCGTCCGTCCGGAACCGCACACCGCCCCGCCCGAGCCCGCTCCGGCGTATGTCATCGGCGGCGGCGACCTCGGCCCCGCCGCCGAACTGCTGCCGCTGATGCGGGAGTCCGGGATCACGGTCCGCCCGGGGAACGAGGAGGCCGACCTCCAGCTGCTGCTTCCCAGTGGCGGTCAGCTGGTCCTCGCCGACGGGCAGAGCTCCGCCGAGTTCCGCGATGTCGTCTACTTCGACCTCGCCCTCGACTACCGCGCCGCCACGCGGATCGCGCTCTCCGCCGCCCCCCACACCGGCGACCGCACCCTGCGCGAGGCGATCGGACTCTTCCAGGCGCTCGGCAAGAAGGTCAGCGTCATCGGGGACGTACCGGGCATGATCGTGGCCCGGACCGTCGCCCGGCTGATCGACCTCGCCGCCGACGCGGTGGCGAAGGGCGTCGCCACCGGGGAGGACATCGACACCGCGATGCGGCTGGGGGTCAACTACCCGATCGGGCCGCTCGCATGGAACCGCCGTCTCCCCTCCGGCTACATCCATGACCTCCTGGACGCCCTGCACACCCGGGTGCCGGACGGGCGGTACGCTCCCTCACTCGCGCTCTTCCAGCTCTCCTCGGCCGAGGACCATGCCGAGGACCATGACGGGGGCGACGACCGGGACGGCGGCGAGGACGGCGTGGCAGGTGCCGGCGGCGGGCGAGCGGGAGCGGAAGCCGGAGAAGGAGCGCAGTCATGACCACGCCGAAGCGGGACACGTACACCCCGGAGACCCTGCTGACCGTCGCCGTCCGCGTCTTCAACGAACGCGGCTACGACGGCACCTCCATGGAGCATCTCTCCCAGGCGGCGGGGATCTCCAAGTCCTCCATCTACCACCATGTCTCCGGCAAGGAGGAGCTGCTGCGCCGGGCCGTGAGCCGGGCCATCGACGCGCTCTTCGCGATCCTGGAGGAGCCGGGGGCACGGGACGGGCGCGCGATCGAACGGGTCGAGTACGTCACCCGGCGCACCGTGGAGGTGCTGATCGCGGAGCTGCCCCATGTGACCCTGCTGCTGCGGGTCCGGGGGAACACCACCACCGAGCGCTGGGCGATGGAACGCCGCCGGGAGTTCGACCAGCGGGTCGCGGATCTGCTGAAGGCGGCGGCGGCCGACGGTGACCTCCGCGCCGATGTGGACATCAAGCTGGCGACCCGGCTGCTCTTCGGCATGATCAACTCGCTGGTGGAGTGGTACCGGCCGCAGTCCCAGGGCGGGGGGCAGGACGGGGACCGGCTCGCCGAGACGGTGGTGCGGCTCGCCTTCGGCGGGCTGCGGACGGAGCACGCGGCGGCGGACCGGGGCTGACCCGCCGCCCACCGGGCTCCCCGGCCGCCCCCTTTCCCCGTCGGCCGCTGGTCAGCCGGGCTGCTCGCCCTCGCCGCCGTCCGCCGCCCGGTCCGCCGGGGCCGGGTGCATCGCGGGCAGATCCGTCTCCTCGAAGACCAGCAGGGTCCGCGTGGACAGCACCTCCGGCATCGACTGGAGCTGGGTCAGCACCAGCTCCCGCAGGGTGCGGTTGTCCGGTGTGTGCACCAGCAGCAGTACATCGAAATCGCCGCTGACCAGGGCTATGTGCGCGGCCCCCGGCAGCGCCCGCAGCCGTTCCCGTACCGTGCGCCAGGAGTTCTGCACGATCTTGAGCGTGATGTAGGCGGAGGCGCCCTGACCCGCGCGTTCATGGTCGATACGGGCCCCGAAGCCCCGGATGACCCCGTCGTCGACGAGCCGGTTGATCCGCGAGTAGGCATTGGCCCGCGACACATGGACCCGCTCGGCGACGGAGCGGATGGACGCCCGGCCCTCGGACTCCAGGATGCCCAGGATGGCCCGGTCGATGGTGTCCAGCGGCCGGGGTACGGGCGCGGGGCCGGTGACCGGCTCGGACCGGTCCGCGACGACCGGGGCCGTACGGGCCGCTCCGCCGTCGCCCGAACGGGCCGTTCCGGCCTCGCCCGGTGCGGCGGGGGCCTCCGGTTCCGTGGCCTCCGGTCCCGCCCGGAACCCGTTCTCGGCCATTTGTTCAGGACACATATCCCCCCGCCTCCCCGGCATGGACGACCTGTGCCCATCACAGGCTGTGGAGAACCGTTTGTCCACAGGCTGGAGGCGGCTGTAGCCAAAATGCGTCCACGACCGAACAATCGGTAGGTGAGGCGCGCCACATTCCGGCCGCTTCGTCGCCCTCTCCCAAGAGGAGGTGCTCGCTGTGAGAGCCGTCGCCTACCGGCCCACTCCGCCGCCGGAGTGGAAGCCCCGCACCGACCCCGCGCCGCTGCTTCCCGACCCGGAGCCGTTCCGGGTGCTGGGCACGGCCGCCGCCGGACGGGTCGATCCCGGGCTGCTGCGCACGCTCCACGCCCATCTGGTCCGAGGCCGCCGGTTCAACACCCAGGCGACCGCGCTGACCAGGCAGGGCAGGCTCGCGGTCTATCCGTCGAGCACCGGCCAGGAGGCCTGCCAGGTCGCCGCCGCACTCGCCCTGGAGGAGCGGGACTGGCTCTTCCCCAGCTACCGCGACACCCTCGCGGCCGTCACCCGGGGGCTCGACCCGGTCGAGGTGCTCGGGCTGCTGCGCGGCGACTGGCACACCGGGTACGACCCCCGGGAGCACCGGATCGCGCCCCTGTCCACCCCGCTCGCCACCCAGCTGCCGCACGCCGTGGGGCTCGCCCACGCGGCCCGGCTGCGCGGTGACGAGGTGGTCGCGCTCGCCCTGGTCGGCGACGGCGGCACCAGCGAGGGCGACTTCCACGAGGCGCTGAACTTCGCGGCCGTGTGGCGGGCCCCCGTCGTCTTCCTGGTGCAGAACAACGGCTTCGCGATCTCCGTACCGCTCGCCAAGCAGACCGCCGCCCCCTCCCTCGCCCACAAGGCCGTGGGATACGGCATGCCCGGCCGGCTGGTCGACGGGAACGACGCGCCCGCGGTGCACCAGGTGCTCTCCGAGGCCGTGGCCCGCGCCCGGCGCGGCGAGGGACCCACCTTGGTGGAGGCCGTCACCTATCGCATGGAGGCCCACACCAACGCCGATGACGCCACCCGCTACCGCGAGGAGCCCGAAGTGGAGGCATGGCGGGCACATGACCCCATCGCCCTGATCGAGCGGGAGCTGACCTCCCGGGGGCTGCTCGACGAGGACGCCCGGCGGGCCGTGGCCGACTCCGCCGAGGCGATGGCCGCCCGGCTGCGCGAGCGGATGAACGCGGACCCGGTGCTCGACCCGATGGACCTGTTCGCCCATGTGTACGCGGACCGCACCGGCCAGCTCCAGGAGCAGGCGGAGCAGCTGCGGGCCGAGCTGGAAGCGGAGGGGGACCCCCGATGACCTCGGTGACCACCGGAGCCACCACCGCCGCCGCGGTGAAACCGGCGACCATGGCCCAGGCGCTCCAGCGGGCGATGCGGGACGCGATGGCCGAGGACCCCACCGTCCATGTCCTCGGCGAGGACGTGGGCACCCTCGGCGGTGTCTTCCGGGTCACCGACGGGCTGGCCAAGGAGTTCGGCGAGGACCGCTGCACCGACACCCCGCTCGCGGAGGCGGGCATCCTCGGCACGGCCGTCGGCATGGCGATGTACGGACTGCGCCCGGTGGTGGAGATGCAGTTCGACGCCTTCGCCTACCCGGCGTTCGAGCAGCTGATCAGCCATGTCTCCCGGATGCGCAACCGCACCCGGGGCGCCCTGCCGCTGCCGATCACCGTCCGGGTGCCGTACGGCGGGGGCATCGGCGGGGTCGAGCACCACAGTGACTCCTCCGAGGCGTACTACATGGCGACCCCCGGGCTCCAGGTCGTCACCCCCGCCACCGTGGAGGACGCCTACGGTCTTCTCCGGGCGGCCATCGCCGGCGACGACCCGGTGGTCTTCCTGGAGCCCAAGCGGCTGTACTGGTCCAAGGCGGCCTGGTCGCCGGAGGCCCCGGCGGCGGTCGAGCCGATCGGGCGGGCCGTCGTCCGCCGCCCCGGGCGCTCCGCAACGCTGATCACCTACGGTCCGTCCGTCCCCGTCTGTCTGGAGGCGGCGGAGGCGGCGGTGGCCGAGGGGTGGGAGCTGGAGGTCGTGGACCTCCGTTCGCTGGTCCCGTTCGACGACCGGACGGTCTGTGAATCCGTCCGGCGCACCGGCCGCGCGGTCGTCGTGCACGAGTCCACGGGCTTCGGCGGACCCGGTGGGGAGATCGCCGCCCGGGTCACCGAGCGCTGCTTCCACCACCTGGAGGCGCCGGTGCTGAGGGTGGCCGGTTTCGATATCCCCTATCCGCCGCCCATGCTGGAGCGGCACCATCTGCCAGGAGTGGACCGGGTGCTGGACACGGTGGCGCGATTGCAGTGGGAGGCGGAGAGCTGAATGGCACAGGTGCTGGAGTTCAGGCTGCCGGACCTCGGGGAGGGACTGACCGAGGCGGAGATTGTGCGCTGGCTGGTATCCGTCGGCGAGGTCGTCGCGGTGGACCAGCCGGTGGTGGAGGTCGAGACGGCCAAGGCCATGGTGGAGGTCCCCTGCCCCTATGGGGGTGTGGTGACCGCGCGCTTCGGTGAGGAGGGGACGGAGCTGCCGGTCGGCGCTCCGCTGCTGACGGTCGCCGTGGGTGCGACCGCCGGGGAGTTCCCGGCCGGAGCGGAGGCCGGGGATCCGTCCGGTACGGGCGGGAGCACCGCCGCCGCGGAACCCCTGGGGGCCGGGTCTTCCACCGGGTCCCCCGCCGGGGCCGTATCCCCCGCCGGGTCCGACGCCGGGGTCGCGTCCGGGGCTGCGGCGGAGTCCTCGGGCAATGTCCTCGTCGGGTACGGCACCGGAGGGCCCGCCGCCCGCCGCCGCCGGATACGGCCCACCGCCCCGGGGGAGAGCACCCCGCCGGTGCCCCGGTCGCAGCGGCCCGTGGAGGACGATCCCGAGCAGACCGGCCCGGTTCCGGTGATATCCCCCCTGGTGCGTAGGCTGGCCCGGGAGTACGGGCTCGATCTGCGGCAGCTGTCGGGGTCGGGGCCGGAGGGGCTGATCCAGCGGGCCGATGTCGAGTACGCCCGTGCGGCGGGGGCCGCCGCGCAGGCGGGTGCGAACGCCACGCCGGCCGCACCGACCACCTCGGCCGCCGTGTCCGCCCGTACCGTGCCCGCCCCCGCGGCCCCCGCTCCCGCACCGGCCGTCGCCGGGCACGCCCCGTCCACCGGGTCGCCCCTGGCCGCCGTCACCGAGCGGATCCCGCTGCGCGGGGTGCGCGGCACCATGGCCGACAAGCTCTCCCGGAGCCGGACCGAGATACCCGACGCCACCTGCTGGGTGGACGCCGACGCGACGGAGCTGATGGCGGCCCGTGCCGCCATGAACGGCGCGGGCGGGCCGAAGATCTCGCTCATCGCCCTGCTCGCCCGGATCTGCGCGGCGGCGCTCGCCCGCCACCCCGAGCTGAACGCCACCGTGGACACGGCGGCCCGGGAGATCGTCCGGCTCTCCGATGTCCACATCGGCTTCGCGGCACAGACCGACCGCGGACTGGTGGTCCCGGTGGTCCGGGACGCGCACCGGCGTTCGGCGGAGTCCCTGACGGCCGAGTTCGCCCGGCTGACCGAGGCCGCCCGCGAGGGCCGGCTCTCGCCCACCGAGCTGACCGGCGGCACCTTCACCCTGAACAACTACGGGGTCTTCGGGGTCGACGGCTCCACACCGATCATCAACCACCCGGAGGCGGCCATGCTCGGGGTGGGCCGGATCATCCCCAAGCCCTGGGTGCACCAGGGGGAGCTGGCCGTGCGTCAGGTCGTCCAGCTCTCGCTCACCTTCGACCACCGGGTGTGCGACGGGGGCACGGCGGGCGGCTTCCTGCGGTATGTCGCGGACTGTGTGGAACAGCCGGCGGTGCTGCTGCGCACCCTCTGAGGGGCCGGTGGCCGGGACCGGCGGCCCGGGGCGGAGGGGCCCGGCCGGCCGGGCCCATACTGCGGGCATGACCTCGACCCCGCACCCGGTGACGCCGCCCGTGACCCCCGCCCATGACGCCGTCGTCCTCGCCGGGGGAGCCGCCCGCCGGCTCGGCGGCGCCGACAAGCCGGGCCTCGCCGTGGGCGGCCGGCCCCTGCTCGACCGGGTCCTCGCGGCCTGCGACCGGGCCGCGACCACGGTGGTCGTCGGCGGGCGCCGGGCGACCGCGCGCCCGGTCCGCTGGGCCCGGGAGGAGCCGCCCGGCGGCGGCCCGCTCGCCGCGCTCGACGCGGGGCTGCGGCGGCTCGGGGAGGACTCGGAGCGGGTGGTGGTGGTCTCCGCCGATCTGCCGTTCCTCACCGGGGCGACGGTAGGGGCGCTCCTCGACGCCCTGGGGACGAGCGGGCGGGAGGCGGCGCTCCTCGTCGACGCGGACGGCCGGGAACAGCCGCTGGTCGCGGTCTACCGGACCGAGCCCGTCCGGCGTGAACTCGCCCTGCTGGCGACCGAGTACGGCACCCTGGCCGGGCTTCCGCTGCGGCTGCTGCCCGAGCAGCTGGAGACCGTCCGGGTGGCGGACGCCTCCTCGGCCGCCTTCGACTGCGACACCTGGGAGGATCTCGCCGCCGCGCGGGCACGGATCAGGGAGCATGGGAACGTGCTGGAGGAATGGATCACCGCGGTCAGGGAAGAACTCGGCGTCGACCTCGATGTCGACATCGAACTGCTGCTGGACCTCGCCCGGGACGCCGCCCATGGGGTGGCCCGTCCGGCCGCGCCCCTCACCACCTTCCTGGTGGGGTACGCGGCGGCCGGCGGCGGGCGGGAAGCGGTCGCCGAGACGGCCCGGAAGGCGGTGGAGCTGGCCCGCCGCTGGGAGGAAGAGTCCGGCCCGCTCGCCGACGGCGGTGGTTCCCGATGACCCCCCGTGACCACCGAGGCCGCTTCACCCGCAAGCCCTCGGCTCCTGGCACGGCCCCCGCGCCCCGCACCGCCGGGCCCGCGCCCGGGGCCGCTTCCGCGCCCGGGGCTCCCAGGGCGACCGGGCCCGCGTCCGAGGCGGTGTCCGAGGCCGTGTCCGCGTCGGGGAACGTTCCGGTGTCCGAGGGCGCCCCTTCCGTTTCCGGGGCCGCCCGACCGCTCCGTACCGCTGCCACGGCACCGGGGGCCGACTCCGGGGCCGGGGGCACCGCCGCTTCCGCGGCCAGGGCGGTCTTCGCGTTCGGGATCCCTGTCCCGCCCCGGGCTGTCTCCGTACCCAGGGGCGTAGGGCGCACGCCCAGGAAGGCGGCCGGGGGCGAGGCTGCCGGGGACGGGGTGGAGGATGCCCTGGCGCTGCTGGACGGGGCGCCCGGGGCTGTCGTCCCGGAGGAGCGGCCGGCCCCGGTGGCCCCGGTGGTGCCGGTGGTGCCGGGGGATCAGGGGGATCCGGACGGTGTGGAGGACGCGCTCGCGCTGCTGGACGGGACGGTGGAGCCGATGGCCGGGCGGAGACGGACCGTCGCCGCCGGATCGCCGGCCGCGGTGCTGGACGACGACGGGGTGGAGGACGCCCTGGCCCTGCTCGACGGGGCCCGTGTGCCCCGGTGCGCCGACCCCGGGACCCGACGGGCGGGCGGTGCGGGCGAGGAGAGCGGCGACGGGTTCGAGGACGCGCTCGCCGTTCTGCGTCCCGCCGCCGGGCCTCACGCCCCCGAGGGCGGCGGTGGGCCGGAGGGCACGGCCGGAACCGGGCCCCGGCCCGGCAGCGGCCCACGGCACGAAGCACAGCGGGGCGGCCCACGGCACGGAGCACAGCGGGGCGGTCCACGGCCCGGAGTGCAGCGGGACGGGGCACAGCACGGAGCACAGCACGGAGCACAGGACGGGGCGGTCGGCTGGGACGAGGCCCGGGAGATCGCGGCACGGGCGGGGCGGCGTGGCGGGCCGGCCCTCCCCGAGCGGGTCCCGCTGGTCCGGGCGCTGGGACGGGTGCTGGCCGCGCCGCTCACCGCCCTCTGCGATCTGCCGTCCTTCGACACCGCCGCCATGGACGGCTGGGCGGTCGCCGGGCCCGGCCCCTGGACCGTCCGCGATGTCTCCGTACTCGCCGGGCGCGGTGGTGTGCCCCCGCTGGCGGACGGCACCGCCGTGCGGATCGCCACCGGCGCGCGCATCCCGCCCGAGGCCACCGCCGTCCTCCGGTCCGAGCATGCCCGCCTCGACACCGCGCGGGGGCTGCTCGGCGCCGACCGGCCGCTCTCCCACGGCCAGGACATCCGCCCCCGGGGCCAGGAGTGCCGTACGGGCGACCGGCTGCTGGACCCCGCCCGGGTGGTGGACCCGGCGGTGCTGGGGCTCGCCGCCGCCGCGGGCTATGACGCCCTGGCCGTCGCCGCCCGGCCCCGGGCCGAGGTGCTGATCCTCGGCGATGAGCTGCTGTCCGGGGGGCTGCCCCACGACGGGCTGATCCGGGACGCCCTGGGCCCCCTTCTGCCGCCCTGGCTGGAGGCGCTGGGCGCGGAGACGGTCGCGGTCCGGCGGATCGGTGACGACGCCGACGCCCTGCTCCGCGCGGTCACCGACACCGACGCCGATCTGCTGCTGACCACCGGAGGCACCGCGGCCGGCCCGGTCGACCATGTGCGCTCCGTGCTGCGGGCGACCGGCGCGGAGTTGCTGGTCGACTCGGTCGCCGTCCGGCCCGGACACCCCATGCTCCTCGCCCGGCTCGCCGCCCCGGCCCCGGGCGGCGACGGCGCCCCGGTCCGCCATCTGGTCGGGCTGCCCGGCAATCCGCTGGCCGCGGTGGCCGGGCTGCTCACCCTCGCCGAGCCCCTGGTGCGGGGGCTGCTGGGCCGGGTCCCCCCGGTCCCGCGCCCGCTGCCGGCGGGTGAGGAGATCCCGGGTCATCCCCGGGACACCCGCCTGGTGCCCTGTCTCCTCGGCGAGGGACGGCTGCTGCCGCTGCGGTACGGGGGTTCGGCCATGCTCCGGGGGATCGCCTCCGCCGAGGGGCTGGCGGTGGTACCTCCCGGAGGCGCACGGCCGGGGGACCCGCTGGAGCTGCTGGCCCTCCCCGGGGCACCTCTCCGCGCACTCCCCTGAGCCATGGGCACCAGGCGAGGAAGCCCAAGGGCCGGGTCCCGTGCGGTGTTTCACGTGAAACACCCCGGACCCCGGCCCGGCGCCGCTCACTTCAGTGGAGCCTCCGGCTCCCGGCTGATGGTGATCAGCCGGTCCCCGAACTGGAGCTGGGCGCACTCCGGATCGGTGTAGTCCATCATCTTCTTCCGCCGGACCACGGCCACCACCAGATCCGCGCACTCCCGGGGCGACCGGCCCACCTCGTCCTTGGCCACCGGCCGCTCGGCCAGATTCAGTCCGCTCCCCCGGGTCATCAGATCCTCCAGGGTGTCGGCCACATGGGGACTGGCCATCGAGACCCCGAGGAGCCGCCCGGCGGAGCTGGAGCTGGTGACCACGGTGTCGGCGCCGCTCTGCTTGATCAGCGGTACGTTCTCGTCCTCACGGACCGCCACCACAATGGACGCCCGCTTGTTGAGCTGGCGGGCGGTCAGGGTGACCAGGGTCGCGGTGTCGTCCCGCTGGGGGGCGATTATCACCCGCGCGGCCCGCTGGATCTCGGCCCTGAGCAGGGTGCGGGAGCGGGTGGCGTCGCCATGGACCGAGACCAGACCGTCGGCCCCGGCCGCCTCCACCGCCTTCAGCTGGGGGTCGACCACGACGATCTTCTCCGTGGGCACGCCCTGGCCCCGCAGGGTCTCGACGGCATGCCGGCCCTTGGTGCCATAGCCCACGATGATCACATGGTCGGCCATCCGGGAGCGCCAGCGGTGCACCCGTACCTGCTGACGGGTGCGCTCGGTCAGCACTTCGAGGGTGGTACCGACCAGGATGATCAGGAAGAGCACCCGCAGCGGGGTGATGACGAAGATATTGGTGAGCCGGGCGACGTCGCTGACCGGGGCGATATCGCCATAGCCGGTGGTCGAGAGGGTGACGGTCGTGTAGTAGGCGGCGTCCAGCAGGTCGACCTTGCCGTCCGCGTTGTCGGTGTACCCGGCGCGGTCCACCCAGACCAGCAGAGTGGTGACGGAGAGGACCAGCATGGCCATGGCCAGCCGTCTCAGCACCTGCTGGAGCGGGGGCACCGCCGCCTGGGCGGGCATGGTGATGGAGCGCCCCGCCTCGTCGTCGTCCGCGGCCTCCCGGCGGGAGCGGTACCAGATGGAGCGCAGGATCGAGAGCCTGCCTGCCTTCGGCGGCGGATGCTTCTCGTTCCTCATCGATGTCCCCTCTGCACATGGTCCGGTCGGTTGATCCGAAGCTCCCATCGTCCCCGATCCGGCCCCCGAACACGGCCCCGTCCGCCGTGTTGGGGGTAGCGTCGTCCTCCCGTGGTGACGGCGGTACGCACCGGGGGTGGGAACAGAGGACCAGTGGAGGCTTTGTGCGCGGGCACACCGTGATCGTCGGATTCGGGACCAAGGGCCGTTCCGCCATCCAGACGCTGACGGCGACCGGTCTGAAGAAGGACCAGATCGTCATCGTGGACACCAACGGCAAGGTGGTGGAGTCCGCCGTCGCCGAGGGCTACAACGGGGTGACCGGGGACGCCGCCAGCAGCCATGTCCTGATCAAGGCCGAGGTGCAGCGCGCCGGCCAGATCATCATCGCGGCCCAGCGGGACGACACCGCGGTCCTGGTCACCCTGACGGCACGCCAGATGAACAAAGAGGCCAAGATCGTGGCCTGTGTCCGCGAGGAGGAGAACGCCCCCCTGCTGCGGCAGTCCGGCGCCGACGCCGTCATCACCAGCGCCAGCGCCGCCGGACGGCTGATGGGACTCTCCGTCCTCAGCCCCAGCGCGGGCGCGGTGATGGAGGACCTGATCCAGCAGGGCAGCGGACTCGACCTGGTGGAACGCCCGGTGATAAAGGCCGAGGTGGGCAAGAATGTCCGGGAGACGGATGATCTCGTGGTGAGCGTGCTCCGGGGGCACCGGATGCTCGGCTACGACGACCCGGCGGCCAGCCCGCTCCAGCTGACGGACCGGCTGATCACCATCGTCCGGGCGGAGGAGCCCGCCCCGGGCCGGAACGGCCGCCGCCCGTAGCCACCGCGCTCAGCCGCCCGTAACACCCCCGTACCGCACCGGCACGACCCCCGTCACCCGGGTCCGTGCCCCGGACCGGTACTCCGGCGGCCCGGGGGTAGCCTCGCCGCCATGCATGCGATCACGATTCCCGAACCCGGTGGTCCCGAGGCCCTGCTCTGGGCCGAGGTCCCCGACCCCGTACCCGGCGACGGTGAGGTCCTTGTCGAGGTGGCGGCAAGCGCGGTCAACCGTGCGGATCTGCTCCAGCGGCAGGGCCACTACGACCCGCCGCCCGGATCCTCGCCCTACCCCGGCCTTGAGTGCTCCGGCCGGATCACGGCCCTGGGCCCCGGTGTCTCCGGCTGGGCCATCGGCGACGAGGTGTGCGCCCTGCTCTCCGGCGGCGGCTACGCGGAACGGGTGACCGTACCCTCCGGACAGCTGCTCCCCGTACCCAGCGGTGTCGATCTGCTCGCCGCCGCCGCGCTCCCCGAGGTGACCGCGACCGTCTGGTCCAATGTCTTTATGATCGCCCATCTGCGGCCGGGCGAGACCGTGCTGATCCACGGCGGTGCCAGCGGCATCGGCACCATGGCGATCCAGCTGGCGAAGGCCGTGGGGGCCACCGTCGCGGTCACCGCGGGCGGGCCGGAGAAGCTGGCCCGCTGCGCCGAACTGGGCGCCGACCTCCTGATCGACTACCGGGAACAGGACTTCGTGGCCGAGCTGCGCACCGCCACCGGCGGCGCGGGGGCCGATGTCATCCTCGACATCATCGGCGCGAAGTACCTCGAACGGAATGTCCGCGCGCTGGCGGTCAACGGCCGGCTCGCGGTGATCGGCCTCCAGGGCGGGGTCAAGGGCGAGCTGAACCTCGGGGCGCTGCTCGCCAAGCGGGCGGCGATCACCGCGACCTCGCTGCGCGGCCGTCCACTGGGGGAGAAGGCGGCGATCGTGGCGGCGGTCCGGGAGCATGTCTGGCCACTGATCGAGAACGGCCGGGTACGCCCGGTCGTCGACCGGGTCCTGCCGCTGAGCGAGGCGGCCCAGGCCCACCGGGTGCTGGAGTCGGGTGCCCAGTTCGGCAAGGTGCTCCTGGTCCGGGGCTGACCGGCCGGTTCCGCCGAGGAGCCCGGACCCCCGGGGCCCCGGACGCACCGGAGCCCGGACCGACCGGGTCCGGGCTCCTGGGACATCACCGGGGACGGCCCCGGGGGGCGGTCCGGGGGACGTTCTACAGATACGGCCCCGAACGGATCGGCCCCTGCGGGTGGTCGTCCTCATGGGCCGAACCGGGCGGCAGCGCCCGGCGCATCTGCTCCAACTGCGCCCTGGCCGCCATCTGCTGGGCGAACAGGGTCGTCTGAATGCCGTGGAACAGCCCCTCCAGCCAGCCCACCAGCTGGGCCTGGGCGATCCTCAACTCCGCCTCGGACGGCACCACATCATCGGTGAAGGGCAGGGAGAGCCGCTCCAACTCGTCCACCAGCTCCGGCGCGAGCCCGTCCTCCAGCTCCTTGACCGAACCGGCGTGGATCTCCTTCAGACGGACCCGGCTCGCCTCGTCCAGAGGTGCCGCCCTGACCTCCTCCAGCAACTGCTTGATCATGCTGCCGATGCGCATGACCTTCGCGGGCTGCTCGACCATCTCCGTCACCGGGATCTCGCGCGGCTCGTCGTCGCCCCCGCCGCCGAGTGTCATTCCGTCCTGCCCCACGACAAGGATGGGGTGCTCCTGTGACCGTTCGTTCGTCGGCATCTCCATGCCGTCATTGTCTCGCACACCCGGGTCGGAGCGGGGCGCGGTCCGATATCCGCAGCCCAGGGCGGGATGTGCCGGATGCGGCAGTGCCCCGTACCGGGACGATCCTCCTGGTACGGGGCACTGCGCCGATCCGGTACGGGGAACCGCGCCGGGGAGCGGATCAGGTCGCCGCGCGGCGGCCCAGGGCTCCCCGGGAGCGGGTCACCAGCATCGCCAGCAGCGTCGCGCCCAACGGCACGGCGATCAGCAGCAGGGCGAGGGTGGACCAGGGGACCTCAATGGGGACGAAGGGCTTCTCCGCCAGAGTGGCGAACCCCTTCTCGTACTGGGTCTCCCACAGCGAGGTCTCCTTGTGGCGCTGGGAGAGCCTCAGCCCGATCGCGGGCACAAAACCCGCCACCGTGCCCAGGACCACACCCATCGCCGCGACCACCCCGCACTGGAACCCGCTGAGCTTTCTGCGCACCCCCGGGGTGGCCCCGACCGCCGCCAGGGTCTTCAGATCCGCCTCGGCGTCCGCCTGGGAGAGGCCCGTGGCGATACCCGCCGCGCCGATGGTGACCAGACCGGCGAAGATCGCCAGGGCCAGCATCATCACATCGTTGTCGCTCACGAACCCCTTCTCGACCATGAGCACATGGTTGGTGGCGTTCCGGTCCAGCTCCAGATTGAGCCGCTGCTCCTCTTCCGCGCGCGGTGCCCGCTCCAGTGCGTAGTAGGCGCCGTACGGGGCGGTGCCGATCTTCGCCGCCTCGGCCGCCTCGGGCGACATGATCACGGAGATGCCGTAGCCCTCCACGGAGTCCGGCAGGGCGTGGGCGGGGAGCTTCACCACCCGGCCGGGCGGGGTGCGGTTCTCCTCCTCGGCCTGGTAGGAGGCCTCGACATCGGTGACCAGACGGACACCGACCGTGTCCCCGTCGAGGACGGCCCTCTTCAGGACGAGGGACTTGCCCGCCTTCAGCGCCTTCTCGGCCGCCGGATCGTCGATCTCCAGCACCTTCAGCAGCTCGGGGCCGCCGATCACCACATCCGCCGGGGAGAAGACCGGCCGGTCCTCGGCGCAGCGCCAGTCCTTGTTGCGCAGCTCGCGCCGCTCCTTGTCGCTGAAGGTCCGTGGCCCGGCCTCCCCTTTCTCCTCGGCTTCGAGAGGGCAGACATGGGAGGGCGGCACGATCAGCTGGTGACGGCCGCACTGGGCGGAGTCCTCGCCGTAGCTGCCGTGGAGCGAGCAGTTCGGGTTGCCGACCGCGATCCGTGAGACATCGGCGCGCACCTTGACGGGCAGGGTGCTGCTGACGGCGTCGCGTACCGACTTCATGTCCCGGGCGGCGTTCTCCTCCGTCAGCCAGACGGAGACGCTGTGCATGGGCAGGTCCGCCTGGTACTGGGCGCGCTCCTCGGCATCCGAGCCGGCCGCGTAGGTGGCCACGGCGACGGTGCCGGCGATGGCGGCGAGCACCGCCGCGACCGCGGGGGCCGTACGGCCGCGGTTGCGGACCGCGTCCCGCAGCGCCAGCCGGGGGGAGAGCGGGAGGAAGCGCCCGATCCGCCCGAACAGCCCCACCAGCGCCGGGGTCATGGCGACCACACCCAGCTCGGCGACGGCACTGCCGAGGGCGACCACCCACAGCTCCTGGAGGACCATCGAGCCGAAGAGGGCTGCGGCCCCGCCGGCGAGCACGGCGACCAGCCCGATCAGGGGCAGGACCCGGCTGGTCCGGCGCACTCCCCGGCGTCCGGTCAGCGAGGCCAGTACGGGCTGGCGCGAGGCGTTGATCGCGGGGAGCAGCGCCGACGCGACACCGGTGGCCACCGCCAGGACGCCGATGGCCAGCAGCTCCAGCGGGGGCAGCTCGAAGGAGCCGAAGCGTTCGCCGACGTACTCCTCCAGCAGCGGCTGGACCGCGAAGGTCAGCGCGATGCCGAGCACGGTGCCGACCACGGCGGCGGCGGCTCCGATGATCAGGCCGCCGGAGAGCACGATGGCCCGGATATGGCGGCGGTCACCGCCATTGGCGCCGACCAGGCCGAGCTGGCGGCGGGAGCGGCGGGCGCCCACCGCGAAGGCGGGTCCGGCCAGCAGACAGATCTCCAGCAGGGCCAGGAGGACGACGGTGATCAGGATCGTCCGGGACTCCTCGTCCAGCGCCGGCTCCTGGGACTGGAACACAAAGCCGGACTTGGCGTAGAGCGGGACCTCGGAGGGGTCGGGAGGGTCGAGGACGACGGCACGGGAGGTGACGGTCAGACCCTTGGTGTTGATCTCCTTGACGGTGTTCCACGTGAAACCACCGTCCCGCTGCGCCAGATAGGAGGTCCCGGGGCTGCTCGTGGGCAGCCCGGCCTTCTTCAGGGCCTTCTGGAGCGGGTCGAGCAGGGCCCCCGGAAGGACATTGATCTCGTCGCTGTCCAGCGAGTCCGGCCGCTCATAGGTGCCGACGACGGTGTACGTGCGGTCCAGCTGGCGGGCCCTGAGCGTGGAACCGATCCGGAGGCCGCTGTTCTTGAGGAAGGCGGTGGTCACGGCCGTCTCATCGGCGCTCTTGGGGAACCGCCCGTCGACCAGCGTCAGCATCCCCTCGACCATGGGGTCGGATGCCTTCAGCTCGCGTACCACCGAGGGCTGGAGCCCGTGCTTGGTGGTGATCTTGGCCGAGCCCTGGGTTTCGGTCAGGGTCCGGACCCCGGGGGGCAGGGCCGCGAGGACATCGGTGGGGCCGTCCGGATAGTCGTCGTCGGCGTACTCCTTCGCGAGGGTGCTGTTCATGTTCTGGGCGTCCTGGAGGACCGGCTCGCCCTTCGACAGGGCGTCGGATATCCGGGCGTCGGCCGCCCCGATGCTCCGGGACAGCTTCTCCTCGGGGGAGAGCTGGGAGCTGCGGTACGTGATGTCCGCGGCGCTCACCCCGATGACGGGGAGGGCGATCATCGCGAGGACGAGCAGGCTCCGGCCCTTGGCGCGCAGGGCGTCACGGCGGGCGATACGGAGCGCGGCCAGCCAGGAGTGGTACCAGGCCCTCACCGCTCGCCCGCCTGCCCGGAGAGACCGGCCTGACCCGAGAGCCCCGACGGCCCGGAGAGCAGCGAGTCGGCGTCGCCGCGGACGGTCTGGTCGACCACGGAGCCGTCCCGGAGGAAGACCACCCGGTCGGCCCAGGCGGCGAAGCGCGGCTCATGGGTGACCAGGATTCCGGCGGCTCCGGCGTCGCAGCGGGTGCGCAGCAGGGCGAGGACGGACTCACCGGTCTCGGAGTCCAGGGCGCCGGTGGGCTCATCGGCGAGGACCAGCCGCCGGTCGCCGACGAGGGCGCGGGCGATGGCCACCCGCTGCTGCTGGCCGCCGGACATCTCGTCCGGGAAGCGGTCGGCGAGATGGGCCAGCCCGATCTCCTCCAGGGCGGCCCTGGCCTCGACCCGGGCCTTGCGGGCGGAGACGCCGTCCAGCTCGCGGGGGAGCGAGACATTCTCGGCGGCGGTGAGCGCGGGGATCAGGTTGTAGTCCTGGAAGACATAGCCGATGCTGCGGCGGCGCAGGGCGGCGAGGGTCTTGCGGTCGGCGGTGGTGATGTCCGTGTTCTCCACCAGCACCTGGCCGGAGGTGGGCAGATCGAGTCCGCCCGCGATGGTGAGCAGGGTGGACTTGCCCGATCCGGAGGGGCCCATCACGGCGACGAGTTCGCCGGGGAACACCGCGAGGTCGATGCCGCGCAGGGCGTGCACCTCGGTGGCGCCGGTGCCGTGGACCCGGGAGACCGCCTGGAGCTGGAGCACGGGCTGCCGGGACTGCTGTGGCTGATGGGGCATGTGTGGTGTGGCGGCGGACATGGACATACGAGGCCCCCTGGGCTGTTCTGCGGAAAGGGCTCCCTGGGCGGAGCCGGTGGTCGGGACGGCGGTACGGGCCGCCGGTCGGTACGGGCCGGCGGCCGGTACTGCGGTACGGCCGGTGGCCGGCTGCGGGCCGGCTGCGGGCCGGTGGTGGGCGCGCGGCCGGGCCTGTGCGCGGTACGGGCTACAGACCGCCGGCCGGTGCCCTGGTGCGGGCCGGCGCGTTCTGGACCGGCGGCGCGGTCCGCGCCCGCTCCTTGGCGGCCGAGGCGATGCGGATGAGCCGTGCCTCGCAGTGGTCGAGCCAGCGCGCCTCGGCCTCCGTCTGGAAGATCAGCTGTTCCAGCACCAGCAGCCAGGCGACATCGTCCCGCTCGGGCGATTCACCGCTCTCGATGGCCGCCAGCGCCTGGGCCTTCAGCCGGGTGTAGTCCTGCATCGCCCGGACGGTGTGGCGGCGCTGGGACTGGATGACATCGCGGATGTCGACCCCCGGGGCGCCGACCGCCATGGCCAGCTTGATGGCCAGCTCGTCCCGGGGCGGGCTGGTGCGGTCCACCGGCCGGCCGAACCAGCTGCGCAGCTCGGTGTGGCCCGCCTCGGTGATGGCATAGAGGGCGTGGCCCCCCTCGTCCTCGCCGCCCTGGGCGACGAGTCCGTCGCGCTCCAGGCGGTTGAGGGTCGTATAGACCTGGCCGACGTTGAGGGGCCAGGTCGCCCCCGTGCGCGACTCGAACTCCGAACGGAGCTGGGAGCCGTAGCGGGGGCCGTGCTCTAGCAGGGCGAGCAGCCCGTGGCGGATGGACATACTCAGTATGTATACCGAGTATGCCCGGGAGGGCAAACCGCCGCGGGGAGGATCCGGGGAGGACATGGCCGGGTCCGGCGCCCGGAGGACGAGGGGGTCCGGGGGGTGCCGGGCCCGCCCCGGGCGAGGGGTTCAGCGCCGTCTCATCCGTACGCCCAGAAAGCCGATCCCCAGCCCCATCAGGGCCATACCGACCCCGAGCGACAGCGGCGAAACATGGTGCGGAACCGGCTCGGGAGGACCCTCGTACCCCTGCTGGCGTGCGGCTTCGTCATCGAGGGGGGTCAGTCGCGCGGGCGGCTCGGCGGCGGCGTCCCGGGCGTCGGCCGGGATGTCGTCGTTCCCCGGGACGTCATCCACGCGGCGCGCCCCGGGGTCCTCGGCGCGGTCCCCCGGGGACCGGTTCGGGGGCTCCCCGGGGGGCTCCGGCGACTCGGCCGGGGAGCGGGAACCGATACCGGACGGTGACAGAACGCCGGGCGACGACGGTACGGCGGGCGCGGTCGAACCGGGGGGCGCGGTGTGCCCGGAGGGGGCCGCACCGGGCGTTCCGGCGCCCGCGGGCTCCCCCGATCCCCCGTCCGGCCAGGGCGCGGGGGTCACCGGGGGGTGTCCCGGGCGGGTCCGCCCCTCGCCTGCGGGATGTCCGGCCAGCGGGGCGGAGGGCGCCGCCCCGGGCCGTTCGGGCGCGCCCGGGCCCTCCTCCGCGGCCACCCGGGTGCCGGGCGCGGCGAGGAGCAGCAGCAGGAATGAGGCGACCGTGATCGCGCACCGGGTGCGCAGCCGTGGAGTCACCGGGTGACCCCCTCCCGTACCGAACGACCGAACGTGCCGAACCGCCCCGCGCGGTGGAGGGGCGTACCGGGCACAACGAGCACGGGCCGCCGACGATCACGCCGACGACGGCCCGTGACCGTATCCCGGTGCCGTTGGACTCAGCGTCACATGGCGTGATGGATCCGGCATCTCAGGGCCATCCGGAAGAAAGGGCGGTGGGTCAGCCCGCCGCGCCCGTGGAGATGGTCAGCTCGAACTCCTGGTTCTTCGGGTTCACGGCCGTCCCCCGGCCCGGGAACTGCCGGACCACGGTGTCCTTGCCCCACTGCGGGTTGTCGACCTCGACCACCTTCCAGGTCCAGCCCGCCGAGCGCAGACACTCCTTCACGGAGAGCACGTCCTTGTAGGTGAGATCGGGCGCCGCCACCTTCGAGGGGTCGTTGTAGTCCTCCGTGGCGTCCGAGCACTTCGTCGCGTCGATCTTCCGGGTGCGGTCCGGGGGGAGCCCCTCCGTTTTCGCACCCGTACCGGTGCTGTCCGTACGGGTCGGGTCGGGTGCCGCCGACGAGGTGGCCTCGGTCCGGATGCCGGTGTTCGAGCGGGACCTCTCCCGTTTGTCCTGGATCGCTCCGATCACGATCAGGACCGCCAGCACCCCGAACACGGTGAGCGCGATCTTCTTCCCGCGCCCCGAGCCCTGTCCCTGCCCCTGCGCTTGTCCCTGCCCCTGTCCCGGCCGCTGCCCCGGTCCGACGGGCGCGGGAGGCGGCGAGACGGTGTACGAGGGGGCCATCGGCGCGGTCGCCGGATACCCGTGGACGGGCGGCGGCTGCGGATAGGCGTACCCGGGTCCGGAGTGCCCGGGGCCGGGGCGCCCGGGTCCGGGGTGGGTCGGTCCGGAGTGGGTCGGTCCGGGGTATCCGGGACCGGGGTGCGCCGGGCGCGGTGTGGGGTGGCCGTGGACCGGCTGCGGCTGCGGCTGCGGAGGGCCGTACGGGCCCGGGGCCTGCGGATACGGTCCGGGCGCCGGGGCCACCGGCGGAAAGACGGCCGAGGCGACGCCCGCCCCGCTCGACACCGGACCGCCGGAGACGATCAGCGGAGCCGCGGGCCGGCCCGCCGCCAGGACCCGCCCGCATGCCTCGCGCATGGCCGCCGAGGTCGGGAAGCGCTCGTTGGGGTTCTTCCGCAGGGCCCGCGCCACCAGCGCGTCCATCGCGGGGGTGACGGAGCGGTTGATCGCCGAGGGAGCGACCGGCTCCTCCTGGACATGCGCGTACACGATCGCCAGCGGCGCGTCCGCGTCGAACGGCAGCCGCCCCGTCAACAGCTGGAAGAGCATCACTCCGACGGAGTACAGATCGGAACGGGTGTCCACCCCCCGCCCCAGCGCCTGCTCCGGCGACAGATACTGCGGAGTGCCCACCACCATGCCGGTCTGGGTCATCGAGGAGACCCCCGACTGGAGGGCGCGGGCGATCCCGAAGTCCATCACCTTGACCACCCCGCGGGGGGTCAGCATCACATTGCCGGGCTTGATGTCCCGGTGGACCAGACCCACCTCATGGCTGGTCCCCAGCGCCGCGAGGACATCCGACGTGACCGTGAGCGCCTTGTCGGCGGGCATCGCCCCGTACCGCCGGACATCCTCCTGGAGCACCGACCCCAGCGGCTTGCCCTCCACGTACTCCATCACGATGTACGGCATCGGAAGGGCGGAACCGTCGGGGGAGACCGTCTCCTCGCCGGTGTCGAAGACCGAGACGATATTGGGATGCGACAGTTTGGCAACGGCCTGGGCCTCGCGCCGGAACCGCTCGCGGAAGGACTGCTCGCGCCCCAGTTCGGTATGGAGTGTCTTGATCGCCACCTGCCGGTCCAGCGCGGTGTCATAGGCCAGATGGACCGCGGCCATTCCGCCCTCGCCGAGCAGCGCGCGGAGCTGATATCGGCCACCCGCCAGGGAACCGCCCGCATAGCGGTCCCGCGCGCCGTCCTGGCTCATGCTCGGCATCCCCCCTCGGCCGTCCCTCTGACGGGGCAAGTCTGCCCGAGGGGTATCCCACGTCAAGCGAGGTGCCCGATCCGTGACCGTACGCGGCGGTCGGGTCCGTCAGAGTCACAGGTGTGGCACGAAATACGCGTGGTCGTGCTCACAGCCGTTTGCCGGGCGGTCCATCTCCGCCGGGCCCGTCGGAGGAAGGCTGTAGCGTGGCCCACACGGCACTGAACACACCAGATACGACGGCGAGGACTGATGGCACCCGAACCCGAAGCCGGCAGCGGCGGCGTGCCGGATCCGGCGGAGAACTGGGGCGCGGGAGGGCTGGTCGGAGACGGCCGCTACCGTCTCACCCACCGTCTCGGGCGCGGCGGCATGGCCGAGGTCTTCGCGGCCGAGGACGTGCGGCTCGGCCGGACGGTCGCGGTGAAGCTGCTCCGCGCCGATCTCGCGGAGGACCCGGTCTCCAAGGCCCGTTTCACCCGGGAGGCGCAGTCCGTCGCCGGACTCAACCACCACGCGATCGTGGCGGTGTACGACTCCGGTGAGGACGTGGTCGGCGGTCAGTCGGTTCCGTACATCGTGATGGAGCTGGTCGAGGGCCGCACCATCCGCGATCTGCTGATCAACGCCGACGCCCCGCCGCCGGAGCAGGCCCTGATCATCGTCTCCGGGGTGCTGGAGGCGCTCGCCTACTCCCACCAGCACGCGATCGTGCACCGGGACATCAAGCCGGCCAATGTCATCATCACCGACTCCGGCGCGGTGAAGGTGATGGACTTCGGCATCGCCCGCGCCCTGCACGGCGCGTCGACGACGATGACCCAGACCGGCATGGTCATGGGCACCCCGCAGTACCTCTCCCCGGAGCAGGCGCTGGGCAAGGCCGTCGACCACCGTTCCGATCTCTACGCCACCGGCTGTCTGCTGTACGAGCTGCTGGCGCTGCGTCCCCCGTTCACCGGTGAGACCCCGCTCTCGGTGGTCTACCAGCATGTCCAGGACATCCCGATGCCGCCGTCGGATGTCTCCGACGTGGTGCCGCCGGAGCTGGACGGGCTGGTCATGCGCTCGCTGGCGAAGGACCCGGACGACCGCTTCCAGAGCGCGGAGGAGATGCGCGGTCTGGTCCAGTACTCCCTCCAGATGCTCCAGCAGCAGGGCAGCCACAACGGCAGCTGGAACACCGGATATGTGCCGGCGCAGGACACCAGGCCCACGACGGCGCTCGGCGGCGGGATGACGGCGGCGACCGCCGTGCACCACCCCGTCCACGGCGAAACGGCCCAGGGGCCGATCCTTCCGCCGATGAACCCCGATGACGGTGGGTACGAGGGCGGTCACCACGGTGGCGGACGGCGGCGCGGCAGGATGGTGCTGATCGCCGTGCTGGCCGTGATCGCCATCGTGTCCGGTGTCGCGTACGCGATCCAGGAGACGAAGTCCAACACCACCGACAACAGTCCCGGGACCAAGACCTCCCAGTCGCCGCCGAAGAAGAAGGAGTCGCCCACTCCGACCTCCTCGCAGACGCCGGAGGAGGACCCGGTGGGCACCCCGGAGCGGACTCAGCAGCCCTGGACGCCCCCGAAGACCGACCAGCCGACGCAGCCGCAGCCGACGCAGACGCAGACCAGCGAGCCGACCACGTCGCAGCCGCCCGTCGAGACCGGTAAGCCGACCGAGCCGACCGAACCCACCGAGCCGACCGACCCGCCGGACGGCGGCGATCCGGGCGGCGACCCCGGCGAGGGAGAACCGGGCACCGAGCCCGGTGACGGCGGCGAGACGGGTGGCGAGGGCGACGGCGGAGAGGCGCCTTGAAGAGACGGTGACCCCTCACCGGGCCCGGGGCAGGAACAGCCCGGTGGGGTTCCCGGGGCCGAGGGAGGCCCCCGGGGCTGAGGGACCACGGCAGGGCCCGGCGACACGCCGGGCCCTGCCGCTTGTGTACGAGGGGCTCCTCGGCAACCCTCGGGAAGCCCGGGGGGCCGGGGGCCCGGGGCGTCGCGGCTCAGGCGGTGAAGGCCTCGCGGACCGCCTCGTACTCCCGTGTCCACCACACCGCCAGGGCCGACACCGCGGCGAACTGCGGGTCGGCCCTGCGGTCGCGCAGCTGATACCGCCAGCGGAGTATCCAGAAGTCGTTGAGCCGCTCCCACCAGACCCGGTGGACGGCCGCCGCCATCTCCGCCGCGTCCGCGCCCACCGCACGGCGATAGGCCCGGGCATAGGCCCGGACCTTGGGCAGCTCCAGCACCCCGGCCGGGCGGAGGAAGAAGATCACGGCGGCCCGGACCGCCTCCTCCGCGCGCGGCTGGACCCCTAACCGGTCCCAGTCCACGATCGCGACCGGCTCCGTCCCCCGGTAGAGCAGATTCAGCGGATGGAAGTCGCCGTGCACCCAGCCGCCCGCCCGCGGGGGCGGCGGTCTGCGGTCCGCGTACAGCTCCAGCAGGGCCCGCCGCTCCAGCAGCCGGTGTTCGGCGAGGGTGTCGAAGGTGTCGTGCGGCCGGGAGCCGCGGGCCAGTCCGAGCAGCTCGTCGATGAGGGTGAAGGTCTCCGTCGGATCGGCGCTGTCGTACGGGCGGGCGTGCTGGGGGGCGTACTGCCGGGTGTAGCGCCGGGGGGCCCGACCCCGCGATCCCGCTTCCCCGGCACGGGCCCGGGGCCCGGGGATCGCGGGGCGCTCGGCGCGGTGCATCACCTGCTCCAGCGCGGTGTGGACCAGACCGAGCAGCGAGCCGAGGCGGCGCGACTGGCAGGTGGAGAGATGGGAGCCGTCGCGATGGCGGCCGTCGACCCAGGGATGGAGGGCGTAACAGCTGTCGCCGATCACCGCGACCGTCTCCCCCCGCGCGTCGGCCACGGGTGGAGCGACGGGGACCCCGAGCGCCTGGAGACGTTCGGTGGCGCGGTGTTGGCGGACGATCGCCTCCCGATCGCCGTCGAGATGGTGTTTCAGGAAGTACGCACCACGGGTGGTGGAGAGGCGGTAGCCGCGGTTGAGAAGCCCTTCGGTGACCCGCTCACAGGAGAGCGGTTCCCCCGGGTCCTCATAGCGGCGCAGCAGAGCACCAACCGGCGGCGCGCTGACAGATGAGCGCGGCACTTACCAAATGTTAGATCACTCAGAGTGTCGGTTGTGCTGCTCTTCGCGATAATCGAGGGTGTGGACGGTGACGAACTGAGGTTCTATTCGCATATAGACCGGCTCAAACCGCTCATCGTCGGCGAAGAGGGGCTCATCGCCGAATCGGCGCAGATCATCCTCGGTCGGGCAGACGATCTCGGCCATGCCGGTGAACTGTACGGACCACATGGTCCGGCAGCCGGAGGTGAAGTTGTCCGCGCCGTACGCCACGACACTGCCGTTGCACGCGCGGTGATAACCGAAGCCCCGGTGCATACGGAGCAGGACGGAGTGGTCGTCGCGGACGATGTGGCGCGCCGGGGCCACGAAGGGCATGGCCCGCATGCTGGTGGCGAGCCGGCCGTAGGAGACACCGTCGAGCAGCCGGACGCCCCGCAGCTCGTCGGGCGCCCCGGAGATGGTCGCGTCGACGGTCGCGCGCAGTTCCTCGGTGGGCATGGGGACCACTCTCGGGGTGGAGGGTGCTCCAGGGGAAGGGGCTGCCGCCCCTGGTCAACGGGACATAAGTCCCACTCACGGGTACCGCTCCGCCCCATCCGCCCCCGGAACCCCTCAGTGGTGCTGGCGCTCCGCCTGCCTGCGGGCCACGAACGCCGCCGCCTGCGACCGTCGCTCCATGCCCAGCTTCGACAGCAGGCTGGAGACATAGTTCTTGATCGTCTTCTCGGCGAGATGCAGCCTCTCGCCGATGGCCCGGTTGGTCAGCCCCTCACCGATCAGATCCAGGATCCTGCGCTCCTGGTCGGTCAGGGCCGCCAGCTTGTCGTCGCCCTTGGGGCTGTTCCCGTCGCGCAGCCGCGCCAGGACGCGGGCGGTCGCGACCGGGTCGAGAAGAGACTTTCCGGCCGCGACATCCCGTACCGCGGACAGCAGCTCATTGCCCCGGATCGCCTTGAGGACATACCCCGAGGCCCCGGCCATGATCGCGTCAAAAAGCGCCTCGTCGTCGGCGAAAGAGGTCAGCATCAGGCATTTGATGCTCTCGTCCTGGGAACGGATCTCCCGACAGACCTCCACACCGCTGCCGTCGGGCAGCCGGACATCGAGCACCGCGACATCGGGGCGGGTGGCCAGGATCCTGACCATGGCTTCCTCGGCGGTCCCGGCCTCGCCGACGACCTCGATGTCGTCCTCGACGGAGAGCAGCTCATGGACGCCACGCCGCACCACTTCATGGTCGTCCAACAGGAATACGGTGATTTTTCCTTCTTCGCGCACGAATGCAGTCTCACACACCGGCTCTTCCCGTGCCCGGGGTGGCCGAGATAGGTTGCCCGTGTTCTCGACCGCCCGCAAGGTTGTGACCAGCGCCGTGACCAGTGATGTTCCCCTTTTTCTGGATTTACTTGGAAATCCAAGCAAAATCCCAGGTCAATAGGGGTTTCGCAGGAATGGTTCGTTCTGGGTAACGTGCTTTTGGCAGGGCTTCGTCGGGGGCACCTGTCACGCCCGTGCTCCGTTGGCGCGCCCACCCCCGTGCGCCGGGGAGAACGGGCGAGCCTCCCCCTGTTCTCGGACAGGGGCAACCTCAGGCTCCCGGCGACCCCGGCGGGCCGGACAGACGGAGGAGCACGCACGTGACCGTGGAGAGCAGTGCCGCGCGTAAACCGCGCCGCAGCAGCAAGCGGGTGGGCGCCAAGAAGACGGAGAGTTCCGAGCCTCAGCTCGTGCAACTTCTGTCACCGGAGGGCACGCGGGTCGAGCACCCCGACTTCAGTGTCGATCTGAGCGCCGATGAGTTGCGGGGTCTGTACCGCGACATGGTTCTGACCCGGCGCTTCGACGCCGAGGCCACCTCCCTCCAGCGCCAGGGCGAACTCGGCCTGTGGGCCTCGCTGCTGGGGCAGGAGGCGGCGCAGATCGGTTCGGGGCGTGCGCTCCGCGACGACGACTATGTCTTCCCGACCTACCGTGAGCACGGCGTCGCCTGGTGCCGGGGGGTCGATCCCACCAATCTCCTGGGGATGTTCCGGGGTGTGAACCACGGCGGCTGGGACCCCACCTCCAACAACTTCCATCTCTACACGATTGTGATTGGTTCGCAGGCGTTGCATGCGGCTGGTTATGCGATGGGTGTGGTGCGGGACGGGGTGGATTCGGCGGTGGTGGCGTACTT